>DPBR01000101.1:0-1477 GCA_003516865.1 Oscillospiraceae bacterium
AGAAATCGCCCAAGAACGAGCGATTTCCCGATAATTACAGAATAATGCATATAAGTCCGCCGCAGCCGTCGTTTATAATCCTGCCGATTGTTTCCTGAAGCTTCATACGCGCGTCCTGCGGCATACGATTAAGCTTATTGTGAAGCCCTTCGTTAACGAGGTCTGAGAGCGATTTTCCGAAAATATTGCTCTCCCAGATTTTCGTGGGATTTTCCTCAAAATCGTTGAGAAGATAGCTTATAAGCTCCTCGGACTGCTTTTCGCTGCCGACAATCGGGTTAATTTCGGTTGTGATATTCGCGCTCATCATATGGATTGACGGCGCGGACGCTTTGAGCCGAACGCCGTATTTCCCGCCCTGCTTGATAATTTCGGGCTCTTCGAGAGTGAGTTCGTCCATCTGCGGAAGCACGATACCATACCCCGTCGCTTCAACCTCGTCAAGCGCGTTTTTCACACGCTCGTACCTGCGCTTTACCGCCGCAAGCTCAATCATACACGGCATAAGGTCGTTCTCGCTGTTGAGTTCAAGACCGGTCGCCTCGCCGAGAATTTTGTAAAACAGCTCGTTTTCGAGGGTAATATCAACAATTCCCGAACCCGTTCCGAGGTTGATTTCGGAAGCTTCGGCGCGTTTGACATACTCGCACTGCGCGATATCGTCGGCGCACTTTTTGATATCATTGATACCGTGAACCTCGGCTGCGGCTGACTTTATGCAGCCGAAAACGTCCTTTTTGAGCCAATGTTCTTTGTCGAGAGCGGAAATCCAGCGCGGCATTCTGATTTTGACCTCGCGCACGGGGAATTTCAGCAGCACTTCGCCCAGAATTTCCTTGATTTTATCCTCGTCCATATCAACGCAGTTCAGCGGGATAACGCGGCTTCTGTACTTCTCCGAAAGCTCCTCGGCAAGGTTTTTGCTTTCGGCGCTTTCGGGGTCTGTACAGTTAAGGAGGACGACAAAAGGCTTGTTAATCTCGTTAAGCTCGGCGATAATCCGTTCCTCAGCCTGTTCATATTCAGTGCGCGGAATGTCGGTTATCGAGCCGTCCGTTGTGACGACGATACCGATAGTCGAGTGGTCGGTAATGACCTTTCTTGTGCCGACTTCCGCCGCCATATTGAACGGAACTTCCTCGTCAAACCACGGCGTAATCACCATTCGCGGCGCTTCGTTCTCGATATAGCCGATTGCGCTCGGAACGATATACCCAACGCAGTCGATAAGCCTAACATTCATTTTCACATCGTTAACCTGAATTGAAACAGCTTCTTCGGGGACGAATTTCGGCTCGGTGGTCATAATTGTTTTCCCCGCCGAGGACTGGGGAAGCTCATCGTTAGCGCGCTCGCGGCGGTATTCATCGGGGATATTCGGGATAACGATATCGTTCATAAAACGGCTTATAAACGTGGATTTTCCCGAACGCACGGGTCCGACAACGCCAAGATAGATATTCCCGCCGGTTCTTCC
>DPBR01000101.1:1670-9510 GCA_003516865.1 Oscillospiraceae bacterium
CCCGCCGGTTCTTCCGGCGATATCAGCATAAACATTATTCATCATTGCAACTCCTTTCGCCGGTGCGACCGGCAGCGATTTCGCTCCTAGTTTCCGCTATGGTCGGTTTTTTGCCCGAAAGCGGGTTTGCAGCGGGGCAGCCTTTCCCCGATATTCAAACGGTTGGAATGATAATCATACCCGAAAGCGCAGCCTGTTCATCAGTGATGTCGTTTTCTTCCATAAGCGCCTTAACCGTGGTGTTATATGCCTTTGCGACGCTCCAGCAGTCGGACTGCTCGTCGGTATAGCAGATACGGAGCGCAAACTCGTCGTTCCCCGCTTTCGGCTTATCCTCGCGGACGGTGACCTCGCTCACGGTTTCCGCGGAAACAACGTCGTGAAGCACGCCGCAAAGCTCGGTTATCGCGGAAATCTCAACCGCGCCGTCTGATTTGATTGAAAAGTCTGCGCCCGCAATTTTTGCGGCGAACTGTGCGGCGGTGATTTCGCTCATATCCGAGGAAGAAACGCTCTGCCTGAACGCTTCCTGCTTTTCAAGGCAAAACGGCGCGCCGTCCGTGTTTTTCCCGTAAACGTACCCGCAGAGCATACCCGCAAACTCGGTTTCTCCGCTCTCGCCGACGCGCAGAACGGGATTTTTTATCTCCGCGCGGCAATCCCAGACGGAGCGTATCTCAAAGCCCTCGGCTGTGATGTTCATTTTAAGCGTAAGCGTCTGTGAAAGCGCTCTTGGAGCGGTGTTAAGCCGAAGCGAATTTGTGAGGAAATCCGTTTCAAACTCCGTTGAATACACATCGACGGGGAAAGTAATTTTTTCAGCTTTCCACGCTCTCGCCGAACATTCAGCCGTCATTTTGCAGGAAATAATCCCGCTGTCAGCCTTGGGAATAAGCTCGAAATCCAGCACGGAAATTTCGGGAATTGTGACGTGTTCGTCGGTAATTCCGGGGATATCGAGGATTGCGCTTATGGGGATTTCCGCGGTCATCTTCTCCGCTTCGGAACAGCCGCCGGAGTCCGCGTTCGGCAAGCCGTAGAGCGCGCTTACGATAACCGTTCCCTTTACAACCGCCTTATCCGCGACAATCCTCACGTCTGTGACTTTCGGGCAGGCGCCGCTCTGCATAATGAACGCAACGCCGCTCGCTCCCGTTTCGATATCCTCGGAGCTTAAAATCTGCTTTTTCGCGAAAAGCGTTTTCCCGCAGCAGGAAACGGAGCGCGTTTTCACCTGAAGTCCGTCCGGAATTGTGCAGAGAACGTTTTCGCGGCAGGTCTGCGCCTTTATGCGGCAGGAAACCGCTCCGCGAACGTCGATTCTCCTCGGAGAAACCGCGCGGCAGGTGCAGTAATCCTGCTTCATTTCAAAGGAAAGCCACGGCGAAGGAGCGTCCTTTTTGCTGATATCAACAAGCTTCGAGTAAGTATAGCGCTGGTCTATGCAAAAGACCTCGGAGCTTGTTTCGGCAAGATAGAGCGCCTTTATGTACACAACGCCGTCAAGAGCGAGCTTTCCGTCGCTTGAAACGCTGTAAGACACGATTTTCGGCGTAAGCGAGCAGGAAAGTATCTTGAAGATATCGGGGCAGTAATCGGGCAGAACATAGTCGAGTTCAACGCCCTGTTCGGTCTGTCCGTCAAAAATAATTTCGTCGAGATAAACGACGGATTTGTTCTTTTCTTCCATCAGAAGTCCTCCTTAAAGCATTTTGCGGGGTGTGATACTGTCGGTACAACACTACTGTATGCTTGGATTGTACAAAGTATGATTTATTTAAGCCGTGAAAATGTAAAAGCCCTTGAAAAAATTTTTCGTATGTGATATAATGTAAGATGTATTGTTATGCGAATATTTTTACGCTCTCGGACAATAATATTGAAAAAGAACGAGAGGTGAAGATATGGGACATAAAAACGAAACTGCGGAAGAAAGCGGCGCGCCGTTTTCGGAACAGCAAAATCAACAGATAATAGATATGGGAATGATAGCGGCGACAGGCGCGCCGTACAATGTTCACTGCTTGTCGATAATCGGGCAGATTGAGGGACATTATATTCTCCCGCCGCAGAATAAAACGACAAAATACGAGCATTTGATACCAGCGCTTGTGGCGATTGAACAGGACAGCACGGTCGAGGGGCTGCTTATTCTGCTGAATACGGTCGGCGGCGACGTTGAAGCGGGGCTTGCGCTCGCGGAGCTGATTTCCGGGATATCGAAGCCCACCGTGTCGATTGTGGTCGGCGGCGGTCATTCGATAGGAGTACCGCTCGCGGTATCGGCGCGAGAAAGCTTTATCGTGCCGTCCGCAACGATGACAATTCACCCCGTGCGTATGAACGGAATGATGCTCGGAGTTCCGCAGACGATGAACTATTTCGAGAAAATGCAGGACAGAATAACGCGTTTTGTCACCAAAAACAGCCGCATAAAGCCCGAACGCTTCAAGGAACTGATGATGGAGCGCGACGAGCTTGTTCTCGATATCGGAACTGTTCTCGACGGGAAAGCGGCGGTTGAAGAAGGTCTAATCGACAACTGCGGCTCGCTTTCGGACGCTGTGAAGCGGCTGTATGAGATGATTGAGGAAGAAAAAGCGAAATCTCCCGCAAAATCCGTGAAAAAAGCTGCAAAATCGTCAAAATCTTCAAAATCAACAAAGAAATCCTCTGAAAAAACCGCTGAAAAGGTCGGTAAAAAGCAGAAAGCCGTCGCGGTTAAATCGCGAAACGCCGAGATAAACGGCGCGATTTACGGAGCAATTCCGCGGGATTTGCGAGGTGAACAGCGTTGATACCTTTTGAAGAGCTTGAAGGCGTATTCGGGAAGCTTCCCGACGAGCCGGAACCCGAATTTGACGAGGAAAAAGAAAAAGTACTGAGAGTAATCGCGGCGGATACAATGAGAACGCTGCGTTTTAACGGAAACTGACGAAAATATGCTCCGCTCCCCTGCTTAAAGGGGAACGGAAGCGCATTGCGAGGTACATATTATGGACTATATTACTGTGATAATTCAGGCGATTGTGCAGGGATTGACGGAGTTTCTGCCCGTGTCGAGTTCGGGGCATCTGTCGGTTGTCCAGCACATCACGGGCGTTAACGGCGAAACTGCGCTGATTTTGTCGATTGTGCTTCATCTGGGAACGCTTGCGGCGGTTTTTGTCGCGTTCAGAAAGACAATCTGGGGTATGATAAAGGAATTTTTCCTGATGTTCCGCGATATTTTCACGGGAAAATTCTCGTGGAAGAATATGAACGCGGACAGAAGAATGATGATTCTCGTGATACTTGCGACGGTAATTCTGGTTCCCGCGTATCTCTTCAAGGACTTCTTCACGGCGCGTCAGGGCGACGGAGATATCATTTTCGAGGGCGCGGCGTTCCTGTTCACGGCAATGCTGCTGTTTATGTCGGACCGCTGCCACGGTACAAAAACAGGCGAACAGATGACCGTTAAAGACGGAATTATCGTGGGATTATTCCAGTGCGTGGCGCTGTTTCCCGGAGTATCGCGCTCCGGCTCGACAACCGCGGCGGGGCTGTTCTGCGGTCTTGAGAAGAACACGGCGGTGACTTTCGCGTTTATTCTCGGAATACCCGCAATTCTCGGCGGAAGCGTGCTTGAGCTTGGCGAAGCGGTTAAGTCGGATATGCAGCTCGACTGGGCGGCGCTTGCAATCGGCTTTGTAATCGCGGCTGTCGTGGGATTTCTTGCGATAAAGCTTGTGAAATGGCTTCTTGAAAAGGACAGGTTCAAGATTTTCGGCGTTTATACATTGATAATAGGACTTGCGTGCATAGCGGGCGGTATCTGGGAAAACGTCACGGGAAACACGCTCTCTTCCCTTTTCGTGGGCTAAATTATACATAATTTCGGGGTGAAAAAATGGCGGAGAAAAAGACGGGTTCACGCACTGCGGGGACTACGGGGAAAACAAAAACTGCGGCTCGCTCAAAAAAGGCGCTCGAAGAACAGCGCCTGCGCGAAGAAGCGCTGAGAAAAAGCAGAAACAGGCGGAAAATCGCGTCCGTTGCGCTGCTTGCGCTGGGCGTTGTGTTCGCGTTTATTGCGATTATACCGGGAAGCGAGGGCTGGAACGCGCTACACAATGTTATGCACGGACTTTTCGGCATACCCGCGTACGTTTTCGGACCGTTTATGATAACGCTCGCGGTGCTTATTTCTTCAAACCGACCGAACGCCGCGTTTACCGTGTGGAAGTTCGTTTTCGCGCAGCTTATTCTCTGCGCCGCGTTTGAAATATTCATCACAGGAAAGGTTAACGGCGCGAATTTCGGCGAGGTTTGCGCAAATCTTTACACAAACGGCGTAAATTTCGCGGGCGGCGGATTTTTCGCGCTGATACTCGGCGTGCCGCTGCTGTTTCTCGGAAAGCTCGGCGCTTCGATTATAATTGTGATAATAACGCTCGTGTGCGTTGTGCTGATGATTGATATGCCGCTTAACGAGATGTTCGGGAAAATCGGAAAGGGCGTGAAAAAAGCGGGAACAAAGACCGCCGAGGGTATCGAGCGCCGCCGTGAACAGAACGCGGTTCTCAATCAGGAATACCGCCGTATCCGCGAGGAGGAAAAGGCGCGGAAGCTCGCCGCCGTGCAGACGACAAAGAAGATTGAACGCGACCTGCACAAAGAAGCTCAGAAACGTTCTCAGCTTGACGAGATGAAAGACGTTGTGGGAAGCGTTGGAAAAACAGGCGCTCCCGAAGCTTCCGAAGCGCCGAAAGCCGAAAAAAAGCCCGCCGTAAAGCTGCCGCCCGAACGCGACACAAACAAGGTTCTCGAAGAACAGCGACAGGATTCGCGCGATTACCGCGAGGCGCTGAAGAAATATATGGAGAAAAAACACCCGATAATACGCGAACCCGAAAAGCCCGACCCTGAGCGTTTTGTTGACAACGACGCGGATTTGGTGCCGATTGTCGACGCTCTGGACAAGCTTAACGCGGAAAAAGGACCTGCGCGCGTATCGAAGATAATGGACGCGCCGCGCAGGGATATCGTGTATTCCGACGAGCTGAAAACGCCCGCCGCAAAGCCGCGCGTTAATATCGACGAGATTTCCGAGGTTGACGAGGCGGAACTTCCGTTCGATATCGACGATATTCCCGCGGAAAACGCTCACGAAGCGCCCGCAATGCCCGAAATAAAGCCGATTGCGAAGCCTGAATTTCACGAAAACCGCGAAAAGCAGCTCACGCTCTCGGACGTGTACACATTGCCGCCGATGTCGCTGCTGAACGAGGTGAAAAAGCCTGCGAAGCCCGATGATATCGAAAACGAAATTCACCGGAACGCACAGAAGCTTGTCGAAACGCTCAAGAGCTTCGGCGTTCAGACAACGTTCCTCGGCGCTTCGAGAGGTCCTTCGGTAACGCGCTATGAGCTTCAGCCCGCGCCCGGCGTTAAAATCTCGAAAATATCGGGACTTGCGGACGATGTTGCGCTTAATCTCGCGGTTTCGGGAGTAAGAATTGCGCCCGTTCCCGACAAGGCTGCCGTGGGAATTGAAATCCCGAATAAAGTCAAGGAAACCGTGTTCTTCCGCGAACTCGTTGACAGCGAAACGTTCAAAAAGACGTTCGCAAACAAGCTAGACAGCGTTCTCGGAAAGGATATCAGCGGCGAAACGGTGCGCTGCAACGTGTCAAAAATGCCGCATCTGCTTATTGCGGGAACTACGGGTTCGGGTAAATCCGTCTGCGTAAACTCGATTATAATGAGTATTTTGATGAAATCAACGCCGTCGGACGTGCGATTGATAATGGTCGACCCGAAGCAGGTTGAATTTATGATGTACAACGGTATCCCTCACCTGCTGATACCCGTCGTAACCGACCCGAAGAAGGCTGCGGGCGCGCTCGCGTGGTCCGTGACCGAAATGGAGAACCGCTATACGCTCTTCTCCGAGAACAACGTGAGAAATATCGACGGCTACAACGAGCTTGTCGAAAAAGGTATGATTGACGGCGAAATAATGCCGAGAATTGTTATTTTCATAGACGAGCTTGCTGATTTGATGATGGCTTCTCCGAAAGACGTCGAGGACAGCATCGTCCGCCTCGCGCAAAAAGCCAGAGCCGCCGGTATGCACCTTGTTATCGCAACGCAGAAGCCCACAGTGCAGGTTGTCACGGGTCTTATCAAGGGCAATATCCCGTCCAGAATAGCGCTTATGGTCGCTTCTCAGGTGGACAGCCGCGTAATTCTGGACGCTTCGGGCGCGGAAAAGCTGCTCGGAAACGGCGATATGCTGTATATGCCCGTTGGTTCGCCGAAACCGATAAGACTTCAGGGCTGCTATGTTTCGGACGATGAAGTAGAGCGCGTTGTGGAGTTCATCAAGCAGACGTTCAGAGCAGAATACGATGAGAATATTATGGCTGAAATCGAGCGCCAGACCGAGATTGTCGCAAACACGGACAAATCCGCTTCCGCAGACGATTCCGAGGGCGACGACGCGGACGAAAAGCTCGGCGACGCAATCGAATTTGTTGTAACGGCGGGACAAGCAAGCACCTCCGCGCTTCAGCGCCACCTGAAACTCGGCTACGGCAGAGCTGCGCGCCTTATCGACACGATGGAGAAAATGGGGATTGTCGGTCCTTTCGAGGGCAGCAAACCGCGCGCCGTTCTTATGACGAAACAGGAATGGTACGAGAGAAAATTAAGGAATTAAGATGTACAGAAACGATGAAATGATGCGCAGGCTCGACGAGTTCCTGCTTGAAGTGCAAAAACCTTCGCGCTATATCGGCGGCGAGAGCGGAAGCGTGGTTAAGGATAAGGAGAATGTTGACGTGAGGTTTGCGTTCTGCTTCCCCGACACCTACGAGATAGGAATGTCCCACCTTGGGATAAAGATACTCTACGGGCTGAAAAACGCCGTTCCGAACTACTGGTGCGAGCGCGTGTTTATGCCGCTTCCCGATATGGAGGAGAAAATGCGCGAGCGGAATATCCCGCTTTACGCTCTCGAGAGCCTCGACCCGATTAAAGATTTCGATTTCATCGGCTTCACGATACAATACGAGCTTTGTTACACCACTATACTCGAAATGCTCGACCTTGCGGGAGTTCCTGTTCTTGCAAGCGAGCGGACTTCCCTTACGCCGATTGTTATGGGCGGAGGACCGTGCGTGTGCAACGCAGAGCCGCTTGCGGATTTCTTCGATTTGTTCGCAATAGGCGAGGGAGAGGAAATGAACCTTGAGCTTATGCGGCTTATGGAAGAATGTAAGAAAAAAGGCGCGTCAAAGGCTGAATTTCTCGAAAAAGCCGCGCAAATCGAGGGAATTTACGTTCCTTCTCTGTATGACGTTGAGTATAACGAGGACGGCACGATTAAGGAAATCACCGCGAAAAACGGCGCTCCCGAAAAGGTGAAAAAGCGCGTTATAAAGGACTTCGACAAGGTTTACACACCGGATAATTTCGTTGTGCCGTTCACGGATATCGTTCATAACAGAGCGGTTATCGAGGTGCTTCGCGGGTGTATTCGCGGGTGTCGGTTCTGTCAGGCTGGGTTCGTTTACCGACCGTTTCGCGAAAAGAGCGCGCAGACGGTTCTGGAGCAGACAAAAACGCTCTGCGCGAACACGGGCTATGACGAGGTATCGCTCTCGTCCCTGTCCACAAGCGATTTTTCGGATATCGAGGGGCTGCTCTCAACGCTCACCGCGTACACCTCGAAAAACCGCATAAATCTGTCGCTGCCGTCGCTGAGGGTTGACCGCTTCAACGAGAAGATTTTCGAGGAAATCTCGTCCGTGAGAAAAAGCGGACTTACATTCGCGCCCGAAGCGGGAACGCA
>DPBR01000101.1:9720-11000 GCA_003516865.1 Oscillospiraceae bacterium
TTCGCGCCCGAAGCGGGAACGCAGCGCCTGCGCGACGTTATCAACAAGAATATCACCGAAAACGACGTTATGAAAGGCGTGAAAATCGCGTTCGAGGGCGGTTATACGGCGGTTAAGCTGTACTTTATGCTCGGTCTGCCGACGGAAACAGATGACGATATCAGGGGAATTTACGCGCTCGCGAAAGCGGTTATCGAGGAATTTTATCAAAACCCGAACCGCAAAAAAGGCAAATCTCCGAGCGTTTCAATATCGCTTTCAACGTTCATTCCGAAGCCGTTTACGCCGTTTGAATTTGAGCCGCAGGCAAGCGAAGCCGAAATCAAGCGCAAACAGCGGCTGATAACGGACGTTGCCGCGGACAAGAAAATCACCATTTCGTGGTCGAAATATGACGTTTCGCTGCTGGAAGCGGTTCTGGCGCGCGGCGACAGGCGCGTTGCAAAGGCAGTTTATCTCGCATGGAAAAAGGGCTGCAAGCTTGACGGCTGGGACGAATTCTTCAGCTTCGAGAAGTGGAAGCAGGCGTTTGAAGAATGTGGGCTGTCGATGGAATTTTACGCGAACAGGCGGCGGGATTATGATGAAATCGCGCCGTGGAGCCACATAAATATGCTCGTTTCTCACGATTTTTTTGTAAACGAGAACAAGCTTGCTCACGAGGAAAAAACAACCCCGAATTGCCGCGAAAAGTGCTCGAACTGCGGAGTAATCGGGAATATCGGCGGCGATTGCTGCAAAAAGATACGAGGTGACGGACAATGCCAAGCGTAAACACGCGAGTTTTTTTCAGCAAAACAGACCGAGCAAAGTACATTTCACACCTCGATTTGTACCGCGTTTTTCAGCGCGCGATAGTAAAAGCGAAGCTGCCCGTGTGGTATACGGAGGGATTTAACCCGCGCCTGTATATTCAGTTTATGCTGCCGCTGTCGCTCGGACAAGAGGGGCTGCGCGAAGCCGCGGATTTCAGGCTTACGGAGGACGTTCCGCCCGAAGAAGTAACCGAACGGCTCAACGCCGCTCTTCCGCTTGACCTGCGGATAACCGAAACGTCCGTTCCCATGATGAAGAATACGGATATTGCCGAAGCCGAGTATGAAATTGAAGCTGAAATCGACCGCGGAAAATTTGCTAAATTCGCCGAGAGCGAGCATATTCCCGTTGAGAAAAAGACGAAAAAAGGTATTTCCGAAATCGACCTTAAACCGAACATAAAATCGCTCGAAATCGGCGATAAAATAAGAGTTCGGCTGCCTGCGGGAAACGAGTTCAACATA
>DPBR01000074.1:0-237 GCA_003516865.1 Oscillospiraceae bacterium
GATGATATATAATATAATTATATACTATTTTGCCCTGCATTTCAAGAGGTTTTCCAAATTATTCTTCAATACGCTTCTTCATCACGCTCATATAAGCGGGACGAATGATTTTTCCCGCCGTGTTCAGCTCCTCGATTCTGTGCGCGCTCCAGCCGACAATTCTCGCAATAGCGAAAATCGCGGTATACAGCTCCACGGGTATTCCCAGCATATCGTAAACGAAGCCGCTGTAAAAGT
>DPBR01000074.1:438-3547 GCA_003516865.1 Oscillospiraceae bacterium
GTAAACGAAGCCGCTGTAAAAGTCAACGTTCGGCGAAACGCCCTTCATTATTCTGCGCTTCTGCGCGATAAGCTTCGGCGCGGCGTCCTCGACAAACTCATAGAGCTTCATATCGTCCTCGCGGTGCTTTTCTGCGGCGAGCTTCTCGACAAAGCCCCTGAAAATGCGCTCGCGCGGGTCCGAAAGCGAATATACCGCGTGTCCCATTCCGTAAATAAGCCCCTTATGGTCGAACGCTTCTCCGGCAAGAATTTTTCCGAGATAATCGTAAACCGCGTTATAATCGCTCGTATCGCTCACGTTCTCGCGGATATTCTCCATCATCTCCATAACCTTGATATTCGCGCCGCCGTGCTTCGGTCCTTTAAGCGAGGACATAGCCGCCGCTATCGTCGAATATGTATCCGAGCCGGAGGACGTTACAACGCGCGTTGTAAACGTCGAGTTGTTTCCGCCGCCGTGCTCCATATGCAGCATAAGCGCAACGTCAAGCACCTTCGCTTCAAGATGCGTGAACTGCTTGTCGGGACGAAGCATCAGAAGCAGGTTCTCAGCAGTCGAAAGCGCGGGATTGGGTCTGTGAATATACATACTCTCGTCGTTTTCATAGTGATTGTACGCGTGATAAGCGTATGCCGCGAGCATCGGAAAACGCGCTATCAGCATTATACACTGATAAAGGCTGTCCTCAAGCGTTCCCGAAACCACGGTCGGGTCGTATGAAGCGAGAGTCAGTATGCTCCTCGTCATCGAGTTCATAATATCTTTTCCGGGTGCTTTCATTATAACGTCGCGTGTGAAATTTGTCGGAAGGCAGCGGCATTCTCCGAGAATATCCGCAAATTCCTTCGCTTCCTCGTCTGTCGGCATTTCTCCGAAAATAAGGAGATATGCCGTTTTCTCAAAGCCAAATCCGCTTCCCGTTTTCGCGACAAGGTTCTGCACGTTGTAGCCTCTGTACCAAAGCTCTCCGTCGCAGGGCGTCTGAACGCCGTCGACGTCCTTGAACGCCACCATTTTCGATATTGTCGTAAGTCCCGTGAGAACGCCCTTTCCGTTTATATCGCGCAAACCGCGGTTTACGCCGTATTTTCCGTAAAGCTCGTCTGAAATGGCATCGTTCTTTTCGCAGAGTTCTTTCTTTTCGTGCGCATACTTTCTGATATCTTCGGTCATTTCATTATTCCTCCCACATTTTTTCTGATTTTGAACGTATTATATTAATTATAACATACGAAATTGAAAAAATCAAGCGCGATTAAGTTTTTTCACCAAATTCTCATATTTGTATTGACACACCGACCGAAATTGGTTATAATAAATATGGGAACCTCTAAAAACCTTATGTGAGCGAAAAAGTGCAGTGCGCACCGGCTTCGTCGTCAAACCTCCTCGAAAGGCATACAGCCTTACTTCGTCGGCTTTCCTAGAAGCTGGTACACCCTGCCCATTTTCGCTTTTCACACCGGTTTTTAGAGGTTCCCATATATTATGGTCATAATATAACACCTTTTTTACATAGGAGAAAATTTATGGAATATACGAACATAAATACCGGTCTTTCGCAGTCAGAAGCTGATGAACGCGCAAAAAACGGTCTTTCAAACGGCGGCGGCGAAGTCAGGACAAAAAGCGTAAAAAGGATTTTTTTCGATAATATTTTCACTCTGTTCAACCTCATAAACGTAATTCTCGCGGTTGCGCTGGCGCTGGTCGGGAGCTGGAAGAATATGCTGTTTATGGGAGTTGTTCTGTGCAACACCGCAATAGGCATTTTTCAGGAAATACGCTCGAAGCGCGTTCTCGACAGGCTTTCCGTGCTGTCGGCGCCCAAGGCTTACGTTATCCGCGACAGCAAAGAAAAGGTTATCGCGGTATCCGAGGTTGTCGTGGGCGATATTATGAAGCTGTCGAGCGGAAAGCAGGTCTGTGCGGACGGAATTGTCCTCAGCGGCGAGTGCGAAGCCGACGAAAGCCTGCTCACGGGAGAAAGCGACCCTATCCCCAAAAAGAAAGACTGCGAGCTTCACTCCGGAAGCTTCATCACATCGGGAGAATGTCTGGCGCAGGCAACGCGCGTCGGCGCGGAAAGCGCTTCGGGGCGCATCACCGCAGGCGCGAAAAAGCACAAAAAGCACAATTCCGTTATGATGAACTCCATCAACAAAATCATCAAAACAGTTTCAATATGCATTTTCCCGTTCGGCATAATCCTGTTCTGCAAGACGTTTTTCGGCGCGGGAAACCCGCTTGAAGAAAGCGTTACCACGACTTCCGCCGCGCTTATCGGTATGATTCCCGAAGGACTTATGCTGCTCACAAGCATCGCGCTTGCGGTAAGCTCAATAAAGCTTGCGATGAAACAGACGCTCTGTCAGGATTTGTACTGCGCAGAATCGCTTGCGAGAGCGGACGTTCTCTGCCTTGACAAGACAGGAACGATTACCGAGGGCAAAATGAAAGTTGAAGAAGTCGTGAAGCTTGACGATAATTTTGACGCGGAGCAGGCTCTCAGGGCGTTTTCTTCCGCGTTCACCGACAAAAATCTCACTCTTTCCGCCGTTTCCGAGAGCTTTTCGGGCAATTCGGGACTTACGCTTAAGGGAACTGTCGCGTTTTCTTCGGCGAGAAAATGGAGCGCCGCCGAATTTGAGAATTACGGAACGCTCGTTTTCGGAGCGCCAAGCTTCGTTCTCGGTGAAAAGTACGGAGAAGTGGCTTCGTTATGCGAAAAATTCTCGGATAAGGGTATGAGAGTGCTTGCGCTTGCTTTCTCGGAAAAACCGTGCGAGGGATATAATCTCCCCGACGATATTTCGGCAAAGGCACTTGTCGTTTTATCGGATAAAATAAGGGAGTCAGCCCCCGCGGCGCTTAAATTCTTCCGCGAACAAGGCGTTCAGCTCAAGGTTATCTCCGGCGACGACCCAAAAACCGTTTCCGGCGCGGCGGGAAGAGCGGGTCTTGAGGGCGCGGAGAATTATGTCGATATGTCGAAGATTTCAGACGAGGAAATCCCCGAAGCGGCGCTTAAATACACGGTTTTCGGGCGCGTTCTCCCCGAACAGAAGCTCGCGCTCGTAAAAGCTCTGCGCGCCGCAGGAAAAAC
>DPBR01000074.1:3750-7953 GCA_003516865.1 Oscillospiraceae bacterium
TACCGTCGCAATGACGGGAGACGGCGTAAACGACGTTCCCGCGCTTAAAGAAGCGGACTGCTCTATCGCCATTCAATCGGGAAGCGACGCCGCGCGAAGCGTTTCACAGCTTGTTCTGATGAACTCGGAATTTTCAACGCTCCCGCTTGCCGTTGCCGAAGGCCGACGCTGTATCAACAACATTGAGCGCTCGGCGGCTTTGTTCCTCGTAAAGACGATTTTGTCGTTTCTGCTTGCCGCGGTATTCCTGTTTTTGCATTGCCCGTATCCGTTCAAGCCCATTCAGCTCACGCT
Organism: Oscillospiraceae bacterium; assembly: GCA_003516865.1. GTDB lineage: Bacteria > Bacillota > Clostridia > Oscillospirales > Ruminococcaceae > CAG-115. The sequence goes on from DPBR01000074.1 coordinate 4,045, forward strand.
TATAAGCTCGATTATGATAGGTATTCCGTCTTTCCTGCTTGCGCTTGAACCGAATTTCAACATCGTCCGCGGTCACTTTATCGCGAACGTTATCAAAAAAGCCGCTCCGGGAGGCGTTTCGGCGGCTGTTGGGATTTGCCTGCTTGAAGCCGCGGGCGCAATTTTCGGTTTCACACCCGAGCACATCTCGGTTATGGCGGTTTTCCTCACGGCGGCGGTTTGCTTTGAAACGCTTATTATCGTTTGTATCCCGTTCGACCTCAAAAGAGCGCTTATGTGCGGCGCACTCGCGGCTATTCTTGTCGGCGCTGTGCTTATACTCCCCGGTCTTTTTTACATCATTCCTCTGCTTCCCACAGAATGTGCGGCGCTCGGCGTTGTCGCGGCTCTCGCGCTTATTCTTCAGCCCGTTCTCTCGCTGATAATCAAGTCTGTTATCAAGCGTAAGGAGAACATCGCCCGTTCCTCTCATAAAGCGGGCTGACGGGCAAGAACAAAGGCTCGTTCCTCTCTCAGAGCGGGCTGACGGAAAAGAAAAGGCTCGGCGCGGCTGCAAAGCGGGTTTTCGGCTGAAATAAGAAAATTACGCAATTGCCCTTGAAAAAAATCGAAAAATGTGGTATTATGGTCATAGGTGATTATATGAACTACTCTTTGAACGCGGGCGAATGGAACAGCGTTTTTGCCGTTCCCGCAAGCGTTGTTGATAAATACATAAAAATCGCGGGCGAAAACTCGCTTAAACTGCTGCTTTATCTTCTCAGGCACGGCGGAAGGGTGTTCTCCGAGGACAAGCTGAGAAACGACCTCGGTTTCCGCGAAGAAGGCGAACTTGAGGACGCGGCGCTTTTCTGGATACAGCGCGGGATTATCCGCTACGAAAACGACGGCGATAACCGCGAACTTTTAGCGAATAAGGAAAAAACAACGGAGCAAGCAGCTGACGCTGAAGCAGAAACACGTCAGAAAGCCGCGCCGTGCGTTATCGCGAAAAGCGAGAAAATCAAGCCCGCCGTGGTTAGTTCGGGCGAGATTGCCGAAAGGCTTAAATCCGACCCGGAGCTTCAGATGCTTTTCAGCGAAACGGAAAGGCTTATCGCGCACCCGCTCGGACAGCGCGAAAACAATATGCTTTTGGGAATGACGGACCACTATGGACTGAACGTCGGCGTTTCGCTTATGCTTTTGCAGTACTGCTTCAAAATCGGAAAGGGTACTCCCGCGTATATCCTGAGCTGCGCGCAAAACTGGGCGGCGGACGGCATCGATACCGTTGAAGCCGCGAATAACCGTATTCTCACGCTAGAAAAAAACGCGGGTATCTGTGAAAGACTTCGCGATGAAATGGAGCTTCAGTCAAAGCTTACCGCAAAAATGAAGGAATTTATCCGCATATGGACGGAAGAATGGGGTTTTTCCGAGGATATGATTATGCTTTCCTATGAAAAAACCGTCAATGCAAAGCAGAAATTCAGCTTTGAATACGCAAACAAAATTCTCGAAAACTGGAAAGACGCGGGCATTTACACGAAAGAAGCCGCAGACGCCGCGGATATCGCAAGGAAAAAGCCCGCCGCAAACGCTTCGGGTTACGCGAAAAGCGAAAGCTCCTCTTTCGATATCAACGACGTTGTGTCGCGGCTGAAAAAACATAATCTGAGCGGAGGATAAGCTTATGCCGATAAGCAAGGAATATATTCTTAAAGCCCGCGAGGAGCTTGAGAAAAGGCGCAGCGCCAACAGACGCTCCGAGGACAAGCGCCGCTCGGAGGTTCTCGCGAAAATTCCGCAGTACGCAAACCTTGAAATTAAGCTCGCGGAGTCAATGTCCAAGGTTATCGCGCTTGTCGCGGCAAAAAGCCCCGATTGTCAGAATAAACTCAAAGCCGTTTCCGAGGAAAATCTCACGTTACAGCGCGAAATGAAGCGGCTTCTCACGGAAAAAGGCTTTCCCGCGGATTATCTCGAACCGATTTACTCCTGCAAAAAATGCTCGGATACGGGAACAATTAACGGAGAATGGTGCGATTGCGTGAAGAAAATCGTGCGGAAATACGCCGCGGACGAGCTTAACGAGCGTTCGCCGCTGAAGCTTTGTTCTTTTGCGGACTTTGATTTGTCGCTGTATCCCGATAAGCCCGCAAGCGAGGACAATCCGCGCAGAATTATGACGGATAACTTCAATTTCTGCCTCAAATACGCCGAAGAATTCAGCGGTCACGGCAAGGGCGTTTTTATGATAGGCAAAACCGGTCTTGGAAAAACGCATCTCTCGCTTGCTATCGCGGCGAGGGTTATTGAACGGGATTTCTGCACGGTGTATATCTCCGCGCCCGAACTTGTCAGAACCGTTGACAACGAGCAGTTCGGGCGAAGCAGCGGCGATACGCTTTCCGTTATCTCGGACTGCGATTTGCTCATTCTGGACGACCTCGGCGCCGAAAACAGCAACGAGCGAAGCGCTTCCCTGCTTTACGAGGTCATAAACGGCAGAATTTCACGCTCGCTTCCCATTATCGTCAGCACGAATTATTCAATAAACGAGCTTCAGGCGCGTTATAACGACAGAATTCTGTCAAGACTTCTCAGTATGAACGTTCGGTTCTTCGAGGGAAACGATAACAGATTAAACAAAATCAGATAAAATACAGGAGGTTGTAAATTATGGCTAAGCTCAGAATAGGCATTCTCACAAGCGGCGGCGACTGCCCCGGTCTTAACGCGACAATTCGCGGCGTTGCAAAGGCGACTTACGAGGCTTTCGGCGAGGACAAGGTTGAAATCGTCGGTATTCACGACGGTTATCACGGTCTAATCCACGGCGAATACAAGGCTATGGAGCCGTCGGATTTTTCGGGTATCCTCACAACAGGCGGCACAATCCTCGGCACTAAGCGCACTCCATATAAGATGATGCAGATTATCGAGGACGACAAGGTTGACAAGGTTAAGGAGATGAAGGATACCTACAAGAACCTCAAGCTTGACTGTCTGTTCACCCTCGGCGGAAACGGCACGCACAAAACCGCTAATATGCTCTCGGAGGAGGGTTTGAACGTAATCGGTCTGCCCAAGACAATCGACAACGACATATTCGGAACGGACGTTACTTTCGGCTTCCACACCGCCGTTGATATCGGAACGGAGGTTATCGACCGTATACACACAACCGCAAATTCTCACAGCAGGATTATGGTTATCGAAATTATGGGCAACAAGGCGGGCTGGCTCACGCTTTATTCGGGACTTGCGGGCGGCGCGGATATTATTCTTATCCCCGAAATTCCTTTTGATATCGCGAAAGTTGCAAAGGCTTGCCAAAAGAGAGCCGACGCAGGCAAGGCGTTTTCGATAATCGCGGTCGCGGAAGGCGCTTTTGATATTGAAGAAGCGAAGCTCAAGAAAAAAGAGCGCGCAAAAGCAAGAGCGGACCGCGGCGAAATCACCGCGACAGCGCGCATCGCAAAGGAAATCCAGTCGCGTACCGGTCTTGAAACGAGAACCGTTATTCCCGGACATATCCTCAGAGGCGGTTCGCCCTCGGCATACGACCGTATTCTTGCAACACAGTTCGGCGCGCACGCGGCAAGCCTGCTTAAACAGGAAAAGTTCGGCTTAACCGTCGCGATGGTTAACGGCAAAATCACCGAAAATAAGCTCGCCGACATCGCTATGAAAACAAAATTCGTCACAGAGGACGACCAAATGGTGCTTACCGCAAAGGATATCGGCATATCTTTCGGAAACTGATTTTTTACCGCGGGCGGGATTTTCTTCTCGCCCGTGAAAAATTTGTCGAAGAAAAATCAGGTTTTTTTCAAAAAGGTATTGACATTTCGGTTTATTTGTGGTATAATAATTTTCGTTGAGTGAGCAATCGCTCGAAATATCGCGGGATGGAGCAGCTCG
>DPBR01000074.1:8141-23667 GCA_003516865.1 Oscillospiraceae bacterium
GCTCGTCGGGCTCATAACCCGAAGGTCGTTGGTTCAAATCCAGCTCCCGCAACCACCAGCGTGACGCTGGACCCAAAATCGCCCCTAGATTGTTCTGGGGGCAATTTTTTTGCCCGAAGATGAAAAATCCATAAAGTCACAATACCACACCAGCGTGACGCTGGACCCAAAAACGCCCCTAGATTGTTCTGGGGGCGGTTTTTTACGCGATAATGAATAAACCGTTTTAACTGATAATCCCCTCAAACCGCACGAATAAGCGATTTGAGGGGATTGTTCACATCTCCAGAATAATCCGCTCAAGCTCTTTTGCGGCAATGCTTAATGCCTGCTCGCGGCGCTTTATAATGCGGATTTCACGTTCGGGAAGCATTTCAGCCGTTTCTACAGCCAAAGCCTCTCCGTCCTTTCCGAGAAACTCCCTCGGCACAAATCCCACTCCTAGCCCCGCTTTTACAAGCGGCAAAATCTGGTCGGCGGTCGCGGCTTCAATTTCCGGCTGATAGCGCAGCCCTTTTTCGGAAAAAAACTGCGAATAAAGCTCAAACGACTTTGTGTGCGCTCCGAGCGATATCATCGGGTATTCAAGCAGCTCGGCAAATTCAACCCGCTTCTCCGCTAATTCCGAGAAGCGTTCCCCGCACACCGCAACCTCGTGAAATTTACGCACGGTTGTTTCTTCAAGCATTGCGGACGGAATTGTCGGCGTTGTCACAACAGCGATATCCGCAATCCCGTTTCGTATTGCGTCAATCGCCTGCGGAGTTGAGTGATTGCTTATCTTCAGCCGTATTCCCGGATAGAGCGCCCGATACTTCTTCAGCGCAGGCAGCAGCACGCAATGCAGCGCAACCTCGCTTGACGCAACATACACGCTTCCCTTTTCAAGATTTCGGCTTTCGATTATCTCGGCTTCTCCCGCTTCTATGTTCTCAAACGCAATGCGAACGTGCTCGTAAAGCCGCTCTCCGTCGGGCGTTAGCTTCATTCCGCGGTTGTTCCGTATAAAAAGCGGACAGCCAAGCTCCGATTCAAGCGTTTTTATCGCTCTCGTCAGATTAGGTTGACTGTTTAACAGGATTTTTGCCGCCTGAGTTATGCTTCCATACTTCGCCGCGTAATAAAATATCCGATAGTAGTCATAGCTTATATTCATTTTTCACCTTTTCCGATATATGCTTTTGATATTGCAGATATATAAAATAAAGATTTTACATATATCAACAATTGAATTATAATATAATAGTGCGAAAAAGTCAAGTATTTTTTGAGGTGAGAAGAATGAACAAGGATTTGACCGTCGGGAAACCAGAAAGCGTGCTGTTCCGCTTTTGCCTTCCGCTGTTCGGCAGCATAATATTCCAGCAGCTTTACAATATCGCGGACAGCTTTGTCGCGGGTAAATTTATCGGTGAAAACGCGCTCGCAGCCGTCGGAAACAGCTATGAAATCACGCTTATCTTCATAGCGTTTGCTTTCGGCTGCAACATAGGCTGTTCGGTTCTCACGGCGCAGCTTTTCGGCGCGAAAATGCACAACGATATGAAAACCGCCGTCTATACCTCGCTTATTTCAAGCGCGGTAATCTGCGTTATACTGATGACGGTCGGAATGATTTTCAGCGATGGCTTGCTACGGCTTATCAACACGCCCGACGAGGTTTTCGCCGACTCGAAGCTTTACCTCGATATCTACATACTCGGACTGCCGTTTGTTTTCCTGTACAACGTTGCAACGGGCATTTTCTCGGCGCTCGGCGACTCGAAAACTCCGTTTATCTTCCTCGCCTGCTCGTCCGTTTCAAATATCGGAGTCGATATTCTCTTCGTCACGGCTTTCGGAATGGGAGTTTCGGGAGTTGCGTGGGCTACGTTCATCTGTCAGGGAGTAAGCTGCGTTCTTGCGCTCGTTGTGGTATTCAAACGTTTTAGCGGCATTAAAACCGAGGGAAAAATCAAGCTTTTTTCATGGGGACTTTTCAAAAGATTTGCCGTAATCGCGATTCCGAGTATTCTCCAACAAAGCTTTATCTCAGTCGGAAATATCATAATCCAGAGCGTAATTAACGGCTTCGGAGCGGCTGTTATGGCGGGTTATTCCGCGGCGGTAAAGCTCAACAATATGGTTATCACGTCGCTAACAACGCTCGGAAACGGCATATCAAACTTTACCGCGCAAAACCTCGGCGCCGCGAAATTTGACCGCATAAAGTCAGGTTTTCGCGCAGGACTGAAGCTTGTATGGGTGCTTTGCGCGCCGATTGTGCTGCTATATGAGCTTCTCGGACGTCAACTTGTCGGGATTTTCCTCGAAAGTCCCACGGGAACGGCTCTCGACACGGGATTTCAGTTCCTCGCGATAATCTCGCCGTTCTATTTCGTCGTCGCGACAAAGCTTGTTTCGGACGGTATTCTGCGCGGCGCGGGAATGATGAAGCAGTTTATGATTGCAACGTTCACAGACCTTATTCTGCGCGTTGCGCTTGCAGAAGTCCTCTCGCTGACGCCCCTTGAAACAACGGGAATTTGGATTTCATGGCCGATAGGCTGGGTTATCGCAACGATAATTTCGGTTGTGTTTTACAAAAAAGCAGCTTGGGGACAGACAGCTTCCGCAGAAATCCCCGCAGCCGAAAGCAACTGATAAAAATAACGGCGAAAAAGCACTTACGCTCTTTCGCCGCTTTTTTATGCGTTTTCGGTATCGTTCTTTTCAGGCTCTGTACTTTTAACGGTTATTTCTTCCGCTTCATTCCGTTTTTTCGCCGTATAGCCTTTGTGGGGAATTTTGTCGATTATACTCAGGAAAAGGTTCTGGATAACCTTATTATAGTCGATGCTGATATCAAGAATTTTGCTCTCGGACGCGTATCCGCCCGCCATCGACTTGTGTCCGCCGCCCGAACCAACGTTCGCAAGAGCCTCGGATATAATCAATCCCGCGTTCAGCTCCTCAATTTCCGAACGCACGGAAAACTTAAACCCGTCGTCCCTGCGCGTATACACCACGGAAAAATTCACCACGTCGACATTCAGAATAAAATCCGAAATAGTCGCAATAAACGCGTCCGTGCAGTAAAAATTCAGGAACGCGAACGCAACTCCGTCATAAACCTCGATATTCCGCATACTGTCAACGAAAGAATTAAGCTCGTGGTATTCGATTTCACCGGACTGAAAATGCCTGATAAGCCGATTATCCGCTTTCGGGAAGAGATATGAGTAAATATCAACGTCAAGCTGCGTCACGCCGCGCGTAAAGTCGCGCGTATCGCATTTTAAGCCGTATAACAGAGCCGTCGCAACCGAACCCGGCATCTCAATCTTATATTGACGATAATAGTCCGCAATAATCGTCGAGCAGCTCCCGACAATACGTATATCGCGGTATTTATAGTCGTCAACAACGCAGAATACAGGGTGGTGGTCGATAACCGCAACCTCGTTTCCGATAAGGTCAAGAATATTCGCGTTTCCCTTCTGACTGTCAACCGTGATTATATAATCCTCGGAAGTCATATACTTCAACTCGCTGTCGGCGGTCATATCAATCTGAAACTCCGACACCATATTCGCCGTCATCGCGCGCTCAACGCTTCCGTGATGACAAATTACGGTATTAATCCTAAATTTTCCCAGAAGCACCTGAAGTCCATAAGCGCTCGCAATTGCGTCGGGGTCGGGGAAATTATGAGTCTGAATATAAACGCGGTGGCCTTTAAGCAGGTCGATGAGTTCGCTTAATTTCTGTGACATAAGCGGCTCCTTATAATTACATATTTTTAATACGCTATCTCTATATTATTTTAACATATTTCTTATAATTATTCAACCCCAAAACCCCCATTAATTTTCATAATTTTGCACAAAGCTTTCCGTCAAATTTTATGCAACATAATTACAAAAAGATAAAAGCGTTAAAAAAGGAATTTCCGCAAACAATACTGCCGAAAGGAATGATGAAATGAAAAGACTTATTTCGGCGTTTTTAGCCGCTGTTCTAGCGGGAAAATGCGCGGTCGTGCAGGCGGCGCCTTACTCATATCTCAACGATTACGACAACGCAAAGGTCTGCTATGGCGTTGGAAACGACGTTGATTCAACGAACCGTCCGCTCGGTGCAATTCAGGCTCAGAAGCAATACGGCGATATGAACTCGCTTTTTATCGGAGAAGCTGCGAACAAGCGGCTCTGGCTGACGTTTGACGAGGGTTATGAAAACGGTTACACCGAGAAAATACTCGATACTCTCGCTTCAAAGGGCGTTAAAGCAACATTTTTCATCACGCGCGATTACGCTGAGAAAAATCCGGGACTTATTAAGCGTATGATAAGCGAAGGTCACACCGTCGGAAACCACTCGTACAGTCACCCTTCCCTGCCCGACTGCTCGAACGAGGATTTGTACAACGAGCTTATGCTCCTCCACAACTATATCTCGAAGGAATTCGGCTATGATATGTACGTTATGCGCCCGCCCAGAGGCGAGTTCTCCGAGCGCGTTCTCGCATGTGCAAAGGAGCTTGGCTACACAACCGTGCTCTGGAGCTTCGCCTATCGCGATTGGCTCACGGACGACCAGCCCGACCCTGCCGCGGCGTATGAAAAAGTTACCGAAAAAACGCACAACGGCGCGGTTTATCTACTGCACGCAGTATCGAAAACAAACACGGAAATCCTCCCGCGCGTTATCGACTATTGGCGTGAAAACGGCTATACAATCACGCCTATGTAAAAAAAGTGCCTTTCCCGATATATTGGGGAAAGGCGACTTATTTTATTCCAAAAATGCCGTAAATATCTCGGCGGTTCGCGCAGACGGTCTTTCAAAACGCTCGGAGTTCACGAAAATTACTTTTGCGCCGTTATAAATCATCGCGGCAAACGCGCTGTCTGCGGCAAGTTCTTCATACGACAGCTTGTTTGAAGCGACAATATAGGCGGGCTGCTCGCCGTTTGCGGGAACATAGCCTTCGGATTTACACAAATTCTCGCCCGAAAGGCTCAAAACCGCGCTCTCAAACGTGTCCGCGCCCGCGAGAGTAAACTTCTCCGTTACATAAACAAAGCTTTCGGTTTTCACTTCCTTTGACGCGTTTTCAAGCCTTGCGCGCGCTCCTTTTCCCATATCAAGCGATTTTGTGCCGCCTTTCAGCGAATCGGTTTGCTCGTTTCCGTAAAACGCCGCCGATATTTCCTTGTAAAGACCGGCGTATTCTTCGAGATTACACGGCGCTTTCGGCGTGAGAACCTTAATCCCCGCTTGATTTAACTTGTAAATCTCGCGCTCCGACATCAGCGAAAGCGTGAAAACCGCGTCGGGCTTCAGCTTTATGATAGCGTCAAGGTCGGGATTTTCCGTACTTCCGAGCTTCGGCAAGCCGAGATTTTCCGGATAATCGCAATAATCGCTCACCCCGACAAGGCTCTTCTGAAATCCCGCTTCACAGATAATTTCGGTTACTGCGGGAGAAAGCGAAACCGCCTTTTCAACCGCTTTTTCAAGCCTTACTCCGCAGCTTATCGCGGGAAACGGCGCGTTTTCCTCAATCTCCGTTACCGAAGAAACCGAAATCTCCGAGGGAACGCTCTCCTCGCTTGAACAGCCGCTCAGCAAAACAGCCGCCAAAAGCGCTCCCGAAACGCATTTTTTCAGGTTAAACTTCATAATCAATACTCCAGATTAAGCTCTATTCTGCCTTTGAGCCAGCCCACAAACTGCTTCGCTATTCTCGGAGAACGCCCGCCTCTCCTCGTTGAAAAACGTTCTGCGGCAGTGAAAAGCCGTTCTTCGGGAATATCAATTCCGCTCTCGTCCGCAAGCTGCTTCACGATATCGAGATAAACCTGCTTGTCCGGCCGCATAAACGTAACGAAAAGCCCGAAGCGGTCCGACAGCGACATACTCTCGTCAATTGCGTCCGAGCCTGAAATTTCGCGGTCTGCCGCGGTTTCGCGGATAATTTTGCGGCGGTTTGTCGTGGCGTAAATGAGGATATTGTCGGGTCTTGACGAAAGCGAACCGTCAAGCGCCGCTTTAAGCACGCCGAAACGGTCGTCGTTCTCGGCGAACGAAAGGTCGTCGATTGTCACGATAAACTTCATATCAACCTTGCCGAGCAGCTCGAAAAGCTCGGGAAGCGCGTTTATATCGTTCCTCGACACCTCAACCATACGCAGTTCCTTGTACTCGTTGAAAATCGCCTTTACCGTCGAGGATTTGCCCGTACCCCTGTCGCCGTACAGCAGAACGTTCTGCGCAGGCTGATTGTGCAGAAAACAAAGCGTGTTCTCAATGACCTGATTTCGCTGAACCTGATAATTCTTGAGGTCGCAAAGCCTGATACTATCGGTTTTCATAATGGGTTTAAGTTCGCCGTCATACGAGAACGCGCGGTATTTCGCGAAAATTCCTGTTCCGTTCTTCTTCGCAAAATCGAGAAAATATTCCGCGTCATAATCGAACTTTCCGTTATCGTAAGGCGGCATTCCGCGCAGAATTTCATTTTCGGGAAGCGACTCGCGAAGCTGCTCGGACGTAAGCGAAACAAGCTCCTTTATCACGCCGAGGTCGTATTCAATCGCTTTCATAAGCGCCGGAGCGCGCTCACGCAGGCATCTCTCGATAACCGGAGAATCCGAGTATACAAGCAAATCGTGCAAATACTCGCCGAGCGTCTGTCCGCCCGACAACAGAATGTTCACGATATCCGAGTAATATTCCTCGGCATTTTCGCCGTTACAGCAATAAAAATCCGTAAGCAGAACGTCGTCCTTTACGTTAAACGCGCAAAGCGACCTTATTTTTGCCAAATTCATCTCAATTTACCTCTGAAATCAATTCAATCATTCTCTCAAAATCGCCGAGAGTGTTCATCTTTGAAAACTCGTCGCGAAGCCGCGCCGCGCCGTTCATTCCGCGAATATACCAAGCCGCCTGTCTGCGCGCTTCTTTCATTCCCGTGCGCTCGCCCTTATCCTCGACAAGAAGCGTAATGTGCCGCCGCATAACCGCGATTTTTTCCTCGACAGTCGGTTCGGAACGAGGCTCTTTTCCCTCGAAAAAGTCCCTAATCTGCCCGAAAAGCCAAGGTCTGCCGTAGCTTCCCCTGCCTATCATCACAAGGTCGCAGCCCGTTTTCTCGTACATCTCGGCGCAGTCCGAAACGCTCGCAACATCGCCGCTCCCGATTACAGGGATTTTCACGGCTTCTTTCACCGCTTTTATCATGTTCCAATCGGATTTTCCCGTGTAAAGCTGCGCTCTCGTTCTTGGGTGAACGCAGACCGCCGCAGCGCCGTTTTTTTCGGCGATTTTCGCGATTTCAACCGCGTTTATTCCGTTTTCGTCCCAGCCGCTTCTTATTTTCACGGTTACGGGAACGCTCGCCGCAGCAACCGCCGCGCTCACGACCTCGCCGAAAAGCGCGGGGTCTTTCATCAGCGCGCTTCCCGAACCGTTGTTCACGATTTTCGGCATTGGGCAGCCCGCGTTAATGTCGATTATATCGGGCTTATACTCCTCCGCAATCTTGACCGCTTTCGCGATAAATTCAGGTTCCGAGCCGAAAAGCTGAACCGCCGCGGGTCTTTCGCCTTTCGTCAGCATAAGCAACTCGGCGGTTTTCTTGTCGTTATAGCAAAGTCCCTTTGCGGAAGCCATTTCTCCCACACAATAAGCCGCTCCGAACTCTTTCGCCATAAGCCGATAAGCCCTGTCGGCAACGCTCGCCATCGGCGCCAAAGCGGCTGTCTTTTCAATCAGAACGCCGCCTATATTCACATATTCCACAAAATCCACCGTTTCATAGCATTATTCTTCAACAATATTTTAGCATATCTTAAACTTTTTTTCAAGAGGTTATTGTATTTTTTTGAAAAATGTGATACAATATAATGAATATATTTTTTACATATTTAGAGAGGTTTCTATGGGGGACATAAAATCAAAATCCAGACGCGTGGGCTTGCTTGACGAGATACGCGGTTTTGCTATAATCTGTATGGTCGTATATCACGCGATGTACGATTTGAAGTACAATTTCGGCGTTGACGTGCCGATTTTCTTCGACGGCTGGTTCAACGTAATCCGCGATATTTTCGCAGGAATGTTCATATTCATATCGGGAACGGTCTGCCGCTTTTCAAGAAACAACGTCAAACGCGGTGCGCAGTGCTTTTTTCTCGGTATGATTATCACGTTCGTAACGCCTTTTTTCAGCGAGGTTCCAATTATGTTCGGAATACTCCATTTTCTCGGTATTTCGATGATGATTTTCGGGCTTTGCGAAAAGATTTTCGACTATATTCCCGCGCTTGTCGGGATTATCGTGTTCTCTTTGCTTTTTGCGCTGACGTGGAACGTTGAGAACGGATTTATCGGTATCGGCGGGCTTTTCGAGTGGCGCTTGCCGCAGAAAGCGTATGAAGTCGGCGTTCTGTTCCCTTTCGGTATACACAATGCCTCATTCCAGTCGTCGGACTATTTCCCGCTGCTTCCGTGGCTTTTCCTGTTCCTTGCGGGAAGCAGCTTCGGAATCTGGGCGAAGGACGGCGTTCTTCCGAAATTCTTCTATCCCGTTCACATAAAATGGCTCGCGGCAGTCGGAAGAAACACAATCTGGATTTATCTCCTGCATCAGCCCGTGGTTTATCTCATTTTTTCACTCATTTTCCGCTAATTTCATTAAAATAAGACAAAATGTTCGGACTTGAAAAATCCGCAAAATTATAGTATAATACTGATATAGCTCTGTAATCGGGCTTGCAGTTTTGTTTATCCGGAGGTTTACATATATGAACAATATAATGACTTTGCCCGCCATTTCCCTTCGCGGACTTGTGATATTCCCTTCTATGGTTCTGCATTTCGACGTGGGAAGAGAGCGCTCTGTGGCGGCTCTCAAAGCCGCGGCGGCGGGCGACGGGAAGATATTCCTCGTTGCACAGAAAGACGCGGGCGATACCGAACCGACCGCCGAAAACATCTATAATATCGGCGTTGTCGCTGAAATAAGACAGCTTCTCACCACTCCCGACGGCTCTACAAGAGTGCTTGTCGAGGGTCTTTTCCGCGCGAAAACAATTCGCCCCGTTCCCTGCCGCGATTACCTCAAATACGAGGTAAAGCAGCTCAGGACGCGCGGCGCAGCCATATCCCCGAACACGGAAACCGCCGCAAAACGCGCTCTCAAGGAAACTTTCGATTTGTATGCGTCAATATCGCCGAAAATGCCGCGCGACCTTTATGAAAGCATAATGTCCGAAGAAGATTGCAGCCGGCTTTTCGACAAGGTTGTGTTCAACATTATGCTCAGCGTTGAGGATAAGCAGAAGCTGCTTGAAACAAACGGCACGCTTCAGCGTATCCGTATGCTTATCGCAATGCTTCACGATGAAATCGAGGTTATTCAGGCTGAAATCGAAATCGGCGAGCAGGTTCGCGAACAGGTTGACAAAAATCAGCGCGAATATTACCTCCGCGAACAGCTCAAAGCTATTTCAAGACAGCTCGGTGACTCTGACAGCCCCGCGGAAGAATTTGACGAATATGTTGATAAGATAACGGCGCTCGGACTTCCGAAGGACTCCGAGGAAAAGCTTATCGGCGAGGCGGAAAGGCTCTCGAAGCTGTCGGGTTCGTCGCAGGAAGCCGCCGTTCTCAGGACTTATCTCGATACCGTGCTTTCCGTTCCGTTTAACAAGAAAACAAAGGATAAAACCGACATAAACGCTGCCGCAAAGCAGCTTGACAAGGACCACTACGGTCTTGAAAAGGTCAAGGAGCGTATCCTCGAAACGCTTGCCGTGAGGACGCTTGCGCCCGATGTAAAGGGGCAGATTATCTGTCTTTACGGTCCTCCCGGAGTCGGAAAAACCTCAATCGGCAAGTCAATCGCCAAGGCTCTCGGAAGAAAATACGCGAGAATTTCGCTCGGCGGCGTGCGCGATGAAGCGGAAATTCGCGGTCACAGAAAAACCTATGTCGGAGCTATGCCGGGACGTATTATCGAGGCGCTGCGGCAGGCAAAGACGATAAATCCCGTTATTTTGCTCGATGAAATCGACAAAATGGGCAGCGACTACAAGGGCGACCCGTCCTCCGCAATGCTCGAAGTTCTTGACGCGGAGCAGAATATCGCGTTTGTCGACCACTATATCGAGGTTCCCGTGGATTTGAGCGACGTTCTTTTCATCACCACCGCGAACAGTCTAGACACAATCCCCGCGCCGCTTCTTGACAGAATGGAAATTATCGAGCTTTCAAGCTATACGCGCGAGGAAAAGTTCAATATCGCGAAAAAACACCTTGTTCCCAAGCAGCTTAAAAAGCACGGCGAATCCGCGAAAACGCTCAGAATTACCGACGGCGCGCTTTACGACATCATCGACTGCTACACCAGAGAAGCGGGCGTGAGAAAGCTTGAACGAAAGATTGCAGACGTTTGCAGAAAAGCCGCAAAATCGCTTGTTTCGGGCGAACAAAAAGTTGTCGTAAACGAGAACAATCTCAAGGATTTCCTCGGCGTTAAGAAATATCAGCCCGAAAAACTCGCAGCGCGCGACGAGGTCGGTCTTGTAAACGGGCTTGCGTGGACTTCCGTTGGCGGAACTATGCTTCCGCTTGAAGTTCTCGTGCTTGACGGCACGGGCAAAACCGAGTTTACCGGTTCGCTCGGCGATGTTATGAAAGAATCGGCGAAAATCGCCGTCAGCCTTACACGTTCGCTTGCCGATAAATACGGTATCGACAAGGAATTTTACAAGAACAAAGATATCCACGTCAACGCTCCGGAGGGCGCCGTTCCGAAAGACGGACCTTCAGCGGGCGTTACGCTCACAACCGCGCTTGTTTCCGCGCTTTCCGGCACTCCCGTCCGCAGAGATGTCGCAATGACGGGCGAAATCACGCTCCGCGGCAAGGTTCTCCCTATCGGCGGTCTGAAAGAAAAGACAATGGCGGCTTATCGCGCGGGAATTACAACCGTTTGTATTCCCAAGGACAATGTTCCCGATATCGAGGAAATTGACGAAAAGGTTAAGGAGAACATCAAATTCGTTCCCGCAGAGGATATTTCAACCGTTCTTGATACCGCGCTTGTGCTTCCGAATTGCTCTGTTAACGGCAAATCCGAGAAGGAGCTTCCTAAAAAGCGCGTTGAAAAGCCCGTTACAAAGAAAAAACCTGTTCTGAACGCATAAACTCAGCCGCGCAGACCCATCACGAATCCTCTGCGCGGCTTCTTCACGGAGGAAATTATGACGGTAAGAGAAATAAAAGCAGAGGATTTTGACGGTCTTATGCGGCTTTATACGCAGCTTCACGGCAATCCCATTCCCGAAAACACGCCCTCGCTCGCGAAGCTTTGGAACGATATTTTAGGCGATGAAAATCATCACATTATCGTCGCGGTTGAGAACGGAAAAATCGTTTCAAGCTGCGTTTGCGTTATCGTTCCGAATTTAACCCACTCTCAGCGCCCCTACGCGCTTATCGAGAATGTTGTTACCGATGAAAATTACCGAAAAAAGGGACTTGCGACAGCCTGCCTTGATTATGCAAAAGCGCTTTCCGAAAAGGAATACTGCTACAAAATGATGCTGCTCACAGGCTCAAAGGAAGAAGCGACGCTCAATTTTTACCGCAAAGCGGGCTACAACAGCGCCGACAAAACCGCCTTTATTCAATGGCTTAATCCCTGAAAAGGAGATTTTTATGAATTTCAACAACGCAGAATTCGCCGCCGCTTTCGGCAGCTTTTCGCAGCTTCCGCCGCCCGAACGCGTCGAAATCGCATTTTCGGGACGCTCGAATGTCGGGAAATCCTCGCTTATCAACAAGCTGTTTAACAGGAAAAATCTCGCGCGAGTGTCCGCCGTTCCCGGCAAAACCGCAACTATAAACTTTTACAAGGCAGACGGTATCTTCATTGTGGATTTGCCCGGATACGGCTATGCAAAGGTCGCGAAATCCGAGAAAAAGCGCTGGAACGAGCTTATCGGCGGCTATCTTTCGGCTGAGCGCGAGCTTGCGCTTGTCGTGCAGCTTATCGACTTCCGTCACCCGCCGACAGCCGACGATATTCAGATGATAAACGCGCTTATTGACGGGCAAATTCCGTTTCTCATCGCGCTTACAAAAGCGGACAAGCTCTCGAAAAATCAGCGCGCGCAGCGCCGCGAAGCGCTTAAATCCGAGCTTCCCTGCGCCGACGACCTCACAATCATCGAGTTTTCCTCGGAAACGGGCGAAGGTATCGAGGAACTGAGGGCGATTATCGATGAAATTTCATCGGAAGAATAGAGGCAACACCGCACAATTAACGGCTTCGCCTTTTTCATTCACTCACTTGATATTTTTCCGTCCTATTGCACCAAATCTCCTTGAAATACACCAAGTATTCCTGCGTCGATTTAGCACAATTTGACGAAAAAATCTCGGCGTGATTGAACGAAAATAATTATGCAGTGTTGCCTAAAACAACGCGCAGCCTGTTCTGTCAGACTGCGCTTTTTTTATTCAAGACCCTTAATCGCGTTAATCGTAAGCTCATAGTCGCTTTTCAGCTTCTCAAGCATTTCCGGCGTCGTTTCATTCTTGACGCCGCGAAGCGCTTCCGTTACCTCAACCGCCGACTCGTAAAGCTTGTCAAGCCCAAGGTTAAGGCAAACTCCTTTCAGCGTGTGAGCAGCGCAAAAAGCATTTTCCTTCTCTCCCGCTTCAAGATATCTTGTAATATCCGAATAACTCTTGTCGTCAACGAACTTTTTCAGGAATTTTTCAATAAGCTTTTCGCTGCTGAGCCGCTCCAGAACGTTTTCATATTTCCCGCCCATAAGCTCATAACATTCTTTTACAGTCATATTTTCCCTCCGCATGTTACTTTTTCTTCGGCTTTTCGTCTATATCGACAATTCTTCCAAGAGCGCCTATGTATCTCGGCGGATTATCGTTTGACCAGAGCGACCGCGCAATTATCTTGTACAACCGCGTTTCTCCCTTATATGTAATCTGATGAATAAGCGGCGTTATATCGGGATTTTCGGGAGTTGTTTCGTGCAGACGTTCAATAAGCTCCGCGCGATATTCACCGAGAAAATCATTCTCTTTCTGATGCGGATAAATAACCTTGCTGTTAACGCCAATGAACTTCTCGCCGTAAGAAGAGAGCTTTATCGTTCCGAAAAGCGCATCGTATTCAAACTGAATTTCCTCGATATCGTTTGTAAAGAACATTCTTTTGGCGTGCTCGGCTTCAAGCAGGCGCACACGATATGCGGAATTGTCGGACATTCTGTCCTCGATTATCTCGTCGGTAATTCTCGCCATCATAAACCTGTCGATTTCGCCCTTTTCATCAAGAGCAAGCTCCAGCCCGATATTTCCGCCGACATTTTTCAGGCATTTCAGCAAAATCGGGTTAAACGCTCCGCACTGACCCTCGAATATCATTTCCATAGCCTTTTCGTGCGAAAACGCCTTTTTATAGCAGCGCTCGCTTGTAAGCGCGTCATAAACGTCCGCAAGAGATACAACCTGCGCGGCAATCGGTATTTCCTCGCCTTTCAGTCCGTCGGGATATCCCCGTCCGTCGTATCTTTCGTGATGCCAACGGCATATCTGATACGCAAGATGAACAAGCCCGTTTTCCTGATACGCAGGCATATCCTTGAGCATATTCGCACCCGCCGCGGCGTGCGTTTTCATAATCTCAAACTCCTCCGGAGTGAGTTTTCCGGGCTTATTGAGGATTTTATCGTCAATCGTGATTTTTCCGATATCGTGAAGAGCCGACGCCGTGCAAATCTGGAGAATTTCGCTGTCGGAAATAGGATAATCGTTGCTTATCCGAACGAGATTCTGAAGCAGAAGCCGCGTTATCGTTTGGATATGATGAACGTGTATTCCGCTCTCGCCGTTTCTGAATTCAACGATATGTCCAAGAATGTTTATCATCGTGCGGCTGTCGTTCTGCTTTGCGTAAACCTGCTCCTCGACGATATCAAGCAGACGCTTCTGCTTATTGTACAAACGAAGCGTATTGTCAATTCTGCGGTGAATAAGATAGCTCTGATAAGGACGGCGGATATAGTCGGTCGCGCCGAGGTCGTACGCTTTCTTCACATAGGAATAATAACCCTCTGCGGAAATCATTATTACGGGAATATACTTAATCCAGCCGTAACGGTTCATTTTATCGAGAACTTGAAATCCGTCCATAACGGGCATTACAATATCAAGCAGCACAAGGTCGATATCGTGCTCGTGTTCTTTCATAACAGCGATTGCTTCCTCGCCGTTTTCCGCCTGAAGAGTATCATAATCGTCATTCAGCATCTCCGACAGCATTTCACGGTTCAGCATAGAATCGTCTACAATAAGTATCACAGAGCGTTTCTTCCGATTTTCAGCACTCATTTTATCCTCCCAAGACCATTCCCGGTATTATTCATTTACCTTATTATACACCATTTGTCAAGTATTGTCAATAAGTATTCCGCGGATAATTTCGTTTTTTTGACCGAACG
This sequence comes from Oscillospiraceae bacterium, assembly GCA_003516865.1. Classification (GTDB taxonomy): domain Bacteria; phylum Bacillota; class Clostridia; order Oscillospirales; family Ruminococcaceae; genus CAG-115. The sequence continues at coordinate 22,670 of DPBR01000074.1, forward strand.
GTCAATCTTTACTTTTTCTTCCAAGGTTTCTCGCCCGAAAGCCAGCCTTTGCTCTCCCAGTACTCCTTTTCCGCAGGAGAAGCGCCCCAGTTTTTCTTTTGCAAAACCCCGAACATAGAGAACATAAAGCGCGTTTTTACGCCGACTTTCACGGGTTTTTCCTGCGACAGCTTTTTTCCGAGCTTTTTCATATCCCTTGTTATCTTCGACTTCTTGTTCGCCGGCATTGCGTCCCAGCTTCTTGCGTGAACGTTCTGACCATACGTCACAACCTGCGGTATTCCCCAGTTTGAGAGGCAGTTTGCGGCGAGTTTCGCCGCTTTTCCCGCGCCCGTGCCGGCAGCCGTCGATATTACAACCGCGCGCTTTGAGAACATCTCTTCCTGCGGTCTGTGAGATAGCCAATATGTATAGAAAAGGTCGATAAACGCTTTCATCGGCGCGCTCGGCATCATACAATAATTAGGCGTTGTAAGTATTATCAAATCCGCCCAAATCATCGCTTCGTGAAGCGCTTTCTTTTCCTCCCAGAACGGACATAGCTCCCGTCCCTCAAGACATTTGCAGCAGCCAAGACAGAACTTGTTAAGTTCCCGCGGAAGAAAAAATTCGCGCACTTCCTTTTCGCAATCTATCGCATTAACCAGAACATTCGCCGTGTTCCAAGTGTTTCCCTTGTGATTTTGACCGTGAATCATTACTATTTTCATTAAAACTTCTCCTTCGCACCAACGGAATTATACCACATTTCTCCAAATAAGTCAATATCGCAATCTGCATTTATACACAACATAGAGCCGTTTTTTTTAGCATTTTGCACAATTATGTTAAATCAGCCTGATAAATACGCTTTTTTCCTTGCTTTTACTCCGAAAATATTGTATAATAATATATGTCTATATAAAAAAACATCTACGGCAACACCGCACAATTACCGGCTGACGCCTTTATCATTTACTCGCTTGATATTTTTCCGTCATAATATCCAAAACTCCCTT
>DPBR01000067.1:0-2317 GCA_003516865.1 Oscillospiraceae bacterium
ATTATGCGGTGTTGCCTTAAATATAAAATTTTTCAGTCAAAGCGAAAGGATTTATTTTATGAAATTTACAGGAATATTACGCGCCTTTTCGGCGGCGGCGCTTGCAGTCGGGCTGTGCGGCTGCTCAATCAGATTCGGCACAAACGTAACCCCCGAAAACGGATATTATGTCGCAAAGCCCTCCGACAGCGCGCTTACCGAAAAACTCGGCGTGACCTATGCCGAATTTATGAACGATTACACATATTATCTCAACGGAATGGGAATAGAGGACGATTCCGCGGAAAGCGTTGCGGAAACCTGTAAAAGCAGGCGCTATGCAATCATCGAAAGCCTCATTCTTGAAAAAATCTGCGTTCTGAAAGCGGAGGAATACGGCGTTTCCGAGCTTTCCGAGGACGAGATTAAACAAGCACAGTCTATGGCTGACGCAATTATCGAGGAGAGAACCGACTATTACGCGAAAAATCTCGACTATGGCACTCTCGAACCCACGGAGCTTTCGGACGAGGAAAAGCAAAAACGTGCAGGAGAAGCTCTTGATAAGGCGCTCGCGGAGTATGGATTTACCAGAGAGGATTATCTTGAGAAGCAAAAAAGATACGTTCTCGGATTTAAGCTGCTGAAGGCTATCGGCGAAACGCTTGACCGCGGCGACGCCGAAAAGCAGTTCGATGAAAGCGCGAAGCTTGCAAAGGAAACCTACGAAAGCAGCGTAACCGACTATGAGCAAAGCGGTCTTTCGCAATATTACGTTCCCGAAGGGTCGCGGTTTATCAAGCACATTCTTCTTAATTTCAGCGACGACGCCGTTTCCGCAATCACTATGACGCGCAAATCGGGCGACAGCGAGGGCGCGGATAAGCTTCGCGAGGAAAACGCGGCGGCTCTCGATGAAAAGCTTGCGGAAGTTCTCGGAAAGCTTAACGACGGCGGAAACTGGGACGAGATTTCAAATGAATACTCCTCCGATAAATCGGGAAATTCGCTTTATCCTGACGGTTATTTCCTCATTCCCAACGGAACGACGTTTATGGACGAGTTTAAGAACGCCGCGTTCTCAATGGAAAAAATCGGCGATATGACAACCTGCGTCACCGATTACGGAGTTCACATTCTGCTGTATTCAAGCGACGCTTCAATTACGGAAAGCGACAGGGAAATCGTTATCGAAACGCTTTTCGCCAAAATGATGCAGCAGGAATTTACCAAAAAAACCGCAGAATGGATTAAGGAATACGGTTTTTACGATAATATCGACTATACCGTCCTTGAAATCGACAAGCCCACGCCCACTGACAGCGAAAGTTCGCAGTAATCAGCCAAATTATTAAACGAAACGGAGTTTGATGATGAATACACCGATTTGTAATTTTCTGGAAAAATACACCGGCGAAAACAAGCTCAGGCTTCATATGCCGGGTCACAATGGCGAATTTCCGCACGATATAACCGAAATTTACGGCGCTGACGACCTGTTTTCCTCCGATATTTCGGGAGGAATTATCGGAACGAGCGAGGCTCTTGCCGCGGGAGTTTTCGGGGCGAAAAAGACGTGTTATTCCTGCGCGGGAAGCACTCTCGCCATTCAGACCGCGCTTGCGCTTCTGAAATCGCAGGGCTGCAAGCGGATTGCCGCTTCGCGCTATTCCCACAGGTCGCTTGTTTCGGCGGCGGCTATGCTTCAGCTTGACGTAAAGTGGCTCTATCCGAACGAATATATGAGCGCGGACGTTACATACGACACGAACGCAATCACGGGCGTTGACGCCGTTTTTATCACGAACATCGACTATTACGGCGGGACTTGGAAGTTCGTCAAGCCGAATATCCCCGTTGTAATCGACAACGCGCACGGCTCTTACCTCAAATTTGTCGATAAGCGCAAGTTCGGCGTTGAATACGTTCACCCGCTGGAGCTGGGTTTCCCGATGATGGTCGCGGAATCGGCGCACAAAACGCTTCCCGTGCTAACGGGCGGCGCTTATCTTCACTTCACCGACGGCGTCGACGCTTCAAGAGCCAAGGAAATGATGGCGATTTTCGGCTCGTCAAGCCCGTCTTACCTCATTCTTGAGAGCCTTGACAGGTTCAATTCCATTATCGCGGACAACGTTCAGCTTGTCACAAACGCCTGCGAGGCTGTCGCTCAGCTTAAAGAAAAGCTTACGCAAGCGGGTATTCCGCTCAAAAAAAGCGACCCGCTCCGCGTTACCATAAACGCGCGGGAGTGCGGGCTTTCGGGATTCGATTATGCGAGAGGTCTGCGCGCGAACGGCGTTGAGTGCGAAATGGCGGACGAAAACTATGTTGTTAT
>DPBR01000067.1:2471-7996 GCA_003516865.1 Oscillospiraceae bacterium
TTATGATGTTCTCGGCGATAACCACCATCGAGGACTGCGAACGCGCGGAAATGGCGGCGCTTTTCGTTCCTATGAACGCGCCAAAACCGCTCGTAACCTACCCTGTCATCAAGCCGAAAGCGGATATGCCCATTCACGAGGCTTTGTTCAAGCCGCAGAAAATCGTTCCTGTCGAAAACGCGGGCGGCGAGGTCTGCGCAGGACTTAAATGCCCCTGCCCGCCCGGAGTTCCGCTCGTTATGCCGGGCGAAATCATCGACCATAACGTCGTGGACGCGCTCAAAATTTACGGCGTGAAATCCGTCCCCGTTATCGCACGCTCGTCCCTTCGCTTCTGACGCTTAGTCGGTTTCCCTATCCGGCTTCCCGTAAGCACCGACTCAGGCGGGCTGCGCAAAGCCCGATAGGACCCCAAATCCGCTCAGCAGCGGTACAACTCGGCGAGAGGTACAAGCCTCGCGCGGAAAGAAGAACGTTCCGGAAGCGTGATTTTCAGGTCGCACAGCCCCGAAAGCCGCTGAAATGCGCTTTGCGAGAGTACAGATGAAACGGCATACCCTCGCGGTGCAAAAACGCGCTCGGAATTTACCGTTTTTGGGGATAATCCGCGCGGTATATAAGCCGTGTAAAGCGCGGCTGCCTTTTTGCAGGAAATTGCAGTAAAATCGGGTGAAAAAACGTGATTTTCGCGGTTCATATACATAGCGTACAGCGCGACAAGATACGCGGAAATCAGAACGTCCGCCGCAAGAACGCTTCGGAGCAGCAGCGCGCCTCCGTTTCCCGAAACAAAAAGCAGCAGGAACAGTCCCAAAAATATCGCAAGCGCCCACATCGGAACCGCGCAGTGACCGAAAAATGCCCGAAGCGGACTTTTAATCGGCGGGGCGCCGTTCGGCTTCATTGCGAAATAAGCGCGCAGAAATCGCTCGCAGCGGCGGCTGTCGGCGCACGGCAGTATCATTACATTTCGGCAGTAAAGCGTTTTGCGCGCGGTCAACACAGAAATGAACGTTTCGCGCGAGATTACCGCGGAATTTAGTACAAGCTCGTTTTCATATAATGTAACGAAGCCGCTTCGTACAGCGACCGCGCCGCCCGTTTTGCCGACCTCAAATCTCGAAAGCGCAATGAGCTTTCGCAGAAAGCCGATAAGCCACGCCGAAAGCGCCGTTATCCCGAAAAAAACCGCCGCTTTTGGTATCACGATATGCGCTATAGCAAGCGCTTCGGTTACGCTTTCGGCAGTCGTGAAAAGCGCACGGATTACGCCGTCAAGGTAGTTTTCGCCGAGAATTTTGCCGATTTTATTAACGGCAACTGCGAAAAACGTTATCCCCGCAAGCGCTCTTGCGTCGATAAACGCGCCGAACAGCACCTCGCAAAATCGCGGTTTAATCACGCTTTTTCCGCGTTTCGGCAGTAATTCGCATTTCTCGTTCCCGCGAAGGTAAAACCGCGTTTTCCCGCCCTGTGTGAAAAGCGTCACCTCTTTCGCGCCGAGAACGCGCATTATCGGCGTTCTGCGGGTCTGAACGCGCACGATTTTGTCGCGGTACAAAACGGTTTTCACGGTAACAAACAGCTTTTTTTCAAGCACAATAAATTCGTTTTCAACTCGGAGTTTTACAAAAAATCTCCTCAATATAAAGAAAAAAATCAATTTCATAGGGGGTTCCTTTATGACGACAGGCTGCGTTATTCTTGCAGGCGGCGCGGGTAAGCGTATGAAATCCGACAAGCCGAAAGTACTTTGCGAAATCCTGAAAAAGCCGATGCTCGGCTGGGTTCTGGACGCCGCCGAGGAGTTCGGGTTCGATAAAATCGGCGTTGTCACGGGCTACAAAAATAACCTCACGGGGGAATATATCTCGGCGAATTACCAAAACATATTGACATACTATCAGGACGAGCAGAAAGGCACCGGCGACGCGGTTTCACGCGCGGCTGAGCTGATAAAGAGCGTTGACAGAGTATGCGTTCTGAACGGGGACGCGCCCTTCATTGACGCAAAAACGCTCAGAAACGCGCTTTCTCTTCACGAAAAAAACAAAGCGAGCGTCACCGTAATCTCCGCGGACGTCATTCCCGCCGACGGTTATGGCAGGATTATCCGCGACAACAGCGGAAGGCTCTCCGCTATCCGCGAACAAAAGGATTGTTCCCCGAAAGAAGCCGAAATAACCGAGGTCAACAGCGGCGCTTATTTCTTCAACTCAAATGCGCTTCTCGAAGCGCTTCCGAAGCTCAGCAACAAAAACGCAGGCGGCGAGTTTTACCTCACGGACTGCGTTGAAATAATCGGAAACGCCGCGGCTTATAAGTGCGATAACGCACAAGTCGTTCTCGGCGCGAACTCAAGGCGCGAACTCTTTTTGCTCAACGAATGTATGAGAAGCAATATCCTGTACCGTCTTGTGGACGAGGGCGTGTCTTTCATCACGTTTGACGGCATTATAATAGGAAAAGACGTAAAAATCGGCGCGGATACGCTCATTCTTCCGAATACAATCATCACGGGTAAAACCGTTATCGGAAAGGGCTGCGAAATCGGTGCAAATTCTCACATCGAGGACTGCGTTATCGGCGATAATGTCACGCTCGACAACGTAAAAGCCGTTTCGTCCACAATCGAGGATAACGTAAAAATCGGTCCGTTCGCGCAGCTTCGCCCCGGCTGTACAATCAGAAAGGGCGTTAAAATCGGCGATTTTGTTGAAATCAAGAACAGCGATATCGGCGAAAACACAGCCGTCGCTCACCTCACTTATCTCGGCGACAGCGACGTCGGACGCGGCGTAAACTTCGGCTGCGGCTGCGTTACCGCGAACTATGACGGCGTGAATAAGCACCGCACGGAAATCGGCGCGCACGCGTTTATCGGCTGCAACACGAACCTTATCGCTCCCGTTAAAATCGGCGAAAACGCCGCAACCGGCGCGGGTTCAACAATAACAAAGAACGTTCCCGAAAACGCCCTCGCCGTTGAACGCACGGACGTTAAAATCTACGAAAACTGGCACGGCAATTTCGAGAGGAAGAAGAAGTAATTTCGCTTGAAAAACACTGCAATATCGTGCAAATCGGGCGAAAAAAGTGGTAATCCGCTTGAAACAAACTGCATTTTCGTGCAAATCGAGCGAAAAAGTGGTAATCCGCTTGAAACAAACTGCATTTTCGCGCAAATCGGGCGAAAAAAGTGGTAATCCGCTTGAAACAAACTGCATTTTCGTGCAAATCGGACGAAAATGAAATAATCGAACTAAAAATACGGAAAAACAGGAAAGGTGGTTGTTGAAATGAAAGCGTTGGTTGTCGTTGATTATCAGGTCGATTTCGTGAACGGCGCGCTCGGATTTGAGGGCGCGGAGCTTCTTGAACCTGTTATTCTCCGCAAAATCCGAGAAACCCGCGACGCGGGCGGAAAAATCATCTTCACGCTCGACACGCATTCCGACGATTACCTCAACACCGCAGAGGGCAAAAAGCTCCCCGTTCCCCACTGTATCGAAGGTACGGAAGGGCATAAACTCTACGGTAAGGTTGCGGAAAGCGTTGACGCGAGAACGGATTTCGTTATCAGAAAGCACGCGTTTGGCTCAACGGAGCTTGCCGTCCTGCTGAAAAAATTCGTCTTTGACGAGGTTGAGCTTTGCGGGCTTGTCACCGATATCTGCGTTATCTCAAACGCCATTATCGCAAAAGCCGCGCTTCACGAAGCCAAAATCGTCGTAGACAGCTCAGCCTGCGCTTCAGCGGACAGGCTCGCTCACGAAAGAGCGCTCGAAGTTATGCGCGGAGTTCAGATTGACGTGATTTGAGGTGAAATTTATGATTACCGAACAAAACTGCACGCTCCTTTGCGATTTTTACCAGCTCACAATGGGCAACGGCTACTTCCAAACCGGAAAGCGCGATACAATCGCATATTTCGACGTTTTCTTCAGGCGCGTTCCCGAAAACGGCGGATTTGCCGTGTGCGCGGGTCTGGAGCAGATTATCGAATATATCGAGGGGCTTCATTTCGACGAAGACGATATTGATTTTCTGAGGAAAAAGGGCATTTTTGACGAGAATTTTCTGCGTTATCTCGCGAATTTCAAGTTCGAGGGCGATATCTACGCCGTCCCTGAGGGAACGCCCGTTTTCCCGTTTGAACCGCTCGTTACCGTGCGCGCGCCCGCAATTCAGGCGCAGCTTATCGAAACAATGCTGCTTCTGCTGATTAATCATCAGTCGCTCATCGCAACAAAGGCTAACCGTATCGTCCGCGCCGCAAAGGGACGCGCAATCTCCGAGTTTGGTTCAAGGCGCGCTCAGGGCGCTTCGGGAGCCGTTCTCGGCGCCAGAGCCGCGTTTATCGGCGGCTGCGCGGGTACCGCCTGCACGCTCTCGGACAAGCTTTTCGGCGTTCCCGCAACCGGCACTATGGCTCATTCGTGGATTCAGATGTTCGACAGCGAGCTTGAAGCGTTTGAGGAATACTGCCGCATTTATCCCGACAGCGCAACGCTTCTCGTCGATACCTACAACGTCCTCAAATCGGGCGTTCCGAACGCAATCAAGGCTTTCGACAACGTTCTGAAGCCGCTTGGAAAGCGACCCTGCGGTATTCGGCTCGATTCGGGAGATATCGCGTATCTCTCAATCGAAGCGCGGAAAATGCTTGACGAGGCGGGTTATCCCGACTGCAAAATCGTCGCCTCAAACTCGCTCGACGAGTATATTATCGCGGATTTGCTTCATCAGGGCGCAAAAATAGACCTTTTCGGCGTGGGCGAACGTTTGATTACCGCTTCCTCCGAACCGGTTTTCGGCGGCGTTTACAAGCTCTGCGCCGTTGAGAAAAACGGCGCGGTTATCCCGAAAATCAAAATCAGCGAGAATGTCACGAAAATTACAAACCCGCACTACAAAAAGCTTTATCGTATCTTCGACAACAAAACCGGCAAAGCCGAAGCGGACCTTATCTGCGTGTTTGACGAAAAAATCGACGAAACAAAGCCGCTCGAACTTTTCGACCCCGACTACACATGGAAGAGAAAAACGCTCACGGATTTCACCGCGAAAGAGCTTCAGGTTCCTGTGTTTATCAAGGGCGAGCGCGTGTACAATTCGCCCGATATCCGCGAAATCAAGGATTACTGCGCAAAACAGCTTGACACTATGTGGGAGTCGGTTTTAAGATTTGAAAACCCGCACCGCTATTATGTCGATTTGTCCGAAAAACTCTGGAATATCAAGCATAATCTGCTTTCCGAAAACGGAAGATAATTCCCATTGGAGGTGATTTTCCCTTATGACAAGGGAAGAATTTAACTCGCTCTGCCAAAACTGCTGCTCTCGGAAAAGCGCTGCAAAATGCCTTTTCGCGGACGCGGAGGAAGGCTTTATAGATACCTCCGCAGAAAGCGACGGCTCGCGGGGAATCGCCTTCTCAAAAAAGAAAATGATGGTCGATTTCGACGGGACAATCAAAATCGTCGCTTACAAAAAAATCCGCTCCGTTCACATTATCGGCAGCC
>DPBR01000067.1:8179-8701 GCA_003516865.1 Oscillospiraceae bacterium
GGCAGCCTTGAGGGCGCTTTCGCCGACGAGCTCGAAATTTCAGGCGAACACTCGCGGCTGCGTATCACGGATTGTTCCCTCGACAAGCATATCCTCAAACAAATTATCGAGGGGCTCCGCGAGGGAATCGAAGAGCCGCTTACCGTGAAGATTTCGGCGGTTAAACAGAGCTCAGACGATAAAACCGACAACAATGATGATTTTACGCTCGTTTCCGAGGATAAAACGGAAGCGATGGAAGAATCCGTTTCGGCGAATACCGAGGAAATCGCAGAGAAATCCGACGCGGAGAGCGCAGAGCCTGTTTCCGAAAAGCCGCCGAGCGATATGGGCGAAGCCTTGGAAAGTGATGATATTCTTCACGAATATGAGGATAAAATCGAATGGCTGAGCAATTCCGCGGATAACGATATCCAAGATGAAAAAATCGAGTGGCTAAGCGATATGACAAGCGAAGAAGCCGCGCCCGTTATCCCCGAAACCGACTTTGTCGGCGAAAGCGAAATGCGCGATATTATCGGG
>DPBR01000067.1:8909-21422 GCA_003516865.1 Oscillospiraceae bacterium
GCGAAATGCGCGATATTATCGGGCAGATGTCGCATGAGGAAACGCTCGGTTTTCTCTCGAAAACGCTCGGCGAAATCAATGGCAGCGAACCTCCGCGAGAGGAAATTACGCCGCGTGAAGCCCCTTCGGAAGCCGCTCCGCAAGTTAACGATGAAGGCGAAATGCGCGATATTATCGGGCAGATGTCGCGCGAGGAAACGCTTGGTTTTCTCTCAAAAACGCTCGGCGAAATCAACGATAATCCGCCCGAAACAAGCGCCGACAAGCCGCTTTTCCCAACGACAAAAGCTGCGGTTATCACCGAAAACGCGCTTCCTCCAAGACCGATTATCGAGAAAATCGCCGCGCAAAATCCGCCCGCAGAAAAAACGCTCACCGAAAAATCACCCGCTCAAAATCCCGTATCAAACGCGGTTTTGCGTGATAACGGCGGTCTTTCAAAGGAGCCGATTTGGGGCGATATCTACATAAAAGCAAGCAAAAGTCTGCGTGAGCTTTGCGAAAACGGCGGACTTTCTATGGATATTATCGAAAAAGAGCTTCGGGAAAGGCTTCTCGAGTCTGCGAAAGCCTTTGCGGATATTGTCAAAGACGAGCAGATAATTCCGAAAGTCCTCGTCCCAAAAATCGCCGAGCTGAAAAACGCAGCCTGCCACTTTGACGAATATTTCTCGCACGGCGAGGACGTCGGCGTCAGAGTTATGTTTTTTATGCTCTATCAGATGCTGTCTTATTCGGACAGAATTGCCGAAAATCCCGAAACCAAAGAACGCCTGAACGACTTTTTCAGACGATTCGGCACAGCGGGAATTACTTTGTCAATGCTTGACGTGAGAGGTTAAATTCTCGCGTGAATATAAGGTCATCTCTAAAAACCTCATGTGAGCGAAAATGTGCAGTCTGCACCATCTTCGTCTGTCAACAAGCGAAATTTCCGGTGTGACGGCGTCCTTGCCGTCACTCGGTTATTTCGCTTTGCAACATCGTGTTGCACCTCCTCGTAAGGCATACAGCCTTACTTCGTCGGCTTTCCCAGAAGCTGGCACACCTTGCCCATTTTTGCTTTTCACACCGGTTTTTAGAGGTTCCCATATAATAAAGAAACGGAGATTTTTATGAAAAACGAACTTGTTCTTGTGCTGGATTTCGGAGGGCAGTATAATCAGCTTATCGCCCGCAGAGTCCGCGAACATAGGATTTACTGCGAGGTTAAGTCCTATAAAACGCCTATCGAGGAAATCAAGGCGATGAACCCAAAGGGTATCATCTTCACGGGAGGTCCTAACAGCGTTTACCTTGACGAGTCGCCGAGAATGGATAGGGAAATTCTTGAACTCGGCGTTCCCGTTCTCGGTATCTGCTATGGCGCTCAATTTATGGTATACGCGCTCGGCGGCGTTATCGAACCCGCTCACGATTCCTCCCTTTCGGAATACGGAAGAACAGAATGTGAAATGGATACGTCCTCGCCGATTTTCGATGGTCTTGACGAAAAATCTATCGTATGGATGAGCCACAACGACTACATTTCCCGCGTTCCCGATGGCTTTAAGTCAATAGGTCACAGCGTAAAATGCCCGTATGGCGCAATGGCTGACGAGAAAAGGAAGCTCTATGGCGTTCAGTTCCACCCCGAGGTTAACCACACGGTTCAGGGATTTGATATGCTCGGCAATTTTCTCTACAAAATCTGCGGCTGCAAGGGCGACTGGACTATGGAAAACTATGCCGAAACCGCAATCCGCAATATCCGCGAAAAAGTCGGCAGCGGCAAGGCGCTTCTCGCGCTTTCGGGCGGCGTTGACAGCTCAGTCGCCTGCAAGCTTATGGCTAAGGCTATCGGCAATCAGCTCACCTGCATTTTCGTCGACCACGGTCTTATGCGCAAAAACGAAGGCGACGAGGTTGAAGCGGCTTTCAAGGACAGCGGCGTCAATTTTGTCCGTGTAAACGCTGGCGAACGCTTCCTCTCGAAGCTTGCGGGCGTTTCCGAACCGGAGAGAAAACGCAAGATTATCGGCGAGGAATTCATCAGAGTGTTTGAAGAAGAAGCAAAGAAAATCGGTAAGGTTGACTATCTCGTTCAGGGCACGATTTATCCCGACGTTATCGAGAGCGGCACAGGCGACGCCGCCGTTATCAAATCTCACCACAATGTCGGCGGTCTGCCCGATTACGTTGACTTCAAGGAGATTATCGAGCCGCTGCGCCTGCTGTTCAAGGACGAGGTAAGAGCACTCGGCACAACGCTTGGTCTTGACGAAAAGCTTGTATGGCGCCAGCCTTTCCCCGGTCCCGGTCTTGCTATCAGAATTATCGGCGACATTACGCCGGAAAAGGTCGCAACGCTTCAGGACGCGGACGCTATATTCCGCGAGGAAATCGCAAACGCAGGTCTTGACCGCTCCATTAACCAGTACTTCGCTGTCCTCACAAATATGCGCTCCGTCGGCGTTATGGGCGACGGCAGAACCTACGACTACACCCTCGCCCTCCGCGGCGTTTCCACAAGCGACTTTATGACCGCCGATTTCTCCCGTATCCCCTACGACGTCCTCGAAAAGGTTTCCGTCCGCATCGTAAACGAGGTGCAGAATATCAACCGAATCGTGTACGATATTACTTCTAAGCCCCCGGCGACTATTGAGTGGGAATAATAAAAATTGCCCCGAAAATCGCTTAACAAAGCTGATTTTCGGGGTTTTATTTTGCTATTGGCTACAAAATGGCTACATTTGAACGATTTTTTTGTAGCCAACACGCTTGATTATCAGATGTCGTCAAGCTTTTTGGCTACCTCTGCTTGTTTGTTCGGATACAGGTGACTGTAAGTATCCAAAGTTGTCTGAACTTTTTCGTGACCGAGCCTTTCGGCTATCAGAAGCGGCGAGAAACCCATTTCGATAAGTAACGAGGCGTGGCTATGCCGAATATCGTGTACTCGTATTCTCTTCACTCCCGCCGCCTTACTGCCCTTTTCGATTTCGTGGTAAAGGAAGCTCTTGGTGTATGGAAAAAGCCTGTCGCTCGGTTTCAGCCCGTAGCATTTCTCCATATACTCCCGTAAGCACTCGCAGAGCTTGTCGGGGATTGTAATGGTGCGAACGCTCTTGGGCGTTTTAGGAGTGGTTATAACATCACTCTTTTTGAGCCGCTGATAGCTCTTGTTAATGCGTATCTCTTTCTTATCAAGGTCAATATCGGCGGGCGAGAGCGCAAGCAGCTCTCCCTCTCGCATTCCCGTATAGTACAACGTCATAAACACCGTTCTGCTTTCGGGCTTATTATCGAAGTATTTGCTGTCGATAAACAGGCTGAACTCGTCCTTTGTCCAGAACTGCATTTCCTCGGCGTTCTTTTTGCCCATACTCCCTGCTTTATGGCAGGGATTTTCTTTTAGTCCGTAATACTTTACCGCATAGTTGAATATAGCGGTGAGCTGATTGTTGATTGACTTCAAATAGGTTTCCGAATAAGGCACGCCCTTTTCGTCACGATAGCTTTTCAGCTTATTCTGCCACCGTCTTACATCGGTAGGCTTTATCTCGTTCAGAGCTTTCTTCTCAAAATACGGCGTAATTTTGAGGTCAATCAGCCAGCGCTTGTTTGCAACCGTTGAGGGTTTCAGGCGTTTCTCCATATCCTCGAAATAGAGCTTTATAAAGTCCGCAAAGGTCATACCAACGCTGCCGCTCGCCTGCATAATAAATTCGTGTTCCCATTCAAGAGCCTCTCGCTTGGTATCAAAGCCGCGTTTCTTCTTGTGGATTACGTTTCCCGTCCAGTCCGTTATTCGAAGCTGGGACATCCACTTCCCTGTTTTACCGTCTTTTGTTACTGACATAAGCTGCTCCTTTCATCATTAGTCCTTTTGCTTTTTCAGTTCTGCTTCCATATACTCCTTTCTTTTCTTCATTCTTGTTTCAAAATCAAGCTCGACAGGCTCGTTCATTTCAACCTGTGAACTTGAATAGTATGCAAGAGTTTCCGCTTTCCAACGAGAATAGTTTTCAAGGGACGAGAAATAAGTGCGGAAGTTCTCCTGTTCCTCTGCCCACCTCTCCAAGAACAAGCACAAATCAGCGTTGTATTTCGCATTCTGCTGTCCGTCGAATGATATAGAGCATTCCCACTTGCCGCCCTGCGACGGCTTCTGCACATTTATCTTGAAATCAACGTCCTGCACATTCTCAAGCATAAAGAGGAAGCTCATTATATCCGAAAGGCTGCCGATATGCTCTATTCCCGATTTATAGCCAAGTATTTCGGACGAGGATACGCCAAGCACTGCGGCAATATCGCTTATGACCGAAATGGCAACCTCAATTTCACCTTTCTCGTATTTCTGAACCGTGCGGAGCGACTTCCCGATTTTCTCGGCAAGCTCGCTTTGGTTCAAGCCTTTTTCTTTTCTGTATTTTCTTATGCGCTGTCCGATTTGAATATCTCTATCGTCCATACTGTATCACCTCGTTCACATTATATCACAAATAAATATGAATTTCAAGTACATATTTATAATTTCGAAAAACATATTGACAAATATAATCGGACGTATTATAATGATAATATGCATTATAAATGCATATTTAGTAGAAAGAGAGGTAAGATATATGCAAAAGCAGTACATAACAGCAGAAGAATTACAGACGATAATGGGTATAAGCCGAGGCAAGGCTTACGAGATTATACGCAGCTGCAATCAGGAACTCAAAGCGCAGGGTTTTATCACCATTGCAGGCAAACTCCCCGTAGCCTATATGGAAAAGAAGTATTACGGCTTCGATGTGAACGCTATAAAAGAGGGAGGAAACAATGGCTGAAAACGAAAAGACCGCCCCTAATTCATCTGTTGGCGCAGATGAGAGGCAGTCTTCCCAAAGTCTTAACACGAATATTATAGCACAACCGCCGCCGAAAATCAAGTGGCTGTCGGACGAAAACAAGATAAACGAGCCGTTGTTCTGCGAATACTTCTGTCAGAGCCGAGAGCTGCGGTGCACGGACGGAATATTTTACTCGGTTGACGGCGCTTTGAGCCAAGATGAAATTGCCGCCAAAATCTCCGAAATGCTCATTGAAAACGGCATTACCACGGGGATTGCCAAGCGGTCAAAGTCGCTGCTTGAAGCGCTGAAGCTATTCTGTCACAGCGCACCGATCAAGCCGAGCGAGGACGAGATTCACGTCCTGAACGGCGTTGTAAAGGTTGACGGCGACTGCGGCAGTCCGCCCACGTTCATACCCGAAAAGAGATTTTGCGTAAATCGGCTCAACGTCAGCTACGACTCCGAAATTTGGCGGCACGTTTACTATCCCGAACACTTTCAGACGTTCCTGTATCAGCTGCTTGACAGCGAAGACGTGCTTGCGCTGCAAGAGTATCTCGGATACTGCCTTATTCCGTCCACAAGGGCGCAGACCGCCCTGTTCATAATCGGAAACGGCGGCGAGGGCAAGAGCCGTATCGGCGTTGCTATGAATGCGATATTTGGCTCGGCTATGCTGTCCGGAAACTTTCAGCGCGTGGAGGACGACAAGTTCTTCCGCTATAATCTCATCAACAAGCTGCTGATGAACGACGATGATATGCAGATGACCGCTCTAAAATCCACGGGGTACATCAAGAACATCATCACCGCAGAGATACCGATTGATGTTGAGGCAAAGGGCAAGCAGTCGCAGCAGGCGCAGATTTACAGCCGTTTTCTGTGTTTCGGGAACGGCTCGCCGAAAGCCTTGTACGACAAGTCGGACGGCTTTGCCCGCCGCCTGCTTATCCTCACAACCAAACCCAAACCCGCCGACCGCAGGGACGACCCGTTCCTCGCGGATAAGTTCATAGTCGAAAAGGAAAAGATATTCTGCTGGATGCTGGACGGGCTGCGGCGGCTCAAAAAGAACAACTTCCATTTTACGGTAAGCAAGAAAACAAGGGAGAACGTCGCCGAGGCGGTTGCGGAAAACTGCAATATCATGGATTTCCTTGCGGAAGCGGCGGTCTTGAGCGAGAGTTCGTCTATCAGCTCCAACACGTTGCACAGGGTGTATTGCGATTGGTGTGAGGAGAATGCTTTGACCACCCTGAAACGAGAAACCTTTATTAACTGGCTGAAATCCAACGCCGACAAATACAGCGTCAGATACTCCAACAACATCTACGAACACGGCAAGCGTGTCCGAGGGTTTGAGGGGATTTCTCTTAATAGGTAAATTCGGTGTACGGGTGTACATTTGGCTTTACAATGCGGAATATCGGCAATTTAGGCGTGTACATAGGGTGTACAATGGCGTACAAAGTACAAGGTTGGTACGCTGCCGTACATCAGCGGAAAGCCCATAAAACCGCTTGGTTTTGCGGAATGTACGCCTGTACACCAAAAGCGGCTCAATTTTCCTTATAATTCTTTTCGGCTCTGCTTTGATTTTAGCGGACTGCGAATTTGTTGCAAAGCTGAAAAAAGAAAATGGGGTCACTGCTCGCCGCAGCTCCCTGCCTCTATCCGAGCGCCTTTCAGCCGAATCGCCTCATTT
This sequence comes from Oscillospiraceae bacterium, assembly GCA_003516865.1. Lineage (GTDB taxonomy): Bacteria > Bacillota > Clostridia > Oscillospirales > Ruminococcaceae > CAG-115. Next base: position 15,444 of record DPBR01000067.1, read on the forward strand.
TCTTTTTTCAGATTTGGAGTTGGTGGCGTTGTCGCTAGATAAAAGCAAAGCCGCACTCGGTGGTGGGTGCGGCTAAATGTGAATATGTAAACTGCTCGACAAGAAGGAATCGGTCAGCTTCTTTTGTCATTTTTTAATCTTCCATTTTTTGCTGTCACAGTTTCGTTGAATTTTTCCCTCTGATTCCAGTTCTCTCAGCAGAGCAACAATCCAATATTGCTGATTGGATGATGTTGCATTAGGATACTCACCCCAATCTAAGCCGCATTCACGAAAAATCTCGGCTTGCCTTAGACCGTCAGCATATATTGCACAGTCAGGCGAGTTATTCATAAAGTCTAAGACATGTTCCTTGATTGCACGGCGTAGTTCATTTCCTTTGCTTACATAGTTCATATATTGTCCTCCTGTTTAAGCCATCATATTTCATTTCTGTTTGCATATCGTTTCTGGTTATGCTAAAGCAGCAAATGATCTTTTCATCTTGAACCTCGTCAAATATCAATGTTTCGCTGACATTATTATACCATTAACAACCAAGAAATTCAACCCCTTTTTCAGCTCTGCCCGATTTTCGGAGAATAGCAAGTTTTCGTGCAAGGCTGAAAAAAGGAAACGGTCACTGCTCGCCGCAGCTCCCTGCCCCTATCCGAGCGCCTTTCTAGCCCAATCGCCACATTTTCTTTTTTCAGATTTGGAGTTGGAGGCGTTGGTGGTAGATAAGGAGCGGGAGAGCAGGAAGCAGGAACGGGGGTTTGCAAAGGGTACTCCCTTTGCCCCTCGGAGAGCGCCGTACCCTTGATGTTGATGAAGCCTGCGAAATCAATGTCAAGGGTATTATGGCGTTACTGTTGGCACAACAGTAAAAATAACACAGCGAAAGGAGATTATACTTATGAGCGAAAAACGCATTTCCCATTGTCAAGGCAAAGGAAGCCTTGCCCACAACAACCGAAAGTTCAATGCCAAGAATGTGGACGATACCCGAACGAAGGACAACATTGTTTTCGTTCAACAGCCTATTGAAGAAGCATACGAGCACCTATTCGGTGCTGCCATTGAGCGTTACAACGCAAGGCAGAAACGAGCAGACAGGAAGATAAACACAAGTTACTACGAGCATATCTTCAAACACAAGGTTTCGCAAAGCGTGGTGACATCTGCTGACAAGCGCAAGAGCTTCTACGAAGATGTGGTACAAATCGGCGATATGAAGAACACGGGCGTTGGCACGCCTGACGCTGAAATCGCTACCGCTTGCCTGACCGAGTATATGCAAGGCTTTCAAGAGCGAAACCCGAATTTCTATGTGTTCAACGCTGTTCTGCACCTTGATGAAGCTACTCCTCACCTACATATCGACTACATACCTGTCGGTCATTACAAAATGGGCGTTGACACTCAAAACGGCATAGCGCAGGCTCTGAAAGAAATGGGCTACGGCAGCGGCAAGGACACCATAAGCCGCTGGCGTGAAGCCGAGTGCAAGGTGCTGACCGAGATTTGTAGTCGGCACGGCATACAAATCGCCGCTCCCGAAAAGTCCCGTGGCAGTCTTACCGTGGAACAGTACAAGGAGTATGCCAAGATAACGGAACAGGTCGAGGAGAAGAAAGAGGAAGTCGCTCGGCTTGATGAACAAGCCGAGTACGCAGGTAGCCTCTTGAAGCACCGTGAGGAAATGCGAACGCAGGTCGAATCTGTTATTGATGAGCTGGATGAGCAGTATCAAGAGAAGAACGCTGCTGTTGCTCATTTGGACGAGGAGATAGCAGAGAAATCCTCGGCTCTCTCGCAGGCCACCGCCGAGCTTGCCGATAAACAGACCTTGCTTGAAACGAGTGCCCGAAAGGTCACGAAGCTCAAATTTATAGACGAGATTGAAACCGGCAAGACAATGTTCGGCGGTAAGGTTACGCTCTCCAAAGAGGATTACGGAATGCTGACCGACCTCTCTAAGAAGCAGATTGCCGCCGAGAACAGGGAGAGCGAGCTGACCGCCGAGATTGAAAGGCTGAAAAAGGAGAACGAGGAAGCCGCCAAGAAGAACGCTGCTCTGGAGCAGAAGGAGCAGGATTATTACAAAATACGTGAGGAACTGCGTACCACTAAAAATGAGCTTGGAAGCCTGAAAACATTGTACAAAAAGGTGCTGGAGTTCATTGAGAGTCTGAAGCTCACGCAGAAGCTGCAGGAGTTTTTGAAACAGAGGACGAGAGGGGTGAAGAGGTAAATTGTAGATATTTATAATATCGTCTGGGATGCTCTAAAACAAGCTGGGAATACATCCGATTACAGATATTGGAACTCAATAATAAACTGCAAAGTGAAAGACATCATCTTGATTTCCCAAAAACAAGCAGTTGCAATTGGGATTAGTTTCACCAATCAAATCCAAAGATAATTCACTGTATGCGCGTTCATAATTATATGCCAAATCAGATGTATGCGTTGGAGATTTTGTCTTTCTTAAAAAAGGAAAGTATGCTACTCTTGCTTCGTTTATTAAAGGGTGGCTTCCTGCGCCGGAACCCAACTGTAAATACTGTGAAATGGAATCAACACAATTGAACCATCCAATTACGAAGGCCCTTTTGTATTTATACCCTTTATTTATCTCTTCTATAAGCCAATCAAAGTCTTTCTGGTATTCAGACCATGTTTTGCTTGCAGAATTAGTACCAGAGTTGCATTTCCAGTTTTTCAAGTACTTAATCTCAATTTTAAAATCTTTAGATTCAACATATAGGTCATGATTAACCTTACTGCCGCCTTTTCCATCTCCAACAGTATAGTGAACCATTTGCTTAAATGGATATCCTAATCTTACTGTAATATCCATTTCATTGAACTTATCATCGGCAATAGTTTTAAGTTTCTCTCTTGACAAATTGGAGTACTGTTCATTTAATTCATCAATAATAAATAAACATGTTGACAATAAGTATTGATTAATAGATGGTTCTTTCATAATGTTATCCTCCAAAAAGTCAGTTGTAAAGCTGAATATCTATTGTCAATCTGAGAACTTAAGAAAAATCAGGAACACATCCACTTATCTACACATTCCTGTATTCTAGCATACCACTGATTTTCATCAGCGGCTGAATCACATAGTGCTATTGCTTCATCAAGAAATCTTCGTATATCAGAAGGAACAGGGTGCGACTTGTAGTTGTAGGAATTATCCACCAACTTCATAAATTGGTCTAAATCAAGAGGTATTATTTTAGATTTTCCGCCATAAAGCGAAATAGCAACGTGATTTAACCCATAAAAATGTGCCAACGTTGCAGGATTGATTTTAGGAGCAATAAACAGGCAGTATGTTTCTTTCCCTGAACGCTTCTTCAACTGTCCGTAGTGTCTGGCAACAGGTTCTCCTTCCATTTCGTGCTGGCGCTGTCCACCTTGCATTGTTACTTCAACAGATAGAGAAAAGTCATCATAACTACATTCAATATCTGGCATATTACCAGCTGCAGTTGACAAAGGCTGTCCCGAATCATCAAAGTTAAAATTGCCTTTTATATCACCACCGTCAAGCATAGTCATAGCTCTCCAAGTGTTATATTCCAACATAAGGGGCGCATCAAAATAGTCGTCGGAGATAATCTCATTAAATGTATCAATAATTTCTGAATAGAGCGCATAGGACTTTATTTCTTCGACTTTCTCGTGAATAACACTCTCCTTATGCTCTGCAACGATTTCGTCACGTAAATCTTTTAATGCCTCTATGTCAAGTGTTGTAAGCTCTCGTTTTGTGCGATTGCTTATTCGTAGTATTACATCAATAATATTATCTCTGTTATCCGTGTATAAAGCAGGGGAATTTGAAGCAAACAGATGTGCTTTGTATCCGTCCAAATCATCGATGAACACAGGGTTTCTATCAACGGTTGACAATATGAAATCCACATCTTTAGCTTTGTCTTGGAAAATGGAAATGCTTCTATTGCTATGTGAGATTGATACAAGTCCTGTATATCTTAAATAACGAAAGCAAGCGTCTGCATAATCACGCATATTGCTCTTTTGAGTGTTGATGAATTTGTTCAAGCCCGCATCTTTGGTTTCTCTTGTTTTGGTTAAACCACTGGCTATGCGTTCGCTGAATATATCTTTAACAGCAGCTTCCCAAGTGTCGTTCACAAACCGTTTATTCTTGCCTTTGTGTTTATCTTTCTCTTTCCTGAATTCTACGATTTTCAGCTTTATGTCATCATACTTGTGGTAACTGGTTAATTGAACAGCAAATATCTTTAACTCATCAAAGGTTAGGTAATCGAGGTCACGAATTAATCTAATGATTTCAAGATAAGGGCGTACAAAAAACACGCTCTTCGTCTGATTCTTTTCTTTGTGAAACGGCGAAGGTAGCTGAAATTTCAACAATTGGCGAAGAAAGATTTCTTGAGGACGTTTGCCATAAACCAGCTCCTTACCTGCTGGCGTCAAAGAAATCGTCGGAGTGAGGTCAATGAACCCTAATGCCTTTGGGGCACGGTTAATTCTATCACGTGCACTAAATGACTTATTTGCAGATGAGCCGGAACCTTCAAAAAAAGAACTATTTGCCAACTCGTCAATAAACCGTTCTTGCGTGTCATTGTTCCACTTTTGACCTTCAAACTTCTCATTAAGCAACTTTATCTCCGGTATCATCTTGATAGGTGTTCTAGGAGATGTAGTAAAGAACAGCATTTTGCCTTTGAGATAAGCCATACAAGCACTCCTTTAATAGTTCTTCACAACAATATGCATTCTATCATTGTTAAAACGATTTTTGATATTAACCGAATAGTTTTTATAGTACTCGTCAAATATATACTGTCCGTACAATTCTTCTGTTAAGGGAGTTTTTCCAATAATCATCAAAGCTCTGCACGGCAAATTGCGGAAATCAGCAGCTAAACGGCGATGTTCAGCTTCGTCAAATCCATTCATCATATCTATATTGCCGTAATCGTTGAAAACACAATCATAGGGCGGGTCAAGGAAGATAAAATCATCATCCTGTGCCATATTAAAGACGTTGCTATAATCGAGGTTTAATAACTCTGCACCCTGTAAAAGGTCACTATGTTGTTGAGTAACCAACCGAGTGTTCAAATTGGGATAACGCCCAAAGGGCACATTATACTCACCATTATTGTTGTATCGTATCATACCTGAATAAGCAGTTTTATTGATAAAGAAATATACTACGCCTTCCAAATAATCAGCGTTCTCGGGGTGGTTAAAGAAGTTCCTCATTCGGTAGTATAATTCTTCATTAGCGTTTTCTACTCGCTCATCAGGAGTTAATGCTTTAAGTCTGTTGTATTCAGCTTGATTATGTTCATAGGTAGCCTGAATAGTATCGAGTTGCTGTCTCATAACAGGGTATTGTTCTTTCAACTGTGTATAGAATGTCATCAAGCGTCCGTTTAAGTCATTAAGTATTGCATTATCTGGTTCAAGATAAAAATAGACAGCTCCACCGCCAAAAAAAGGTTCAATATACCTATTGAAGTCATCTGGAATATACTGTAAGAAGCGTGGAATCTCACGTGACTTTCCACCGCGATATTTAAGAACAGGATTCATAGTTTTGCCTCTCTTTCAACACAAATCACAAAAACAACAAACAAGCATACGTCAAGTGTTAATTTTTTGTGCATTTTGCTGATTATCTATATAAATAATATGATATTTTTTATAATTATAGCATAATTTTTTAAATAAATCAACACAAAAACGAAAAAAATGGACAAGATATATTTGGATGGTATGCTCCATTTTCCGTTCCCTAAACAATATCTATATACTTAACAATAAGTGGCTACAAATTGGCTACAAAAATTTCACGAACGAAACAGCAATTCGCAAAATATAAATAATAAATGGATAAAGCACGCATTATAAGTGCATATTATCACAAGATTTCACTCTAGGGCAGTCGAGTGGGAGTAAGCCCCAAACCCTAATAAACCG
>DPBR01000067.1:21619-43267 GCA_003516865.1 Oscillospiraceae bacterium
GCCCCAAACCCTAATAAACCGCACAGCAGAGCCGTTTTCAAGGTTTTGGTTTAGCTTCTGACCGCACTTTGACCGCAAATATTCTATATTGCCCCGATACAAGACAATTTAATACTATTATGATTAAGAGCCGCTGCGATTGCAGCGGCTCTTTGTGTTATGCAATTTTACTTGTCGTTCAGATGTTGCTTGACCCATTCGATGTGCTTTGCCTGTCGTTCCTCGCGGGACAGCTCCGGGAAGTCTTTCTTGGAAACCGGAGCACTGTAATAGTCCCTCATTCTATCTTTTTCTGCTTGGTAGGTTTCCGTGGATATGGAATATGACTCCAGATCGCTGATGTTATCGGAAATCTGCCTTACCCCGTTGCAGAAATCGGCATTATGCGGGTTTGCGCTGTCGTTTCCGTAAACCGTCAGCTGCACAGACCACTTCTCTGTATCGGTTTCGATATCATTAGGTAAATGGTCGTTTATGGTGAAGTCTATCTTCAGACCCTCTATCTCCGCTAAATCATACACCGCCGACAGAGCCTCCCCTACTGTTCCAAAACCGGGAACGCTCTTTTCTATACCGCAGAGCCAGTCCATAGATACATTATACTTTGTAGCTATATTTATAAGAGTAGCAACGGTAGGCTGCATTCTGTCCGTTTCGTATGCCGACAGCGTGGACTGCGGTATATCAAGCAGCGAACAGAACTCCTTCTGACTGCGCCCTGCGTTCTTGCGGACGGTGCGAATACGCTCACCAAACTTAATTTCTGACATAATAAAATACCTCTGATAAGATTTCTTTAAGGTAATTATAGCACACCACTATAAAAAATTCAAGTATTTTTATAAAATTATAGAAAAATCTATTGACAACGATATAATATTGTGATAATATATACTTACAGCGATAAATATTAAATATCCTGTTATCATTTTTAAGGAGGTTTTACTATGGACAATCAGAGTATCTACATCACGGCGTCCGAGTTGGCGCAGGTTATGGGTGTATCGAACGGTCACGCCTACAAGCTCATTCGAGCGATGAACACAGAGCTGAAAAAGCAGGGATACCTGACGATAGCCGGCAAGCTGCCCAGAGCATACCTTGAGAAGTGCCTTTACGGTTTCTCGCTCAAGGCAGAGGGAGGTGCCGAATAATGAGAGCGAAAAAAGACCCGAAAACAGGAAAATGGTACATACGCTTTCGCTATACCGATTGGCAAGGCAAGCGCAGGGAAACAATGAAACGTGGCTTTGAAACAAAGCGTGAAGCGGAGGAATGGCTGAGAACGTTCCTTGCCGAGCAGAAAGCCGACCTGAACATCACCTTTGCAGATTTCACGGAGATGTATTTCAAGAGCATTTCCCCGCGCCTGCGTGAGAACACGCTGCGTACAAAGCACTACATAATCGTCTTGAAAATAATGCCCTATTTCGGTGCAAAGAAAGTCGCTGAGATTACTCCCGCAAACATTATCGCTTGGGAGAACGAGCTGCTTGCAAAAGGCTATTCACAAACGTATATGAAAACCGTATACAATCAGCTCAACGCGATTTTCAACTATGCCGTCAAGTATTACGATTTACAGTCCAATCCCTGCTCAAAAGCTGGCGCAATCGGCAAAAACAAAGCCGAGGAGATGAACTTCTGGACAAAGGACGAGTTCACGAAGTTCGTGGAATGCGTTGCCGATAAGCCTATGGCTTATGTGGCTTACAACACGCTGTTCTGGACGGGACTGCGAATCGGAGAGCTTATGGCGCTCACCCGTGCCGACCTTGATTTCACGGCGAAAACCCTGACCGTCAGCAAATCCTATCAGCGCATAGAGGACAGAGATGTTATCACACCGCCCAAAACTCCGAAAAGCAATCGCACCATTTCAATTCCCGACTTTCTTTGTACATTGCTGAAAGAATACTGCGACAGCCTTTACGAAATCGGCACTAACGACAGGATATTCCCTTTCACCAAGCATTACCTACACCACGAAATGAAGCGTGGCTGCGAGAAAAGCGATGTTAAGCGCATTAGGCTGCACAACATTCGGCACAGCCACTGCGCATTGCTGTATGAGCTGGGAATACCGCCGCTGGAAATAGCGGAGCGTTTGGGGCATGAGCGAGTTGAAACTACAATGCAGGTATATGCTCACCTCTATCCGAACAAGCAGGAAAAACTCTCTGCAAAGCTGGAAGAATTTATGAAGAACGGCGGTGATGACAATGGCTGAAAAAGAAAAGACTGCTCCTTGTGTACCTACGGCAATAGGTACTGAGCAGCCTTTGCAAATGGATTGCACTAATAGTATAACAGAAAACTCGGCAGATTTCAATAGCTCTGAAGATAATTTTGAGCTGATGATGAAAAGAATGCTCGACCCGACATATCTTCCTACTATCTCAATGACTGAGCTGTACAACAACATCTACGACAAGAAACAGCCTTTGATTGACGGTCTGCTTTACGCAGGAGTTTATTTGTTCGTGGGCGCACCCAAGGTCGGAAAGAGCTTTTTCATGCTCCAGCTCGCCTATCACGTCAGCACAGGCACAAATCTATGGAACTACACAGTGCACAAAGGAACGGTGCTGTACCTTGCGCTGGAGGACGATTACCGCCGCTTGCAGGAACGCTTGTACCGAATGTTCGGGACTGAAAATACTCCAAATTTGCATTTCTCCGTTACCGCAAATCATCTCGGAAAAGGCTTGAACGAGCAGCTGCAAGGCTTTATCAGCGAACACCCAGATACTTCACTTATCATCATAGACACATTTCAGAAGGTTCGGGAGGGCGGTAACGACAGCTTCAGCTATGCGTCAGATTATGAGATAATCACGCAGCTGAAACAGTTTGCAGACAGTTATAAGATTTGCTTGCTCCTCGTTCATCACACCCGCAAACAGAAGTCGGAAGATACCTTTGATATGATTTCGGGAACGAATGGACTGCTTGGCGCTGCCGACGGTGCGTTTCTGCTCTACAAGGACAGGCGCACCTCTAACAAGGCAACTCTTGAAATATCCGGTCGTGACCAGCAAGACCAGAAGATGACGCTTGTCAGAAATGTGGAAAAGCTATACTGGGACTTTGAAACCGCTGAAACGGAACTCTGGAAAGAGCCACCGGACTCAATACTCGAATCCATTTCGCAGTTCATCACGGCAGATAACCCCGAATGGTCCGGTACGGCTACGGAACTGGCTGAACGGCTCGGTACGGATTTGAAACCGAATGTGCTTACACTCAAACTCAATGTCACGGCAGGGCGTCTGCTTAACGAATACAACATAACTTATGCTACAAGCCGCACTCACAGCGGCAGAAACGTTACATTGAAACTGAAAGCGTGACGATGTGTGACGACCGTGACGATGTTTTACATACCCTGCCCTATCTCAAAAAGACCGACACCATCGTCACGACCGTCACGCTGATATACACAGAAAGGCTAATTACCATGAACGAAGAACTTATGAACACACCTATCGAACGCTGGGGCGCAGCATGGCAGCGGTTTATGAAAGCGAACTACCCCGATGAAATCTTACAGCTGAAAGCAAATGGCAGGTGGGAGGTTATCCCTCGCCTGATCGACCGGGAGTCTTGGCAGATGTGGGAACTGCTCCGTAAGCAATACGCAGCGCAAAATCCTCGCCCGAAATCTTTCAGTGAAATCGCTGCTTGGGAAAAAACACGCTCGCTGATTGTTGAGCACGAGGTCATGGAGCAAGTTGTTTTGCAGTGCCGTGAATAACAATGGTCTGACTTCGGCAGACAGAATCATCCTTCTTTTCAGTTTTGAAAAAGCAACGGTTTCGTTGCGTGAAGGCAGAATAGGCAGGAAGCAAGAGCGGGATTTGCAAAGGGTTCTCCCTTTGCCCCTCGGAGAGCGCCGTACCCTTGACGTTGATGTAATCAATGTCAAGGGTATTATGGCGTTACTGTTGGCACAACAGTAAGAATACCGCAGCGAAAGGAGATTTACCTATGAGTGAAAAACGCCTCTCTCATTGTCAGGGAAAGGGCAGCCTTACCCACAACAACCGTAAATTCAATGCCAAAAATGTGGACGATACCCGGACAAAAAACAATATAATTTTCATTCAGCAGCCTATTGAGGAAGCCTACGAGCGCCTGTTCGGAACTGCTGTCGAACGTTACAATGCAAAGCAGAAGCGAGCCGACCGTAAAATCAAAACGAGCTATTTCCGTCACATTTTCAAGCGTGACATCTCTCAATCCGTCGTTACCGCTGCCGATAAACGCAAGAGCTTTTATGAAGATGTGGTGCAGATCGGCGATATGAAGAACACGGGAATTGGTACTCCCGACGCTGAAATCGTCACCGCTTGCTTGACCGAGTATATGCAGGGCTTTCAGAAACGCAACCCGAATTTCTATGTATTCAACGCTGTTCTCCACCTTGACGAGGCTACTCCGCACCTGCATATCGACTACATACCCATAGGACATTACAAGAGCGGTATTGATACCCGAAACGGAATTGCACAGGCTCTGAAAGAAATGGGTTACGGAAGCGGCAAGGAAACCATTGCTCGCTGGCGTGAAGCAGAGTGCAAAGTTCTGACGGAGATTTGTGCGCGGCACGGAATACAGATCGCTGCACCCGAAAAGTCCCGCGGCAGTTTGACTGTTGAGCAGTACAAGGAGTACGCAAAAGTCAAGGAACAGGTCGAGGAGAAGAAAGAGGAAGTCTCCCGTCTTGATGAGCGAGCTGAATGCGCGGACAAGCTTTTAAAGCACCGTGAGGAGTTGCGAACGCAGGTCGAATCTGTTATTGATGAGCTGGACGAGCAGTATCAAGAGAAGAACGCTGCTGTTGCTCATTTGGACGAGCAGATTGAGGAAAAGTCCTCTGCCCTTACGCAGACTGCCGCCGAGCTTGCCGACAAGCAAAGTCAGCTTGAAACAAGCGCCGGAAAGGTAGCAAAGCTAAAATCTATCAGCGAGATTGAAACAGGAAAAACTATGTTCAGCGGAAAGGTTACTCTGTCACGTGATGACTACGGCGCTCTGACCGATCTTGCAATGAAGCAGATAGCAGCCGAGAGTAAGGAGTGCAATCTTAACACCGAGATTGCAAGGCTGAATAGAAAAATTGAGGAACAAGACAGGATAAACAATGCGCAGAAGCAAGAATTGAAATCATTCCGCACTCTCAATGAGGAACTGCGTAAGGTTAAATACGATTTTAACACCTTACAGCAGAGGTTTCAGAAAGTTATGAATTTTATCAAGTCATTGGGGTTGGCGGAGAAGCTGCAAGAATTTTTGATAGCTAGGACGAGAGGAATTAAGAGGTAATAGGTAAGTAAATGTTTTTGAGCAAGCAAATTATTTCTATCTCGGAACTTTTTCATATTGCATTTTCCGAGCTTCTGTGATAAAATATATAATATAGCGGTATTCAAACATAGGTGATTTTATGAGCAAGAAAACTCCAGAACAAATCAGTTTCAATATGCGGCAAGTTAAGAACAAAGGCTCAAAGATTGAGGTTTTGCTTATGAAAGAGCTTTGGCGGCGCGGTTTGCGTTACAGAAAGAATGTAACCACCGTTTGCGGAAAGCCCGATATAGCCTTTATAGGCAAAAAAATTGCCGTGTTCTGCGACAGCGAGTTTTGGCACGGGTTTAATTGGGAAGAACGCAAAAAGGATTTTAAGTCCCACCAAGAGTTTTGGATACCGAAGATAGAGCGCAATATGGAGCGTGACAAGGAAGTTACGGCTGCCCTGGAAGCGGACGGCTGGACGGTAATTCGTTTTTGGGGTAACGACATAAAGAAGCACCTGACCGAGTGCGCAGATATTGTTGAAGCGGCGGTACGAAATGAATAATCCTACGGTTGTAAGTTTGTTTTCGGGCATAGGAGGAATTGACCTTGCCTTTGAACAAGCCGGGTTTAAGGTTGTTTGGGCAAACGAGATTGATAAGTTTGCCTGCATTACATATAGGCACAACATCGCGAACAATGCACTTGAAGAAGCAGATATAAAAAGCATTGATGAAAACTCTGTCCCGCAGGCAGATGTGCTGGTCGCGGGTTTCCCTTGCCAATCTTTTTCCGTAATGGGGTATCAGCGCGGGTTCAACGATGCAAGAGGTAATCTTTTCTTTGAGATAGTAAGAATTGCCAAAAGCGTTCGACCGAAGGTAATCTTCTTGGAAAATGTTCGAAATTTGATAAATCACGACAACGGGCGCACATTTATCACTATATTCAATCACATTTCGGAGCTTGGCTATTATGTCAAGTATGCCGTTCAAAGTCCTCATACTCACGCAAATATCCCACAAGAAAGAAACAGGACTTTTGTGGTTGCTTTCTCTGATCTCGATATGATGAACAGATTTTCGTTTCCCGACGAAATACCTCTTACAAACGATTTGGAAGGCGTTTTCGACCGCTCAATAAAGCGTCACGAAAACTACTATTACAAACCCGGTAACAAATACTACGACTTGCTGAACAAGCGAATACCCGATACTACGGGTATGTATCGTATAGACGATAGCGGTGTGGCGACACGAAAATATACCATCTCTCCCACTCTTAAGGCAAATATGGGAACATATCACGACAGAGTTCCCGTGATAAGAGATGATTTCGGTATTAGGAAGATAACTCCGTTCGAGTGCCTTGCTTTACAGGGATTTCCACCCGATTTTGGTTTTAAGGATATTCCTATTGAGCAAGCTTACAAGCAATGCGGAAATACCGTCTGCGTTCCTGTTGTTCGGCGGATGGCAGAAAGAGTGCTAAATGCGTTTTAAGTTAGGAGTTATGTTATGACTGCATTTGAAACAACAATTCAGAACATTCAAAAGGTTTTAGACGCTATAAACGGCGGGAGCTATACCGCTAAAACCCAAATTGCAAATGCTGTAGAAGTTTCTCCTGCTTTGATAAATATTATTTTCAAGAGAATAGAGCGTGAAATCAGCGTTGTTGACAAGGTGTACAAAGCAAACTGCACAAAGGCGGAGGAAACGGAATTTTATAAAAAGTTCAGTGTACTTATTCCGGTTGTTCTCTCCAATCCTACAATCATGTTTTGGCAAAACAAGTACATCTCATTGATGTTTGATTTATCCACAAACGAGGTACAAGCATTGAGAACTTATGTCGATGACAAAATACGGATTGATGAAATGATACAAAGGAGAAACGGCAATGAAAATGTATAAGACAATAGACCTCTGCGCGGGGATAGGCGGCATTCGCAGAGGATATGAGTTAGCTGGGTGCTTCAAGAATGTTTTGTCTGCCGAGATAGACAAAAATGCTTGCCTTACATACGAACACTTGTATGGCGAAAACCCGATGAATGATATCACCACCGAGGAGTTTAAGGCTAAAGTTGAAGCAACAGATTATGATATTCTCCTCGCAGGCTTTCCGTGCCAGGCATTCAGTCGCGCTGGGAAAAAAGCAGGTTTTGAAGATAAAATCAGAGGTACTCTCTTTTTCGATATTGCCGAAATAATCCGAAGAACCCGCCCCAAAGCCTTTATGCTTGAGAACGTGGATAACCTTGTTACTCACGATAAAGGACACACCTTCGCAACGATTATCGAGGTTTTGGTTAAGGATTTAAATTATAAAGTTGTGGGGGTAACGCTCGGAGATGACGGAGCGTTGATATACGAGCCGAGAAAATTTATCCGCAACTCACGCAACTTCGGTGTTCCCCAAAATCGTCCGAGAGTGTATATAATGGGCTTTAACCGAGAGCATTTTGGAAGTGCAGTGGACAATCTGCCGAACGAACTGCCAAAGGAGCGAAAAAATCCTATATACACCGACCTTAACGACCTGCTTGAAATGGACGCAGACGATAAGTATTTCCTTTCATCGGGATATGTGGAAACTCTTGAACGACACAAGGCAAGACATGAGGGAAAGGGGAACGGTTTTGGATATAAAATCGTCAATCTGCCCGAAATCGAACACCCCGTATCCAATGCTATCCTTGCCACGGGCGGCTCGGGTAAAGAACGCAATCTTGTGATTGACCCTAAAGCAGGTGTTGCAGGAAAAGTTATCGGCTCAAAGCAGACCCCTCTTAATGATAGGGGCATTCGTATGATGACACCAAGAGAATGGGGCAAGCTGCAAGGCTTTATAAACTATGCGTTTATCGATAAAAAAACAGGCGAGGATAAATTCAGCTTTCCCGAAAAACTTGCAGATGGTCCGAAATACAAGCAGCTTGGTAATGCGGTTACTATTCCCGCTGTTGAGGAAATGGCAAAGTTTATGAAGAAATGGCTTACTGAGCTTGATAAAACGTAAGGGGTGATAAATAATATGGAAGAGTTATTTAAAGAATGGCTGGCAAACCATACTACTCTGTCCGCTAATTCTGTTTACAAATATTCGCGAGCTATCGTATCGATTTCAAATGATATGATTTCGGAAAAGGTATTATCCGCATCGTTATACACAATTACTTCTTCTGGGGATTTAACACCGTTGATAAAAGAAATCTATTCCAATGCTTCCTTTATGCAAAAAGATAAACGAGGAAACAAGATGTACAGCAACGCATTGAACCACTACTATGATTTTCTAAAAGAAAGGTAAATATTATGACAGGAAATATTGGAGAGTGGAGCGAGCTTTATACACTGTTTAAGCTGTTGGCAGACGGTAAGTTGTATGCTGCCGATGCAAACACAAACAAGATACCGAACATCTATTATGATGTGCTCAAAGTAATTCGTGCTCAAGCTAATGAAAAACTTGAATACTGTCGTTCTTCTGAAATAAAAGTGATAAATGCCGATACGGGCGATGAGATTTGCAGCGTTCCCATAGCCGCCTTTGTTGCGCAGACAGACAATCTACTTGCAGGGATAAAGGCAAAAACCGGAAGCAAAGGTGCGTTTGAATTACCGGATGTATGGAGCTTCGCCAAGTCAATCAAATGCAAGACCTTAAAGGCAAAATCCAAAGACAAGGCAGATATTCACCTTATGGTTCACGATATTATGTCGGGGCGCGACGATACTTTTGGATTTAGCATCAAGTCGCAGCTTGGCAGTCCGTCAACGCTTTTCAACGCTTCGGGAGCAACAAACTTTACATATAAGATTGTAGGTCATAAGCTCACCGGTAGTGAAATATCGACGTTTCACGGTTTCAAGCTTTTTAAGGACAAGTTTGATTTTCTCGCTTCGTTAGGCGCAGATATTGAGTTTGTTGAAACGGATAACAAAACACTTGATTTCAACCTAAAAATGGTTATGACGGAAATGCCTGTCGTGTTTGCCGAAATGATAAAATATTACTATCAAGGTAAATCGTACAGTATATCGGAGCTTACCAATATGGTTGCGGAAGCAGGTTTGATATCAACTCTTGACAATACGGTATATCTTCATCACAAAGTCAAGGAAATGCTTACGAACATAGCTCTCGGAATGGTTCCGAACACTATGTGGACAGGCGACTATGAAGCAACGGGCGGATATATCATTGTCAAGGACGATGGTGATATTGTGTGCTATCACATCTATAACCACAATGCTTTTAAGAACTATATGTTTGCCAACACTCGTTTTGATACTCCGAGCAAGACAAAGCATGGGTTCGGCAATATCTATGAGGTTGATGGGCAACAGTATTTGAAGCTGAATGTGCAGATTAGGTTTGTGAAATAGCTGTTTGCTTTCTGCAAATTATATTGTTGTAATATGACACAACTAAATTATTATTGCTATTTATTGGGAAGAGGATCATGAACATATTATCGAAAATTATATATAATCTCTCGACAGTAGTACCTCTGCTAGCTACATTTGCATTAACCTGGTATATTAAAAAGGGGGATTTTACCGTAACTTTTTTTGTAATTTGTATAGGCATTTTATTTTCAGTTTTGTTTATAATGATGTTTTTATATGGTAAAAAGCACTTGGCACCTACTTCAATTATAGTTAGTGATGTATCTCCAAATGACATTTGGATAATTGGCTATGTTATTTCGTATATTTTTCCTTTCGCAGATATGGTTTTTGAAGATTTTAATCTAATAATATGTGCTGTGATTGCTATAATAATACTTTTTATAATTCCTTTTTTGAATTCGAATCCACCAAATCCTCTGCTCTTTATTGCAGGTTATCATTTCTACCAAGTTAGTGCGGAAAATGGTGTTTCCGGATATTTATTGATAAGCAAAAGAAAACTAAGGAAAAAGCAAGATATAAAGCTAGTAGGTCGTATGTTTGAATTCGTATTATTAGATATGGAGGGTTAAAAATGTTTGATAACTGTGCTGTTATGGTAATCAGAGCCGATAAAAATGAAGACTATGTATATCGTTTGGAGATGGATGCAAATACTCAAAAAGAATTATGTGACAGTTTTTCAGAGGCAAAACAACAATTACTTAATGAAAAAAGCAGAGTGATTTTTGATGGTAGCTACAAACCCCTTGTTGATGAGTTTCTAACAATAGAGAATTTTCGGCTTCCATCGGAAATAATGGATGCCATTCGAAACCCTTTAGGTGTCCACAGTTTTCAAAAAGAGAATGGCGTATTCCCAGAAATAAAATCGGTTTTTATCGGTGAACGAATTGAAACTGAAGATTCAGAAAAATTTAATATTGCGTTTCAGAGATTTCGTAAAGAACAATACATTTCTCCAAAATGGTATAATCTCTTTCTGAACGAGAACACTTTCTCACAAGAGAAAAGATGCGGAATTAGTATAGCAGATAGCATAGATTGTTTTTACACTGATAACGAATTGCAATTTGTATCATTCTTTTTCGCTAGACAGATATTTGATCTTAGTGGATATTATCGCTCGGCTACAGATCAGGAAGTTGCATCATTTGTAACAAACGATGCTTTATTGATAGAAGATGCCGAATCATTTAAATCAATGGCCAACACTTGGATTAGGCGCAAAATTGCAATGATTAATGATTCGAAAGTTCTAGAGAATTATTCTGCATCACAGATCAAATCTCTTGCATTAAAGGTTGATATAAAAATTGAAGTTGAAAACAAGAGAATTAAGCTGCCAAATGATAAAGAAAGTATCAAGCTTATTTTAGGATTCTTAGACGAAGAAGCTTACAAAGGGCCATTTTCCAAAAATACATATTTGGCTAATTCCAAACGGCAGGTTAGAAAAAACAATTAAAAATATCATAGGCAAAACTGCTGAAACGGTTTTTAATTTATGTGATTGGGAATGCTAATAAACTGATGAGCAGATCTTGATTTCTAATGACACCACTTACAGTTCGATGAATGATATGCTTAAGAATTTATCAACCTTGACACCATATTAATTTGCAACAAACCCCAAAAGTCCTCATTTGATTGACCTCACTTTGACCTCAAAAAAATAGATAATACAAAAAATGCAATCAAAATGCGCTGTTCGTTGCGAATAAAGCGCATTAAATCAAGGGCTGATACCAAAATCACAGCAACCTGAATCGAGTGGGAATAATAAACGTCCCAAAAAATAGGGCGTAAACACGCCAAAAGCCGTTATCAAATCGTTATCATGGCAACGTTTTGGCAACATTTCTCGATTATCGGCAACAGTTATAAATATTCTGTCTGAAAAGAAAAGAGCTATCTGATTCGTATTTGAATCGGATAGCTCTTTTCTTATTTTAAAGCAAGTGGTTTACGAACATCTTCTTGTAGCTTCTATTCACAAAACATGATTTATGTTTATATTTGTTCATCCTTTTTCTGATAGTATTCTTGAAACGCTCTCCAATCTGAAATGCTTCTTAACTGGCTCTATCCCAAATTCTGTGTAAACCACAAACGTGAATTAAATGAAATCCATAAGCTCTGGGTGCATTTCGGTGCATTCAGAGCTTAATTTATGGTATCACAAAATTATTAAGTTGTCAATAGGAACTGCTGTTTTCGTTTCGGGCGAAGCCCGTAACGGAAACAGCAGTTCCGGTGCGTCAGTCAATCGGGTATGCGGTCGCCGTAGTATAGCGCGAGCTGCGGGTATATCTGACCCCAATCCTGCCGCCGTCCCGTCCACTTTTTGGTGATGTCCAGCATCGCCAGATAAATCATCTTGAACAAGCTGTCATCGGTCGGGAAAACCGACTTGGATTTAGTCACCTTACGCAGCTGACGGTTGAAACCCTCAATGGCGTTTGTCGTATAAATGAGCCGCCGAACCTCTTCCGGAAACTTGAAATATGTGCTGAGATTTGCCCAGTTTTCTCTCCAGGATTTTGAGATTTTCGGATATTTTTTGTCCCAAATTTCAGCGAAATCGTCCAGGGCAGCCAGCGCGGACTGCTCGTCAGCAGCCTGATAAACCCGCTTCAAATCTGCCATCAGAGCCTTTATATCCTTATACGAAACATATTTGCTGGAGTTCCGAAGCTGATGGATAATACAATTTTGAATATCGGTTTTCGGGAACGCTGCCGCTATCGCCTCGCTGAATCCTGTGAGGTTATCCGTGCAGGCGATAAGGATATCCTCGACCTTCCGGTTTTTCAGATTATTCAGAACGGAAGCCCAGAATTTCGCGCTTTCATTCTCACCGACCCACATTTCGAGCACCGATTTTTTGCCTTCAAGATTGATGCCTATCGCTATGTAAACCGCCTTTTTTACTATCTGACCCTCGCTGCGCACATGGTAATGAATCGCGTCCATGAACACGACTGCATACACGCTCTCAAGCGGTCTCTGCTGCCATTCCCGCGCCTCGGGAAGTATTTTGTCTGTTATACGGCTGACCGTTGTGTCCGAGATGTCCATGCCGTAACTGTCCTTAATATGCGCCTGAATGTCCGAGGTCGTCATTCCTTTAGCGTACATCGAGATTATCTTGCTTTCAATTGCTGTTGAGACGCTGGTCTGGTTTTTGGGGAGAATCTTCGGTTCAAACTCGCCGTTTCTGTCACGCGGAATGTTGATATCTATCTTTCCGGCGCTTGTTTTCAGCGTTTTCCGGCTGTGACCGTTTCTGCTGTTTGTTGTTCCCGATTCGGTTCGGGCGGTATGGTCGTATTTCCCATAGCCAAGCGTTTCCTCAAGTTCCGCGTCAAGGCTGTCCTCCATAAACTCCGCTATCGTTTCCTTGAACAGCTTTTGGATATCCTCCATGCCCGTAACATTTGCCTTGCTCAAAAGCTCTCGGATAAGCTCCCGTCTTGCTTCTTCCTCCGGTGTCCTTTTTCTGCCCATTTTCTTTTCCTCCATTTGTTTTATTCTATTATACACTATTTATGGAGTTTACACAAGATTCGGGATGATCTCCGACAAGATTGTCCCACACATACCTAAATACAAAAGATATATCGAGCCGTTCTTCGGCGGTGGTGCGTTGTTCTTTCATCTTAACCCTCAAAAGGCGGTAATCAACGATATTTCAAGTTCTTTAATGGAATATTATAGACTTATTAAGACGCAAGACAAGCAGCTTCAAGAACTGCTTTTGTGTTATAATAACAGCTTTTCTAACCTATATTCAGTTTGTTCCGCAAGCTACTCTGATTTGTTAAAAATGTATACTGACCTGAGAAGCGGAAAAAGAAATGCAACCGATATCGAAACGCAAGTTCGCTTGTTCACGGACAGTATTGCTGGCAGAATAAACTCAGGATTTTCCGAAAAGCTTCTGCTTGACGAGAAAGCCTTTACCGACCAACTCGTTAAAATGACTGTTGACAAAATGCAAAGAACAGTGAAGAACGAGCAAAAAGCCCTTTTCTCCGATGAGAATTTAAAGAACAATCTGCTCACAGGATTTACAAGCGGATACTATATGTATTTTAGAGATGTGTTTAATGGCCTTCAGTTGAAACGCATTGAAATTTCCTCTGAACAGTACCGAGCAGCGAACTTCTGCTTTATTAGAGAATACTGCTATGGGTCTATGTTTAGATACAATTCAAAGGGGGAATTTAACATTCCATACGGCGGTATGTCATACAATTCCAAAAATTTCCGTGCAAAAATTGACAGTATGTTCTCTAAAGACATCAAGGACGTTTTCAGCCGAACGGATATTGTTCTGATTTTGAAGACTTTTTCAGCGACGCTTCACTGACAAGTGACGATTTTATGTTTCTTGATATAAAAACACCGAGATTGATACAATTTAATTATTCCTCTGCCGATTTTGCCGCTTGAGGGGTAAGTTGTCGTTTGAGGGGTAAGTTGTGGAAGTCGGGGTGTCCCGGCTGTTTTTATCGGTAGAAATGTTCATACATCGCCGGTATAATAGACGGCGAAAAAGTTGAGTTTTTCGGAGGACATATGTATGCGAGCACCTTTTCAAATATTAGCCATTCCGTATAGAGTGACGCCGGAATTGCAGTTTTGTGTGTTTCACCGTGCGGATATAGACCAGTACCAGTTTGTCGCTGGATTTTCATTAACCGGGTCTTTGCGTCCATAAAACATTCCTCACTCCACTATTTTAAGGCTGCACCGCATAATTATTGCCGCTTAATCGCGCCGAAATCTTTTCGCCTGAATGAACAAAAAAGGAAGTCAAAAGGCTTATGAAAAAAGATATTTTGAACCTTGCGTTAATCTGTGTTGACATTTTGACAACGCTGATTGCGATTGTCGGCTTGATTTGGTTATTTTTCATCAAGCCTCGCGCCCGCAGCGTTTACCCGCAAATAAAAATACACTTTAGGTCACCTCAAAAACCTGATTTTTATGCACAATATATTCATTGAATAATCTGCGGATATAACGCCGCCCATTCGCTCAACCAGACTTCTCGCAATCGAAAGTCCAAGTCCCGTGGAATTTCGCGCGGACTCAACCGTGTAAAACCGCTCAAACAGCCTTCCGACGTCAATTCCGTCAAGCATTGACGCGTGATTTGCAAATGTTATCACGCCGCCGTCGTCAAGAGAAATTTCAAGGTCGCCGTCGCTGTATTTTACTGCGTTTCCGATAAGATTAGCGAAAACCCTCGCCAAATCCGCCCGACTGCACCTGCGGACAATCGGATTTTCCGTGATACGGACAGACGGCTCTATGCCCTTTTCGCATAAAGCCGCGTAATATCCCATAATACATTCCTCAAGAACGCCGTTTATAACAACATTTTCCGTCTGTAATTCCGAGTCCTCCGAAACAATAACGGAATATCTGAACAACTCCTCGGTAAGCCGCTTCATAAGCGCCGCCCTGTCCTCGATTATGTCGAGATAACCCGAAAGCTTTTCGGATTTCTCCACGTTTTTCATAATATCGAGATAACCGCAAATCGCCGTAAGCGGCGTACGCAGGTCGTGAGAAATGTTTGCAACCGCCGTTTTAAGCTCCTTGTCGCCCTGAGAGCAGCGCAATCGCTCGCGCCGAAGAGCCGCAAGCTGCTTGTTAAGGTCGGCTGCGAGCGCGCGGATATCCTTGTCGCCTGAGGAAATGTCGATGAGAGTATTTGTGTCGGTGTTCATAATTTCGGGCATTTTCCCGCGAATTTCACGCGCGGACTTCTTCATCAGAATTGTTTTCACAAGCAAAACAAGCGCAATTATCCCGAAAAAAACCGCCAAAACGACCCAAATACTCTCCAAAATCATTACCTCACTTTACGTCCATTTTACGGAAAACAATCACGCCGACCGCCGTTGTCAGCGCAAAAACGCAAGCCGCCCCAACCGCCGTTTCTGCGGGAAAATTCTGTTCGGCGGCGGGATTTAAGCCCGCTTGTTCGCGCTCTTTTTTCGACATCAGACGAAACATATCCGTTCTGATTTGGTCGTTTTGCCCGAACGGAAGCGCGTCCTGCACCACCGACAGAACCTCTTTTTTTGTAATATCGTTCGCCGAAGCCGTGCCCTTCTCAATCCTTCTTTCGATATCAAAAAGCTGACCCGGAATACCGTTTGAAACGAAGAAAAACCCGAACACAAGCACAAGCGAAGCAATCGCTCCCGCGAGTTTTTGCGGAATGAGCATTGAAACCGCGGTAAACAGCGCGCACATCGAAAGCAGCGAAGCAAGCTGAAGCAGCTCATACAAAAGAATTTCGGTTATTTCGAGGATAAACACGCCGCCGCATAAAAATCCCGCGAGAAGCTCAACGCCGACAAACAGCGCGTGAATAATCACAACGCCCGAAAAACAGGCGAGCAAATCCGCGAAATAAGCGGAAATTCGCCTATGCCCCACGATAATTTTGTTCCTGAGAACGCCGCCGTGCTCCGCGCCGACGAAAATTCCCACAAAAACAGCAGTTATTATCAGCAGAACAAAACCGCTCATATTAAAAAGATAATTTTCGGGAATAAGCCTGTATTCGGGATTATTTGCGGGACTTTTGACGTGTGTAAATATCTCGATAAACGCCAGAGCAGCCGCCCCCGCCGCGCAAATCCAAAACAGCTTCCCCTTGAAAAGCCTCGCGAAATTCGCGTTCAGAAGTCTTGTCATCAGCGTTCACCTCACTTTACGTCCATTTTGCGGAAAACCATCACGCCTGCCGCCGTTGCCGCCGCGATTTCTCCGAAAGAACACAGCGCGATTTTAAACGGAACGGGTTCGGTCGCTGAAAAAGGCTGCAATTCACCGTTAAAACCAACGCGAATTTGCTCCTCCTGCCCAAACGGAAGAATATTCCGCAGGAAATAAAGGAAATTCCTCTCGGCAAGCTCGGCGCTTGTAATCCCGATATCCGATAAATATATCGCGTCAAGGTCAATAAGCCTGACGAACACGAGATTATCCGCGAAATACAAGCCCACAATAAGTATCAGACACGCAAGCGCTCCTGCAATTTTTTTCGGGATAAGCATTGTAATCGCGGTGAAAACAGCGCACATTCCCAGAAGCGAAGAAAGCTGCAAAAGCTCATAAACCGCAATAATTTCCGCCGAAACCGTTATTTTACAGCCAAATATCAGACCTGCGGCAAGGATTGCGCCCCAGTACAACAGATGAAAAACGCAGATACCGAAAAAGCAGATTATCAGATTTGACAAATATATCGAAGAACGTTTTTGCCCGACAATAATCATGTTGCGCAGCGTTCCGCCATATTCCTCGCCGACAAATAAACCGACGAAAATCGCCGTCATTATCATAAGGAAAAAGCCGCTCGCATTGAAAAGATACCATTCGGGTCTTGAGTCCTCTGTCATATTTGCAACGCGCGGGATAATCTCCATGGCTCCGAGCACGACTGCCCCCGCCGCGCAAATCCAAAACAGCTTCCCCTTGAAAAGTCTCGCGAAATTCGCGTTCAGAAGTCTTATCATCAGCGTTCACCTCCCACAAGCGAAATGTAAAAGCTTTCAAGGCTTTCGTCCTGCTCCTGCATTGAAATCAACTCGCATTTCTTCTCATAAAGAGCCGCCGCAAGACTTGTAACGGTCGGTTTTCCGAAAACGTCCGCGGTTTTTTCGTCGATTATCTTGTACTCCAAATTCATTCCGTCAAGCACTGTCGCAAGCTTCTCGGTATCCGAAACTGTTATGCGGACGCACTTTCGGCAAGCCGCTTCAAGCTCCTCCGCGCTCATTTCCCGAACAATTCTTCCGCGGTCGATAAAACCGTAATGCGTGGCAAGCTTTGAAAGTTCGTCAAGAATATGACTTGAAATCAGCACGGTAATCTGCCGTTCTCGGTTAAGCTTCAGGATAAGCTCGCGAATTTCGACAATTCCCTGCGGGTCAAGCCCGTTTATCGGCTCGTCGAGAATGAGAAAATCGGGATTTCCGCAAAGCGCCACAGCAATTCCGAGGCGCTGCCTCATTCCGAGCGAGAAATTCCCCGCCTTCTTTTTCCCCGTATCCGCAAGCCCCACAAGCCGCAAAAGCTCGTCAATTCCGTCAAAAGAGGGCAGCCCCAGAACGCGGAACTGCTGCTTCAGGTTATCCCGCGCTGAAAGACCCGTGTAAATCGCGGGAGTTTCGACAACCGCGCCCATTCTTCTGCGGGATTTTGTTATCGCGCCGCTTTTCCCGTCAATCCCGTAAAGCGAATAAGAGCCGCCCGTGGGATTTTGCAAGCCGCATATAACGCGGATAAGCGTGGTTTTTCCTGCGCCGTTTCTCCCGACAAAACCGTAAATCGAGCCTTTCGGGACGTTCATCGTTAGTCCGTCAAGCGCGGTAAATCTGCGGTATTTTTTCGCGAGATTTTTTGTTTTCAGAACATATTCCATCAAAAACACTTCCCTTCTGAAAACATAATAACACACAAGAGTCAAGAAAGCGGCAAAGAAAACGTCAAGATTTCGTCAAGATTTCATCTTGAAGCCTATTCCATAGACCGCCTCAATGTAATCTTTTCCGCCCGCGGACTGCAATTTCCTGCGGATATTGCTGATATGCTGTTTAAGCGAACGCTCGGTGCAGTCGGGGGTGTCGAAGCTGATTTTATCGAGAATTAAGCTTCTGCTGACGGGATTTTTCGGGTTAAGCATAAGCAGTTTGAGAATAGCACATTCCGTTCTTGTGAGGTGAATTTCGCTTTCGCCAATCCTCACGGCGAGCGTGTCGGGAAAGAGCGTGATATCGTCGAAAACAAGCGTTTCACGCGCGGAATTAACCTCGTTTTTGCGGAGCTGAACGGCGACTCTTGCAAGAAGCTCCGACAGCTCGAACGGCTTTGTGACATAATCGGCGGCGCCGCCGAGCAGCAGCCCGACTTTATCCGCAATATCCGCCTTTGCGCTGACGACAATAACGGGAATATCGCGTATCTGCTGCAAAAGTTCCTCTCCCGAAAGCCCCGGCAGCATAAGGTCGAGCAAAATCAAATCAGGCTTCGTTTTTGACAGAACAAGCTGCGCTTCCGTTCCCGAATAGGCTCTCATCACCGAATAGCCCTCTCTCGAAAGCGCTTCTTCAAGCAGATTTCCTATGTGAATGTCATCGTCCGTAACAAGTATTTTTTTCATTTTAATCACGTTCCTGTACAAAATAAACGGCAAAAGATTGGCTCCGTTTTATTATAGCACACAAAATCACATTTTTCAACCTCGCGCCATACAAAGCCGGAGATTTTCCTGAAATAACAAAATCCCGAAAAGTCCGCGCTTTTCGGGATTGCTTTATTTTGAGTTTTTTGAAATGTAAATCGATGAAATTATCGCAAAAATCAGCGTTCCCGCTGCAGCCGCCATTACCGCGTAAAACAACCAACCTGTTTTCAGCAAAACCTCCGCTGCGTTTAGCAGGAGAATTGCCGAAATCATCAGAAGTATCACTGCTGTTTGCCTGTAAAGCGGCTTTTTATTAAGCTTTTCGCGCTCCTGCGGCGAAGCGAAGATGTATGCGTTATTGAACAGAAAGCCTTTTTCATTGAACGAAAAAATGCTCGCCACAAACACTGCCAGAGCCGAAACTCCCAAAATTATCGAAATAATTATCTCCGTCATTTCATACCTCTTTATCTCAAATCTCTTCCACGCAAAAAGCCGCTCTCGCTTCCCGAAAGCGGCTCTCTTATTCAGCTTAATCGGGGATTATTCCTCGGTTTCTTCAGCTTCTGCGTTATCCTCGGCAAGAGCCTTGATGGAGAGGCTTACTCTCTCGCGCTCCTCGTCGATTTCGATAATCTTAACCTCAACTTCCTGTCCAACGCTCAGAACAGACGCGATATTCGCAACTCTCTCGGTCGAAATCTGGCTGATGTGGATAAGTCCGTCAACGCCCGGAATAATCTGTGCAAATGCGCCGAACTCGGTTATCGAAACGATTGTCGCCTTGATTACATCGCCCTTCTTGTACTCGGAAACGAACTTGTTCCAAGGGTTGTCCTCAGGGTCCTTTGCGCTCAGCGAAACGCGCTTCTTTTCGGGGTCGAACGACTTTACGATTACCGTAATCTTGTCGCCAACCTTTACGATATCCTTCGGGTGGCCAACGCGGTTCCAAGTGAGGTCTGCAGTGTGTACAAGTCCGTCAACAGCGCCGATATCAACGAATACGCCGTAATTCTCAATCGAGCGAACCTCGCCCTCGAACTTGTCGCCAACCTTGATTGTTTCCCAGAACTTAGCCTTAGCCGCGTCGCGAACTTCCTTATTCGCAAGACGGATTGAGCCGACAACTCTGCCGCCGCGCTCGTTGCTGACTTCGATAATCTTGAACTTAACGGGCTTCTTTACGAGGTCCTCAAGCTTGCCGCCGCGCGGAACGCCGGTGTGCGATCCGGGAATGAATACTCTCGTATTCTCGTAAATTACGATTACGCCGCCCTTTACAACCTGTGCAACAGTGCCTTCGATTGTTTCGTTCGCGTCCTTGACAGCCTGAAGCTTCTCAAGTCCCAGCGCAGCGTCAACGCGCTTCTTGGAAAGAGCAACCGTTCCAACGTTATCGTCAACCTTAATTACGATTGCGTCGATAACATCGCCGGGCTTTACCACGTCCTCAACCTCGGCATTCGGGTCGTTCGTCAGTTCTTCGCGAACTATGTAGCCTGTCTGCTTTGCGCCGACTTCGACTACCGCTTCTTTCTTCGATACGCTCACGATAGTAGCCTTAACTCTTTTGCCGGTATATAATCTCGTAAAAGACTGGTCCTGCTCGAGCAGCGAAGCAAAGTCCTCCTCATTTTCATTTGTGGTTTTGATTTCTTCGTTCATTCTCTCATGAACCTCCTTAATGATATAACCGGGGGTCGAAGCTCCGGCTGTTATGCCGACTACGCAATCGGCGGGCAGACTTCTCACAGCCTGCCATGGCATATCCTCGGCGCTTGACGCAAATACCGTTTTCGTGTATTCACGGCATATCTCCGCAAGCCGCCTCGTGTTCGAGCTGCTTTTTCCTCCGACGACAACCATCAAAGCCGCTCGTTTCGCAAGCTCCCGCGCGCTTTCCTGTCGCTGCACGGTCGCACTGCATATTGTGTCATATATCTCAACGCGAGGATATCTTTCCCTTATCCATCGGGAAATTTCAAGAAATCTCTCGCGGTCGAAGGTAGTCTGAACGACAAGCGCCGTCTTTTCCTCCGCGCCTATCGTGCCTTCTTTATACAATTCCTCGATTTCGCCGCAGCTTTTCACCGCATACGCCCTGCAAACCGAGTTTCCCATTATCCCGATAACTTCGGGGTGGTCTTTATCGCCCAGAACCATAACCGCGCCGTCAGCCGACAGCCCGCTCACAACCCCGTGTATCTTCGCGACAAACGGACAGGTCGCGTCCAAAACCGCTTTGCAAAGCGTTTCCGCGCGTTCTTTCACGCTTTTCGGTACGCCGTGGGAACGTATTATCAGCGTTTCCCCATCGGCTTCCTCAACGCAATTCACCGCGCACACGCCCTTTTTCTGCAAATCCTCGACGACCGCCTCGTTATGTATCAATTCTCCGAGCGTATAAACCCTGCCGTTCTTTGCGGCGGCGCCCTCAGCCATCTCAACTGCCCGCCGAACCCCGAAGCAAAACCCCGCGTTTTCGGCTATCTCTATATCAATCATTTAAACTGTTACTCAAATTCGGGAGCGTTCTCTTTCAGCGCTATTATTTCGCCCATTATCATCTTGCTTATCCTGTGAATTTCGTGCCTGTCCTCAATGTTAATCTTAAACTTCTCCGCGGGAATTAATTTTCCAACGCTCACAAGCACTTTTCTGCGTATCGCGCGCTTCTTCCCGTATCTTATAAACACGGGAGCGACAGGC
>DPBR01000067.1:43420-50425 GCA_003516865.1 Oscillospiraceae bacterium
GGAGCGACAGGCACTCCCGCCTGCGCCGCAACCATCGAAACTCCGCTTTTCGGCTTTCCGAGTTCGCCCGTCTTTGAACGCGTTCCCTCGGGGAAAATCACGAAATTCCAACCTTTTTTCAACCCGTCAAGCGCCTTGTCGATACCCGACGAATCCCGCGCTCCGCGTTTTATCGGATACGCGTGAAGATGCTTCAGAACCCAAGTGAAAAGCTTGTTCTTTTGGAACAGCTCCTCTTTCGCCATAAACGTACATACGCCCTTGAACGTAATCCCCACCATCGGCGGGTCGAAGTTTGAAACGTGATTTGAAGCGATTATTATTCCGCCTTTTTTCGGAATATTTTCTTTGCCGATAAGCTTTATACTGAATTTAATATGGTAGATTATCCGGATTATCACGCGCCCAATGCAATACAACATCTCACAAACGCTCCTTAACCGTTCTGCACACAAACTCCACGCTCTCCTCGAAGCTCAGCCCCGTCGTGTCCGCAAGAACCGCGTCGGAAGCCTGTTTCAAGGGCGCGTTCGCCCTGTGAGAATCGTTATAATCACGCTTGTTCAAATCCGCAAGAACCTCTTCAAACGTCGTTGCGCTTTCCTTTTTCTTCAGCTCGTCAAAGCGCCTGCGCGCCCTTTCCTCAGCCGAAGCCGTCAGAAATATCTTAACATCGGCGTTCGGAAGAACAACCGTCCCGATGTCCCTGCCGTCCATTATCACATCGTTCTTCTCGGCAATCTCCCGCTGTATCCCAAGCAGCGCCGCTCTCACTCCCGCAACCGCGGAAACCGCGCTCGCCGCCATAGATATTTCGGGACGCCTTATCTCCTCGGACACGTCCCGCCCGTTCAGATAAACGTGCTGCGTTCCGTCCACAAGCCGTATCTCAACCTTTATCCCGTCAAGAGCCGCCGTTATCTCGCTCTCGCTTTCAAGGTCGGCGCCGTTTTCCTTACAATACAATCCGACCGCCCTATAAAGCGCGCCCGTATCGCAATAAATGTACCCAAGCCGCTTTGCGCTTTCGCGCGCAACCGTGCTTTTTCCCGCGCCGACAGGCCCGTCAATCGCGACAGATATATGCTTCAACTTGTTTTCACTCCAGAACCGGATATTTTAAAAGGATATCTCGCTTTGTGGTTTTTTCCGCAGATTGTTGCCTAAATCAAGCCTGTAATCCTTTGTAATCACTTTATTATAACACATTTTTTCATAAATTGCAAGAGCTTTTTATCAACTTTTCGTTCAAAAATCCATATCTGAACATATTTTTCGATAATTTCGTATACAAGCACAATTTTTTTACTGCATTTTAGTGCAAATTGACGTATTATTATGCATTTTCGCCCGAAATTTTACCTGTTGCGAACGCAATTTGCAGATTAAATCCGCCGGTGTACGCGTCAACGTCGATTATCTCTCCCGCGAAAAACAGCCCTTTTACAAGCTTGCTTTCCATTGTTTTCGGAGAAATTTCGCTTGTTTTCACGCCGCCGCGCGTTATTATCGCCTCGTCAATCGGACGGAAATCCTTAACCCGCAAGCGCAGATTTTTCAGCGTATTTAACAAAGTTTTGCGCTCGATTTTGGTAATTTCATCGATTTTCTTATCCGGAGTTATTCCCGTAATTTCGGGGAAAACAGCGCAGAGTTCGCTCGGAAGCAGCTTTCGGAGTACCTCGCAGAACGATTTCCCGCGATTTTCCGAAAACTCGCGCAAAAGCCGCGCGTCAAGTTTCTCCGCGCTCAGGGCGGGTTTCAGGTCGAGAACCACGGAATACCGTCCGCGCTTCATCTCCGAAATGTGCGCCGAAGCGCTTAAAATCGTCGCTCCGCCAAGCCCGTCCGCCGTGAACGCGACTTCCCCGAAATCCTCGTAAATCGCCTTTTCGCCGTCAAGCAGCTTCATCGCGGTGTTTTTCAGCGTTAGCCCGCAGGCGCTTTTCACCCACTTTTCCTCCGTCACAAGCGGCACAAGCGACGGCACAGGCTCAATCACCGTGTGTCCCGCCTGCTTCGCGAGAACGTATCCCGCACCGTCCGAGCCTGTTTTCTGGTAGGATTTTCCGCCCGCGGCAACGATAACCGAACGTGCAAGATGTTCGCCCGCGCCTGTTTTCACGCCAAGGCACGCGTTATCCGCGATTATCAGCGACAGCGCCTTTTCACGCGCTGTCTTTACGTTAAGCCGCAGCAATTCGCGCTCCAGCGCCGCCACGATATCCCCCGCTTTATCGGAAACGGGAAAAACGCGTTTTCCGCGCTCCGTTTTCAGCGGTACTCCAAGCTCCTCGAAAAACGCCATAGCTTCGCTCGGAGGGAACTTCGCAAGCGCGCCGTAAAGGAACTTCGCGTTCCGCGGTATATTTGCGAGCGCTTCCTCTGCGGAGCAGTTATTCGTCACGTTGCAGCGGCCTTTTCCCGTTATCGCGAGTTTTCGTCCGAGTCGCTCGTTCCGTTCAAGCAGCAGAACGCTTTTTCCAAGGCGCGCCGCCGTTATCGCAGCCGTCATTCCCGCGGCGCCGCCGCCGATTACGATTACGTCAAACATCTTTCTTATACACGCCGTTGCTGTCCCACAGCTGTTCAAGCTTGCTGAACGTGTTTTCCGCGCGGCAGCGGTTTCCGCTCGATACCGCCGCGATTATCGCGTTTATCAGGCTCATCGGCGCCACAAGACTGTCCACAAACGACACCATATCCGAATATGCGTAAAGCCGCGTGTGCGCGTACTGCACAAGCGGAGAGCTTTCGCTGTCCGTTATCGCGATAATCTGCGCGCCCTCCTCTCGGGCAAAATGGCACGCTTCAATCGTGCTCTTTGCATATCTCGGAAAGCTCATCGCTATCAGCAAATCGCCCTCGCCTATGTGTATCATCTGCTGATAAAGCTCGGTTGTGCCGACGCTTCCGACAAGCGTTACGTTATCGAATATAAAGCGCAGGTAATAATTCATAAAATTCGCCAGAATTCCCGACGACATCGCGCCCTGAATGTATATCCGCTTCGCGCTGTTTATCACCTCGACCGCGTTCTCAAAGCTCTGCATATCAATTCCTTCGAGAGTGTGGCGGATTTTGTCGATATCCTGATTGAGAACCGCCGCGACAGGGTTTTCATCGCCTATTCTGTTGCGCGTTACGTCCATTCTCTGCACGGCGGTGAGTCTGTTCTTTATGTGATTTTGAAGCGAACGCTGCAGCTGAGGATAGCCCTCGTATCCAAGCTCTATCGCAAATCGAACTACCGTCGATTCGCTCACGCCGACCGTTCTTCCAAGCTTCAGCGCGGTCATATACGCAGCCTTTTCATAATGCTCCAGAATATAATTCGCAATAAGCTTCTGGCTCTTTGAAAAGCCCGGCTTCATCTCTTCTATCTTCTTCAGCAAATCATCGTTCATTTTATGCCTCCGTTATACCGCGCTTTTTTCAGCGGTTTTTATTATCTTTCCTATTTATAATACTACTTTTCACACATTTTTGCAAGTCCTTTTTAAAATCTTTCATTTATTTCTCAAAAACTGTGCAGTTTTTTGCAGTTGAAGGCGTGTTATTATCTAGTCAGCGGAAAGAAACAAGGCTTCCGCAAATCAACGAAAAGGAGGAATTTATATTGAGCATTAAAAGCTTGCTCCTCGGCAGGCATAAGCTCCCCGAAAACTCCGCGCTTTCCGCTTTCTATTCGGGCGATATCGCAAAATGGAAAGATATCTACCGCGGCGGCGGCGACTGGCGCTACGTCCGCAAGGGCGGAATGAACGGCGGTATGAGAAAAATGGCGTCGCTCGGCGCAGCGAAAGCGGTCTGCGCGGAACTTTCAAGGCTTTGCTTTACCGAAGGAACGGAGTTTTCCTGCTCCGACAAGGAAACCGAGAATTATCTCAGAACGGTCCTCAAGGACAACGGCTTTCCCGAGAGATTTTCCGATTTCCTTGAAAAAATGTTCGCGCTCGGCGGCGGCGTTATCAAGGTCTACTGGGACGGCGCGCCGAAACTCGACTTCGTTTCCGCAGACGCTTTCGTTCCCACAAAATGGGACGGCAAAGGCATTTTCGGCGGCGCGTTCGGTTCGATTGCTTCAAAAAACGGCAAAAACTACGTCCTCGCGGAAACTCAGGAAATCACCCCGCAGGGTCTGCTCACGCAGAACAGACTTTTCCGCGATAACGGCGGCGAAGTCCCGCTTTCGGAGTGCTTCCCCGATTTAACCGAGAAAAGCACTCTGGAGGGTCTTTCAAAGCCGCTGTTCGTCTACTTCCGCGCGGCTTCGGGTACGCTTTCGCAATGCCCGCCGCTCGGCGCTTCAATTTTCGCGGGCGCCGAGGATACTCTCAGGTCAATCGACACCGTGTTCGACTCGCTTTCAAGAGAGTTTGTTCTCGGAAAAAAGAGGATTATCGTGCCTGCCTATGCGGTTCGCGGCGAATATGACGAGAACGGCGAACTCAGACGCTATTTCGACGTCAACGACGAGGTTTTCGAGGCGTTTTCCGCGTCGGATAACGACGATCTCAAAATCACCGACAACACCGCCGAGCTTCGCGTAACACAGCACGTCGAGGCGCTCGGCGAGCTGCTTGACCTGCTTTGTATGCAGACTGGGCTTTCCGAGGGCGCGCTTTCCTACAAGAACGGCACTATCCGCACGGCAACCGAGGTCGTTTCGCGCAACAGCAGAACTTACCGCACAACCTGCTTTTACAGAAAGCTTATCGCAAACGGTCTTGAACGCGTAGCGCAGAATATTGTCGTTCTCGCGAAAATGGCGGGAGCGCTCTCCCCGAACGCTTCGGAGGACGTTCAAATCCGCTTTGCGGACGGGGTTTGCGAGGACGAGGGAACCCGTGCGGAACGCGCCGCTTCACTCTACAAAAACGGGCTTATTTCAAGAGCAAGAGCGCTTTCCGAGATTTACGGAATTACGCTCGACGCAGCAAGGGCTATGGAAACGGAGGATTTTAATGGATAACGAAACGATTGAACGGCAGATTTCCGAGGTTGTTCCCGAAAACGCTCCCGAAATCGCCGAAAACGACGCTCTCAGCGAGAAAAACACCGAGATTGACGCTCTGAAAAGGGAACTCGGCGAATGTTCGGAGCGTATTCTCAACCTCAATCTCACACTTTCCGAGGCGGAAACGAAACTCGCGCTTCTGATGTCGGGAACGGCAAAGGAAAAGCTCTCCGAGGCGCTTGTGCTGACTTCAATTCTCTGCAAGTCCGGCAAAACTCCCGAAGAAGCAGCCGCGGAAATTATCGCCGCCTATCCGCACCTCAAAGCGGTTCAGCGCGATATCCCGCACTTTTCCGCGGGCGGTTCGGGCGAAAGCGACGGGTTCTCCGCCGTCCGCAGAATTTTCTCGGCGAAATAAAGCGGATTTGCCTTGAATATCGCGGCTGAATGCGGTTTCACGGCACGACAAAACAGCGGAGGGCGGGCGGGATTTTTTACCGAAGCGGTGCAAACCGAAAGGGTTACTTTGTAAAAACGCACGGCGGCTTCGGCGGAACGGTCGGATTTCGGCGTTGGTCGGGATAAACGGCGCGAACTATGAGAGGTTTTCTCAATAAAAAAATACGCGCGGCGGTTTCTCCCGAAACGTCTTTTCCAAATACACAACAAACAAGTTTTTATCAAGAAAGGAAGTATTTACTATGGCTAACACAATCGAATATGCAAAGGTTTTTCAGGCGGAGCTTGACAAGCAGATTACCGAGGGCGCTACCTCCGGCTGGATGGAGGACAACGCTTCCCGCGTTATCTACAACGGCGGCAGCGAAATCAAAATGCCCAAGATGTCGCTTAAAGGTCTTGCAAAGTACGACCGCGACGACGGCTATGTAAGCGGCGCTATCACCTATTCCTACGAAACTATGACTATGAGTCAGGACAGGGGCAGACGTTTCCGCATAGACGCGCTCGACGTTGACGAAAGCGGTTTCGCGCTTGCGGCGGCAAATGTCGCGGCAGAGTTTCAGCGCACCGAGGTTATCCCCGAAATCGACGCTTATCGCTATTCCAAGCTTGCTGCGGCGGCTTCCATCACCAAGACCTACGCTCCCGCGAAAAGCTCCGTTCTCTCCACGCTCATCGGTCAGATTAGCGAGGTTCGCGAGGCTGTCGGCGGCGACGGCGAGCTTGTCGTAACAATGGCGCGTTCCGTTTACGATATGCTTATGCTTTCGAGCGAGGTTACTCACTCCATTGACGCGGGTTCGTTCTCTCAGGGCGACCTTGAGCTTAACGTAAAGACCATCTGCGGCGCTTCCATTATCCCCGTTCCTTCTTCGAGAATGATGTCCGATTATACGTTCAGCGATACCGACGGCTTTGCCGCAGACGCCGCCGCCGTTCAGATTAACTGGATTATCTGCCCTAAGGACGCTCCCGTTGCCGTGTCCAAGACCGACAACATCAAGATTATCACACCCGAACAGAACCAGTTCGCGGACGCTTGGGATATTGACTACCGTAAGTATCACGACCTCTTTATCCCCGATGGCAAAAAGGCTGCAATCGCTGTTTGCAAGGCGGCTCAGGCTACTGCGTAAGGCTGCTCCGTAAAGCGGGCGGCTGACGCCATTATCACCGCGGCGGACGGCTCGGCGCTGTCCGCCGCTTTTTTCAACAAAACGAAAGGAGTTTTTATGATTATTACCGCAAACGAATACAAGGAAATGGGTTTTGAGGCTTCCGACAGCGACCTGCTTGAAAAGTGCATAAAACGCGCGGAATTCGTCCTCAACGGCATAAGCGGCGGCAGAGCCTCGGCTATCGCCCTCGGAAAAGCTCCCGCGGCGGATTTCGTCAAGCAGGCAGCGGCTTTTCAGGCGTATGCAATCTACCGCGAAGAAGCCGCTCTCAAAGCTGAATCGGGCGAAACAAGCAGTTCTTCTTCCAAGAGCGACGAGCGCGTTACAATCGGCGATTTCACCTACTCCACGGGTTCTTCCTCGAAAAACTCGTCCGAAACCGTTTCAAAAATCGTTTCCTCCGAC
>DPBR01000067.1:50632-60336 GCA_003516865.1 Oscillospiraceae bacterium
AAAATCGTTTCCTCCGAGCCTCTCGACATCAATCAGACCGTTGCAAGGCTTCTTCGCGCGGCGGGCTGCTTTTACTGCGCGGCGGAGGTGAGAGAATGACCGTAAAGCCCATTCCAAACGCTTTGCTCGGCGATGACTTTTACCTCTGCGTTCCCACCGCGACAGGCTGGAGCGAAACCCTCGTCGAAAACGTCCGCGTTGAGCGCAAAAGCGCCGTAAGCGACCCGACAGCCTCGAATATCCGCGACAATTCCGAACTCACAATCTGGTATGATTACACGAATTCCTATCCCGAAGCGGACTTTTCGGCAGGCGCGAGAGTGAGATATTACGGCGAGGTTTTCGAGATAACGGAGGTTAAATTCTTCCGCGCCGAGGAACTTCATCACTGCCGCATAAAAGCCGTCAAAACAGGCGGCAAACGCAAAAACACGAATTTCTGACGGGAGGTTTTTATGACGATTACGATAAACGACGCGGCATTCAGCAGCGTAACCTCGCTCAGCGTCAAGCGCGAAACGCGCCGCACAGATATCCGCTACAACACGCAGGGAGATATGCTTATCGACCTCGTGAACAGAAAGTATGTTCTTGAAGCGACTTTCGGGCTTCTTTCGGAGAGCGAAATGAGCGAACTCCGCGAACTTTGCTCCGAAATTTTCGTGTCGGTTACTTTTCCCTCGCCCGAGGGGACCGTTACCGCCGATTTCCATATTCCCGAAGAACCCGCGCCCGTTGTTACCGAAATAAACGGAACGAGAGCATACAGCGGCGTTAAGCTTAAATTTTTACAGAAATGAGGTGATTATTCTGGTACAGGTATCCGACAACTTCAAAAATCTCGCCGCGCAGCCCGGAAGAAAACTGTCCTGCAAAATCACGGCGGGCGAATACACCTATCTCGACGACAGAATAATAGAATTTGATTTCGACGATATCGCGCACCCCGATTACTACAAAATCGGCACAACCTGCCCGAACAGATTTGCCTTTTCCGTGCGCTATCAGGAGGAGCTTGCGGTCGGCGCCGAGGTAAAGCCTTACATCAGCTTCGACGGCGAGGAATGGTGTCCGCTCGGCGTTTTCTTCATCGCAAGAAGATATATCCGCGGAAGCTATGCTTCCATAATCTGCTATGACAGAATGTATTCGCTCGACGACGCCTACTCAAGCTCGCTTTCCGCGCCCACGACAACTTCTGCGCTGCTTCGTGAAATCTGTTCAAATCACGGCTTATCCTGCTCGAATTACGGCGCTGATATCGAGGTGAAAGATATTCCGTCCGACTGCACCGTGAAAGATATGATAGGCTATATCGCCGCTATGAACGGCGGAATAGCCAAATTCGACCGAAACGGCGCTCTCAGAATGATTATTCACCGTGGAAATCAGGAATTTTTCCTTTACGAAAAGAACTGTATGGAATGTCAGAGAAATCTGTCAATAGCGGAAATAAAACGCATTGTCGCCGATACGGGCGACAAAATCCTTGAATACGGCTCGGCGGGCGAACTCGGCACAATCGAGATTTTCAATCCGCTTATGACCGAAACCGTTCTCAGTTCAATCCGAACAAACCACCTTGTCGTAAGGTTTCACGGAGCTGAAATTGAGATGCAGGGAATGCCTTTCCTTGAAGCGGGCGAGTTTATCCACCTCACAGGCAAGGGCTATCTCAACACGATAGTTCTCAGCGAAATAAACTATCACTACAACGGCGCTCTAACCGCAAAGCTTCACTCAAGAAACCGCAGCTACTCCGACCCTACGGTTCATAAAAACGAGCTTGAAGCGGCTCTTGCGGAAATACGGACTTCGCTCGGAAATATCTATAAAACGCACACAAACGAGGCTGCAATCGCGCTCTCAACCACGGAAACAGAAGCCGTTCTGTTCTCGTTTGAAACAAAAAAGTCCGATATGTTCGCGCAGATTGATATGAACTTCACCGTCGACGGCGGCGGTTCAAATTCGCTTATCGCTGCGGTTTACGTTAACGGCACAAAAAAGCGCGAGAGCGTCCACACGGTAAACGGCTCTTCGAAAGAGCTTCTGCACTTCCATTATCTCGCAGACGAGCTTCCGAAAGGCGTTAACACAATTAGAATTACGCTGAGAACGGTAAGCGGACAGATGACCGTTCAGAGCGGACAGCTTGTCGCGACGCTGGTTGGAAAGGGTATGGCGGGAGGGAATCGGAACGTTCACGACAGGCAGATTATTTTTGAAAGTATTCCGACAATAACGCTTAAATACGGCGGCTTTAAGCTCGCTGATATTTCTTATTCATTACAGACAGAGGAGGCAACATAATGCACGGAAAAGCAACGCTTATACTTACGGACAAGGACACGGGGCGAGTTGTGGAGCGGCGCGAGGAGCAGAATATGGTCACGAACGCGCTCAATTCAATCTTTTCGCTCCCGCCGACGCTCGCATATCCCAGCGGTTCGCGGCATATTTTCAACGGCTATCTGCCGATGTACAACCATCTTCTCAAGGGGCTTGTCCTCTTCGGGGAAACGCTTCCCGAAAACGCATACGGCTATATGCCCGACGGAAAATATTCCATTCTCGCGACCGCGGGCGACGCTTATTCGGGAGCGGACGCAATGCGCGGCAGCTTCAACGAAAACCAGTCCTGCGAAATCGAAAACGGTTATCGCTTCGTCTGGGATTTCGCGCCCGAAAAGGCTGTCGGCACGATAAAGTGTCTTGCGCTTTCGCACAGGTATACGGGAAACCGCGGCAATCCCGCGCTTTCGGGCGCTTCGAGCTATTATATGATACGCCCGTCGGACGTATCGAATTCCGTCAACGTGAACAGCTTCGTTACGCTCTTAAACAACACTTCGGGAAGATTTTTCCTCCAAAAAGGCAAAAACACGTTTTACTCATACAGCGGAGGAAGCACATACATAATAATCCGCAAGTATAGGATAAGCGACCCGCTCGCGCTGAAAATCTGCGACACGCTCGGTCCCGTTCTTGAAAGCGAAACGCAGATTGAACTCGGATTTAATGTAAATTCAAGCTATTCTGCGGTGTTCTACGACCCCGAAACCGAGCGCCTTTTCGTTTCGTATCTGAGTTACGACACAAGAAACGGCGCAAGTTACTGGCTGATGAAGTACGCGATAGTCAACCCCATAACCTGCGAGGTGATTTCCAAAGTATCCGATGATTGGGTTGACACGGAGGCGCTTTACACGTCGAAAAATTCAAGTCCGAGCGCCGTGGCATATTTCGGAGGGAAAATTTATTTTCCGTCGCCCAACTGCAAAATAAGCGTCTGCGCGCTTTCGGGCGCCGTTGAAAAGACGATAGACCTCGGTTTATACGAGCTTTACGATATCGTAACGCTTGACGGAAAAATCGCCGCCGACTGTAAACTCGCTTCGGGCGGCAGGCGCTGCATTTACTTCTTAGATGAGCCGAAAGCGCAGATTTTGCAGGCTGAAAGCCCGTACTACATTCAGCTCGCTTCAAGCGAAATAACCGCGCCGTACTGTTACGCCGCGCCGCAAAGCGATTCCGCGGTTTACATTATGTTCCGCACGGATTATCTCGCAACGATTAACAACCTCGCTTCGCCGCTCGTCAAAACCGACCAGCACGCGCTTCAGGTGAGGTACGAGGTGACGAACTGACGGAATAACGCTTCTGCCCCGACAAAATCGGGGCAGTTTTTTGCTTCGGAGCGTTAAGGCAACACCGCACAATTATCGGCTGACGCCTTTTTCATTCACTCACTTGCATCTTCTCCGTCAGCTTGCACAAATTTCGCTTGAAAGGCGGCAGCCTTCCTGCGCTCAATTTATACAATCTGACGAAAAATCTGCTGCGTGATTGAACGAAAATAATTATGCGGTATTGCCTTAATTGTTCTCGAAATATCGGCACTGCGACAGGAAAGAAGCCGTCGAGTGCGACAAATCGTCGAGAGTGCAGAAACCGTCGCTCTGCCAGCGGCAGTTTTCGGAACAAGCAATCATATTCATAAAAATCCTCCTTTTGCGATATGGGAACCTCTAAAAACCGGTTTGAAAAGGGAAAATGGGTAGAGTGCGCGAGTGACCGCTAGCGGTCACCCTAATGCGATGAAAGCCGACGAAGTAAGGCTGTATGCCTTACGAGGAGGTGCAACACGATGTTGCAAAGCAAAATAACCAAGTGACGGTACGGACGCCGTCACGTCAAAAATTTCGCTTGTTGAAAGAAGCAGTCGGTGCGCTATACACATTTTCACTCAAACAAGGTTTTTAGAGGTGACCGATATTGCAAAAATATTTTTAATCCGTTTCGTGAGTTTATTCATACATTGTTGACAAAATACATTATGGGGTGTATAATATATAAAGTACGATAGGAGTATTCTATGAACGTTGTAATCAGAATTCTGAGTATCGCCGTGATATGTTTTACGGCAAACGCGCCGTTTTTTCTCGAAAACGCGCCGCTCGGCGTTAAAATTTCTTCGGGAATTATCCTCGCGGCGTTTTTTATTCTGTGGAATATTTTCCCGACGGTGAAAAAATATCCGAACGCGCGGCTTCGGCTGCTCGCGAACGGCGCGGAGCTTATTCTCGCGTTTATGATAAGCTGCGCTTCGGCTGTTCCCGCCGTGGTTTTCGAGATAATCGGGATTGCCGAAGGAAGCGTGCCGTTTACGCATTGTTTGGTAAGGTTCGCGGCGCTTTTTCTGATGGAAGCCGTGATTTTCTGGAACGGAATAATCCGCGTTTATCTGACGTCAAATCGCCTTGGAATAAAATATCGTGTTCTGGGGCTGATTTTCGGGTACTTATTCCCGATAAATCTCGTAATGCTGATGATAATTTACATCAAATGCGCGGGAGAAGTACGGTTCGAGTGCAGGAAAATAAAGCTTGACGAAAGCCGCCGCGAAAAGCGTATCTGCGCGGCAAAATATCCCATTCTGCTCGTTCACGGCGTTTTTTTCCGCGACAGCAGGCTGTTCAATTACTGGGGAAGAATACCTGCGGCGCTTGAACGAAACGGCGCGGAAATTTTTTACGGCGAGCAGCAAAGCGCGCTGTCGGTTATCGAAAGCTCGAAGGAGCTTGCCGACAGGATAAAGGAAATAACCGCAAGAACGGGCTGCGGAAAGGTGAATATAATCGCGCACTCAAAGGGCGGACTTGACGCGAGATACGCAATAACAAAGCTTGGCTGCGCGGATTATGTGGCTTCGCTCACAACGGTGAATACGCCGCACCACGGCTGTATTTTCGCCGAAAGCCTGCTTCATACGATGTCGCCGCACCTCAAAAGGTTCATCGAGAGGACGTACAACAGAGCGTTTTCTCGGCTCGGCGACAATTCCCCCGACTTTATGGCGGCGGTGAAAACGCTCACGAAAAGCTATTGCGAGGAGTTCAACCGCGATGTTCCCGATATGCCGGAAATTTACTATCAGTCGATAGGCTCAAAGGCGAAAAGCCGCCGAAGCGGGCGTTTTCCGCTGAATTTCAGCTATCCGATAGTAAAAAAGTACGACGGCGACAACGACGGTCTTGTCGCGACTGCTTCGGCAAAGTGGGGCGAGAGATTTATCGCGCTTTACCCGAAAGGCAGGCGCGGAATAACCCACGCGGACGTAATCGACCTAAACCGCGAGGATATA
Organism: Oscillospiraceae bacterium; assembly: GCA_003516865.1. Classification (GTDB taxonomy): domain Bacteria; phylum Bacillota; class Clostridia; order Oscillospirales; family Ruminococcaceae; genus CAG-115. The sequence goes on from DPBR01000067.1 coordinate 56,280, forward strand.
AAGGGCTTCGACGTGCAGGAGTTTTATGTAAATCTTGTCGCGGAGCTTAAAGATAAGGGATTATAATTGACGTAAAGGAGAAAAAAGTGGCGGATTTATCAATAAACGTAAGCGGCGCGGAAGAAATAAGCGCGGTGTTCGGCGATTTCGACCGAAATATAAACCTCATTCAGAAAGCGTTCTCCGTGACGATTTTCTCGCGCGGAAGCGAAATTAAAGTAAGCGGCGACGACGAAATTTCCGTGAAAAAGGCGGAAAAAGCAATAAGGACGCTCTGCGATTATTTTTCGCGCGGCGAAGATATCGAAGAACAGCAGGTCCGCTATGCAATCGCGATGGTAAACGAGGGCGCGGAGGAAGAAATCTCGGCGGTTTCGGGCGACTGCGTGTGCGTAACGTGCGCGGGAAAGCCGATTAAACCGAAAACAGTCGGGCAGAAAAAATACTGCGATATGATAAGAAAGCGCACGATAACGTTCGGCGTAGGCCCTGCGGGAACGGGGAAAACCTATCTTGCGGTTGCGCTTGCGGTAACGGCGTTCAAGCAGAAGCAGGTTCAGCGGATTATCCTGACTAGACCCGCGGTCGAGGCGGGCGAAAAGCTCGGATTTCTTCCGGGCGACTTGCAGAACAAGGTCGACCCATATCTCAGACCGCTCTATGACGCGCTTTTTGAGATGCTGGGACAAGAAAGCTTCGCAAAGCTTCAGGAGCGCGGAACAATCGAGGTCGCGCCGCTTGCGTATATGCGCGGAAGAACGCTCGACGACAGCTTCATAATTCTCGACGAAGCTCAGAATACCACGCGCGAGCAGATGAAAATGTTCCTCACAAGGCTTGGTTTCAACTCGAAAATGGTGATAACGGGCGATATAACGCAGATTGACCTGCCCGAAAGCAAAAAATCGGGACTTGTCGAGGCGCTGAAAGTGCTGAAGAACGTCGAGGATATCGGCGAAAATTACTTTACGGAAAAAGACGTTGTGCGTCATAGGCTAGTGCAGGATATCGTGAACGCTTATGAGCAATACAACGGCTCTCGGCGCGAAAGAAGAGCGAAATAACAGCGTGAAAAAAGGAGTTAATTAAAATGAAAATCTACGTTTACTTTTCCGATGAACAGGACAAAATCAAGCTTGATTTCAACGCGGAGGAGCTTATTGAAAAATGCACGGAACAGGCGCTCGTTGAGGAAGAAATCGACGAAAGCGCGGAGGTTTCGGTGACGTTTGTCGATAACGAAAAAATCCGCGCTCTGAACGCCGAACACCGCGGGTTTGACCGAGAAACGGACGTGCTGTCGTTTCCCGCGTTCACGGACGACGGTTTCGAGGTTAATCCCGAAAACGACGCGATAATTCTCGGCGATATTGTAATTTCGCTTGAAAAGGCAAAGGCGCAGAGCGAGGAATACGGACATTCGATGCTGCGCGAAACCGCGTTTCTGATTGCACATTCGCTGTTTCACCTGCTCGGCTACGACCACGAAACCGAAGCCGAGGAAAAAGAAATGTTTGAAAAGCAGGAAAACGTTCTGCAAAGGCTCGGTATAACAAGATGAGCTTTTTCAAGGGATTTTTCTATGCGGGACGCGGGATTGCAAACGCTGTTTCCGAGCGGAATTTCAGATTTCACCTGTGCGCTGCGGCGGCGGTAATTTTCTTCGGCGCGAAATTCTATTCGTTCGGGAAAACACAGTGGGCGGTTCTGCTTCTGACCTGCGCGGCGGTACTTTCGCTGGAAGCGGTAAACACGGCGCTTGAGCGGCTCTGCGACAAGGTTTCCCCCGAAAAGGACGAGCTTATACGAAAAAGCAAGGATATCTCGGCGGGAGCTGTTCTGATATCGGCGATATTCGCGGCGGTTATCGGGGTTTTGTTCTTCTGGGATACCGAAAAATTCGCCGTAATCGCGGAATATTTCTCCGAACCGATAAGGCTTGTTTTGCTGATAATCTGCATTATCGCGGCGGCGCTGTTCGTCTTTCTTCCAAGCCGTTCAAAAAAGCGTTAACACCGTCAAAATGCGTTTTTGGAGGATTTTTCAGGGAAAAAAATACGGGGAGAAGCCTTCGCTTTTCCCCGTCAGTTTGTCGAAAAAGTAGATTTTTCCCGCAAAGCGGGCATTTTAAATCCGTTTTTTTGCCACGGGTCTCCTGTGGCAAAAAACACTTCTATCCGCACAACTGTGCGAATTGTCGGCTTTGCCGACAATGAGTGCGGGCAGTGCGGATGCTTCGGCGGAAAAGTCCCAACGGGACTTTTTCGACGGTCCCAACGGGACTTTTTCGACGGTCCCAACCGCCCGATGTTAAGTCGGGCGGGTTTTGCGTGAAATTACTTCGCGAGGCACTCTTTGAGGTATTTCAGCAGGTCGGCGTATTCCTCAAACGCGGGAATGTTCGGGTAATCCTTCTTTATCTGCTCGGTTGAGCGGAACAGGAAACCGAACTTTGACGCGGTTATCATTCCGAGGTCGTTGAACGAGTCGCCGCCCGCAATCGTGTCGTAACCGATTGACTGAAGCGCTTTTACGGTCGTCAGCTTCGACTTTTCAACGCGCATCTTGTAGCCCGTGATTTCTCCGTCGGGTGCAACTTCAAGCGAATTGCAGAAAATCGTCGGCTGTCCGAGCTTCTTCATAAGCGGCGCCGCGAACTGCGTGAACGTGTCGCTCAGAATAAGCGTCTGCGAGTTCTCCCTCAGCTCGTCAAGAAACTCCTTAGCGCCCGGCATAGGGTCGATTTTTGCGATTGTCGCCTGAATTTCCTTCAGCCCAAGACCGTGCTCCTTCAGAATCCCTATGCGGTACTTCATCAGCTTGTCGTAATCCGGCTCGTCGCGCGTTGTTCTGCGAAGTTCGGGTATTCCCGTTTCCTCCGCGAACGCAATCCAAATCTCCGGCACAAGTACGCCTTCCAAATCCAAACAGGTAATGTACATAGCTTTATCTCCTTAAATTAAATTTATTCCGACTTTTGAGCGTCCGTTCCGTCGGACGGCGAACGCTTTTTATACGGCTTAAACCCGATAATCGTTTTTCTGCCTTCTTCATACTCCCTTGAAAGCAGATGAATGAGAAGCTCCTCCAAGGACGAAGCAAGCCCTATTATGCACAGCGCAAGGCAATATATCCAAAACCAGTCTTGAAAAATAAAGTATGGCACCAGAAACAGCAAAAAACCCGAAAACTTGTTGAGATAGCTGTGAAGCGAAGCAAAATGCCTAAATCGGATAAACGCCGCGAGATATGCGCTCGCTCTAGTCACGGCGATAGCAGCCACAATTATCCATATCCACTTCGGAAGCACCTCGATAAGCGTGGGCAGAACGCGAAACAGCATAAGCAGATAGAACATAATATCCGCCGTGCTGTCGAGCTTCGCGCCGAAGCTGCTCTCCTTTTTGAGCATACGCGCAACCGTCCCGTCAAGCACGTCGCTCACCCCGCATACCGTCCACACAGCGTAAAACGCCGCGCTGAAAGGGCTGATAAACGCAAGCGCAATCGTTCCGAGTATTCTGACAAATGTTATTATATTTGGCGCATTGATAAATTTACTCATATTAATACCCATTATTTCTATGGCTGAACCGCATAATTATTGTCGTTTTGCGGTGTTGTCTTATACAAAAATCCACATATGCCTATTTTACCATATTTTTCGCTGTTTGTCAATAAGACTTGACAAATTAAAGGAATGGTTGTATAATAAAGTGTGAAATATTATTTTACAAAGAAGGTATGATTTTTGCTTACTCTCGACAGTATCTATAAGGCTTCCCACGTTTTGAAAGAGGTTATCCGTCACACCGACCTCATCAAAGCGCCTAAAATCAACGCGGACGCGGAGGTTTTCCTCAAGCCCGAAAATCTTCAGGTTACCGGCTCGTTTAAGGTTCGCGGCGCTTATTACAGGATTTCCCAGCTCACGGCGGCTGAGCGCGAAAAGGGCGTTATCGCCTGCTCTGCGGGAAATCACGCGCAGGGCGTCGCTCTCGCCGCAACAAAGGCGGGGATTAAGTCGCTTATCTGCCTGCCGGACGGCGCGCCCATC
>DPBR01000020.1:0-650 GCA_003516865.1 Oscillospiraceae bacterium
TTGTGCGGTGTTGCCTTAAGTAATACTCACGAAATGCTGTTTTCACCCGGAAACAGCATTTTGGGTAAAAAGCGAAACGTTTTCGGAAAAATGTTGTTATAATTTATGGAGGTCATTATGGAAAACTGTCTGTTTTGCAGGATTATAAGAGGCGAAATCCCGTCAACCGAGGTTTACGAGGACGAGAAAGTTCTCGCTTTCCGCGACATAAACCCTATGGCGAAAACGCATATTCTCGTTGTTCCGAAAGAGCACATCGGCGGCGTCGACGAGCTTAACGAGAGCAACAGCGCGGTGGTTTCGCATATTTTCGCGGTTATCGCGGAGATTGCCCGCAAAGAGGGGCTTGAGAACGGCTATCGCGTTGTTTCAAACGTCGGCGAGGACGGCGGTCAGACCGTTCGTCATCTGCACTTCCATATTCTCGGCGGTCAGAAGCTGTCCGAAAAGATGAGCTGAGGGCGCGGTTATGCCGAAAATAACCGAAAGCGCGCTTAAAAAAGAGCTTGGCGGCGGGCTTTCGCGGGTGTATTTCCTGTACGGCGAGGAGGATTTTCTCGTGAGAACGTACGCGGAGAAAATCGCCGCGGCGGCTGTCGGCAGGGAGCGCGATATGAATTTCGTGAAGTACGCGGACGCGCCCTCGGCGG
>DPBR01000020.1:854-1040 GCA_003516865.1 Oscillospiraceae bacterium
GACGCGCCCTCGGCGGACGAGGTTTCGGATTATCTCGACAGTATGCCGTTTCTCGCGGACTACAAGTGCGTTTTAATCGAGGACCTCGACCCCGACTCAATGAACGCCGCCGAGCAGAACGCTTATCTGAAGCTGATTGCGAACGTTCCCGAAACGTCCGTGCTGATTATCGCGCAGCTTCACATC
>DPBR01000020.1:1288-11709 GCA_003516865.1 Oscillospiraceae bacterium
AAAAGCTGCTTGCCGAGGCGGAAAAAAGCGGCGTGAGCTGCGAATTTCGCTATCTTCCCGCGGCGAAGGTCTGCGGGCTGATTATCAGGCGGTTTGAGCGCGCGGGGTGTTCGATTTCCGAGGAAAACGCGTTTTATCTCGCGGAGGAATGCGGAAATTCGCTCACCGTTCTCGGCGGAGAAATCGACAAGCTGACGGCTTATCGAAAAGGCGGCGAGGTTACGCGCGAAGATATCGCGGCGCTTGTTCCGAAGCGGGTTGACGCGGGAATTTACACTCTTGCGGACGCGATTTTCGCGGGTGAAACCGACCGCGCTTACCGTATTCTGGACGAGCTGTTTTTGCAGGGCTACGAGCCGCACGCCGTGTTTTCCGTGCTTTCGGGTCACATAACCGACCTTTATCGCGCGCGGCTTGCCCTCGACGACGGGAAAAATCCCGCTCAGGCGGCGACGGCGTTCGGTTATCCGCCGAACAGGGCGTTTTTGATGCGAAACGCGTTCGCGAAGGCAGGCAAACTCCCGCGCGCGTATCTCGCGGACTGCGTTTATATAATGTACACAACGAATAAGCTTCTGAACTCGTCCCGCGCGGATTCGCGGGAACTTATCGAAAAGGCTGTCGCGGAGATTTCAAGGCTTGGGAAATGAGCGGAAAACGCCGATAAACGAGGAGATTTTGCGTTTTTTCGCGCGTTTTTTCGCGAAATCCGACTGCAATTTGCTGCAAATTCGCCGATTGCGGGGAAACGGACGGACGAAAATGTTGAAATTATGAGTAAAATCAAGATAAAACAGGCAATAATAGTTGAGGGAAAGTACGATAAAATCAGGCTTTCTTCGGTCGTGAACGCGGTTATTGTGCCGGTAAACGGCTTTTCCGTGTTCAAGGATAAGGAAACCGCCGCGCTTATCCGCTCGCTTGCCGTGAAAAACGGTGTTATTATCCTCACGGACAGCGACGGCGCGGGATTTCTCATACGGAAGAAAATTCGCGAGATAACCGAGGGCTGCCGCGTGATAAACGTCTATATTCCCGATATTTTCGGTAAGGAAAAACGCAAGCGCGAGCCGTCGAAAGAAGGGCTTCTCGGCGTCGAGGGAATGAGCGCGGATATCCTGCTCGCGGCGTTTGAAAAAGCGGGCGTTTTCGCGGAAAAAACCGAGGAAAACGCAAATCCCGTCACAAAAGCCGACCTTGTCGAACTCGGTCTTTCCGGCGGCGATAATTCATCGCAGCGCAGAAAAGAGCTTCAGCGCGGACTTGGGCTTCCCGAAAAGCTTTCCGCGAATATGTTTCTCGAAGTCGTTAACTCAATGTACGCAAAAGACGAGTTTTTCCGCCGCTGCGCGGAACTCGGAATATATAAAGGTCATCTCTGAAAATCTCCTTCACGGCGGTTTTCGGAGGCGGCTTACAGAGAGGGGAAAATAGTTTGGTCTTTTCAAGTCTTACATTCCTGTTTTTCGTGTTTCTTCCCGCAACGATGATTATTTATTATCTCGTGCCGAAGAAGTTCAAGAACGTTGTTATCCTTATAAGCGGACTGATATTCTACGCGTGGGGAGAGCCGATTTACGTTCTCGCGATGATTTTATCCACGTTCATCGACTACACCGCAGGCAGAATTATCGCGAAATACGACGATAACCCGAAAATTCGGCGCGCTTGCCTTATCGTTTCGATTGTGATGAATCTGGGACTTCTCGGCACGTTCAAATATCTCGGATTTATCATCGACTCGTTCAACGTCTGGTTCGGCTGGACTATCCCAAACCCCAATCTGCCGCTTCCTATCGGAATAAGCTTCTTCACGTTCCAATCGATGAGCTACACAATCGACCTGTACAGAAGAAATATCAAGGTGCAGAAAAGCGCCGTCAATTTTATGGCGTTCGTGACGCTGTTCCCGCAGATTGTCGCGGGTCCTATCGTGCGCTACGAGGACGTTCAGAATGAGCTTGACAACCGCACGATATCCGAAAAGCTCGTTTCGGACGGAATTTGCCGCTTTATCACGGGTCTTGGCAAAAAAGTTCTCATTGCGAACAACATCGGCGCGCTCTGGACGCAGGTTAAGGCGATGGACTACTCGACCCTCTCCGCGGGAACGGCTTGGCTCGGTATCCTCGCGTTCACGTTCCAAATTTACTTTGATTTTTCGGGCTATTCGGATATGGCAATCGGTCTTGGCAAGATGATGGGCTTCAATTTTCCGGAAAACTTCGATTATCCCTATCTCTCAAAGAGTATTTCGGAATTCTGGCGGCGCTGGCACATAACGCTCGGCGCTTGGTTCAGAAGCTACGTCTATATCCCTCTCGGCGGCAACAGAAAAGGCGCTGCCCGCACGGTTATCAACCTGCTTATCGTCTGGACGATTACGGGAATATGGCACGGCGCTTCTTGGAATTTTATGCTCTGGGGCGCGTATTTCGGCGTGCTGATTGTGCTTGAAAGGCTGTTTCTCGGGAAAATTCTCGCGAAAATTCCCGCGTTTTTCAGCTGGCTTTACACGTTCGTTCTGGTAATTTTCGGCTGGATAATGTTCGATGGAGTTACTCCCGGCACGACCGATTTCGGCAAAATGTTCTCGCAGGTGTTCACATATATCGGCGCGATGTTCGGCGCAAACGGCGTCGCAATCGACAATCTCGCGATAAACTCGTTTATGAATTACGGGATTATTTTCGCGGTGTGCATTATCGGAAGCACCGACCTTATCAAGCGCCTTTCGCTCAAAATCAAGGAAAAAGCGCCGAGCTGGGTTTTGTACGGCTATCCCGTCGTTCAGGGCGGAGTAATGCTCGCGAGCGTCGCGTTCATTGCGACAAGCTCGTACAATCCGTTCCTTTACTTCAATTTCTGATAAGGAGGACAGTATGAAGAAATTAAAATTCACGCCGGATAAGCTGATGATTGGCGTGTTCTCGGTCATTATACTCGGAATTTCAATCTCGACGCTCGTTCTCCCGAAACAGGAGCGCAGCGAGAACGAAAATCGCTCTCTTGCGAAATTTCCGAGCCTTGTAAACGAGGCGAAGCTTGAAAAAGCGGAGAATTTCGGCGACTTTCTAAGCGCGGTCAACTGGAAATATATCACGGAGCGCAAGGAAGCAAGCTTTATGGACGACTTTGAAACCTATTTCGCGGACCATCTCGTTGGGCGCGATTTGTGGGTCGAGGGCGCGAACGCGATTTCAAGGCTCACGGGTAAACAGGAGATAAACGGCGTTTACACCGTCGATAATCAGATGATTCAGTCGTTCAGGAAGTATGACGAGGAAGAAGTCGCGAAATCAATCGCCGCGATGAACAAGTTCGCGGAGCGTTTCCCCGAAAAGCAGATGAGCTTTATGCTCGTTCCGACCGCGCAGGAGCTTTTCAAGGATAAGCTGCCGAGCTACGCGGGGCTTCTCAGCGAAAAGGATTTCATCGACAAGTGCTATTCGCAGCTTCAGGGAATTGCGCCGATTGACGCGCTTTCTTACCTCTCGGAGCATAAGAACGAATATCTTTACTACCGTACCGACCACCACTGGACAAGCCTCGGCGCTTATTACGCGTACAGCGCCGCTGCGAAAACGCTCGGCTATGGCGCTTACTGGCTGAACTCGTTCAATATCGAAACGGTAAGCTCGGATTTCCGCGGCACTCTCTACTCGAAAACGCTCGACAGCAGCGTTCCCGCGGACTCAATGGACTATTACACCCTTGCGAACGGCGAGCCGAAAGTGAAGCTTACAAGTACCGATAACGGCAAAAAAACCGAGTATAACAGCCTTTACGTCCGCGATTACCTTAAGGTTAAGGACAAATATTCCTCGTTTACGGGAGCGAACGCGCCTGTCGTCGAGATAACCACGGACGTCGATAACGGCAAAAATCTGCTCGTCATCAAGGACAGCTACGCGCACGCGCTCGTGCCGTTCTTGTCGAAGCATTATTCCAAAATCACGATGATTGATATGCGCTACGTCAACACGGGGCTTGACAGCGTGATTGATTTTGGTGAATACGACCAAGTGCTTTTTATGCAGAATGTCATCACGTTCACCGAGGACAGCAATCTGAAGAAGCTGGCGCTGACGAAGTGAGAAGCGTTCGGCTTGTCGTAAACGCCGACGAAAACGGAATAACCGCGCTTGTTTTTCTCAGAAAGCGCGGTTTTTCGCAGCGCGCCGTCGCCGATTTGAAGAAGAGCGGCGGACTTACGCGCGGCGGCGAAATTCTAAGGACGATTGACCGCGTTTATGCGGGAGAGGAGATTTTCGCCGCGATTGCCGAGGACGGCGAGCCGCTTGAAGCAGATTTTTCCGTAAACGCCCGCGTTGTCGCGGAAAACGAGGATTACGCCGTGTTCGACAAGGCGGCGGGAGTTCCCGTTCACCCGTCACTTCATCACAGAACAGGCACTCTCGGCAATTATTTCGCGGCGCTTTATCCCGACAGAGCGTTCCGCCCCGTCTATCGCCTCGACAACAACACTTCCGGGCTTTGCCTTGCCGCAAAAAACGCAGCGGCGGCGCTTACGCTCGCAAAAACCGCCGAAAAGCGATATTATGCGGCTGTGAGCGGCGAAATCACGCGCGGCGGCGAGATTAACCTGCCGATTGCGCGCGCCGAGAACAGCATAATTCTCCGCGAGGTGCGCTCGGACGGCGCGCAAGCCGTCACGCTCTACGAGCCGATTTTGGTGAAAAACGGCAGAACGCTCCTCGAAATCACCCTCAGAACGGGCAGAACCCACCAAATCCGCGTGCATTTCGCGCATATCGGCTTTCCGCTTCTCGGCGACGAGCTTTACGGCGGCGACTGCGGCGAAATTTCCCGTCACGCGCTTCACTGCGGCAAGCTGCGCTTCACAGAGCCGTTTTCGTGGAAAACAGCCGAGTTTAAAAGCCCGCTTCCCGCCGATATCGCCGCGCTTTTCGGGATTGACGGAAAAGATTTGTATTGACCGCCTTGAAAAAATAACCAAAAATAGTCGGCTAAATCTGTGTAAATTTTAGAAATTTTAATATAACACTTGATTTATTATAGTGAATAATGTATAATGTAGAAGGGTAATTTTGCAATCGCGTACGGTTTTTTGCGGCTGTTTGCGATGATTACATAAATAAAGGATTTGATGCTCTTGTTTTTCGGCGGAAAAATCATAAGGGTCGAGGTGTTCGGGGAACAGGATAAGCTTATCCTGTCGGCGGAAAAAAATTTTGTTCTTCCGAAGAATATGGACGATGACGACGCCATTGTTATTATAAAGGGGAAAAATCTCCCTATTCTCGAACACAACCAAATCGTTTCAATCGTCACGACAACGAAAGCGAACGACCGCGTGAAATACACCGGAGCGGTTTCGATGTCGATGGATATGCAGCTTAATATCGCTATCCTGAAAAACAACGACACGCACGTTCTGCGCGAACGAAGGCGATTCTTCAAAATAAAAATCAATGAAAAGGGAAGAGCGCTTTTCTATGTGCGGGATGAGAAAACCGTGCGGTTTGACGAGCCTCCGGAGATAAGAGTGCTCGATATCAACGTCGGCGGAATTTTCTTCTCGTGCGAAACAACGGAGTTTATGGAAGGCGATATCGTCTGCGTGGACGTTGATTTGTTCGTGGAATATCCGCTTAATACCGCCGTGAAGATTTTGCGCGTTCAGCGGGACGACGCCGGAAATATAAAGGGCTATGGCTGTCTTTTTGAGAGCCTTACGGGCGCTCAGGAGGATTATATCGGCAGATTTATTATAAAAGTACAGTCCGAACAGCGGAGAAAAGAATCCGCCAAGGACGACAGCTTGATTTAAGGCGGCTCGGCAGAGGTTCGGGGCTGCACAAATTTATTTCATTTCAGGGGGAAGCAAAATGAAAAAATCCACAATGAAGTACGGACTGATAACCGTTCTGGTAATCTTCGCGCTTGTTCCCGCAATTATTCTCGGAGTTGTGGGCACGTTGGCGTCAAACAATTACAGCAGCGACGTCAGACAGGAAGAATTTAATTCGATTACCATGTCCAAAGCGGGCACAATCGGAACTGTTTTTTCGGGCTATCTCGGCGACGCGGCGACGCTTTCGGGTATGAGCGCGGTTGCTGAAGCCGCAAAGTCCGGAGAAAGCAGCGCGGACGCCATTATGAAGTCGTTTGTCGACAGCAAGCCCGACATCGCGGACGCGCTTATCCTGAACGCTTCTGGAACGGTTGTTTCCTCGGCGGCAGGCGCGGTTAACGGAACTTTCGAGCATTTCGACGAGATTTCCAAGAGCGCGGTTTCTACGCTTCTGTCGTGGGATAAATATCAGGCTGACGGATTTTTCGTTTCTCATGAGATAAACGACGGTTCGCTTGTCGGATACGTTTGCCTTGTGATTGTTCCCGGCGCTGACAGCGCGCTTTCACAGGCTCTCGCGGGTACTTATGTGAACGATAAGGCGAATATGGCTCTCATCGACAGCGTTGGCAATACGATTAACTTCAGCGGCAACGGCGCCTCTATGAAGGCGGGTCAGCTCGACAGCGCGATTGCCGGCAAGAAAGACGAAATTTTCAGAAACGTGGTTTCAAACGTAACCGCAAACGATAACAGAGTTCTCGGAACAGCAGGAAAATATCGCTTCATAAGCGGAATTATCCCCGACGTTACAAGCTGGAGATGGATTGCCGTATGCTATAACAGCGAGTTCGGCACGGCTTCCTCGCCCATCGTTCCGCTTATCGCTCTCGGAGCGGCAGGTATTATAATGTGCGCGCTCGGCGTTGTTATCGTAAGCAGGTTCGTGAAGAATATGCACGAAATGCTCAAGACAATAGACGGAATTACCCACGAAAACGGCATTTCCGCAACGCGCTTCAAGGTTAAGAGCAAGGACGAAAAGAGCGAGCTTGGCGCAATTCGGACGTCGTTCAACGAATTCCTCGACGAGGTTAAAATTAACAGCGACCGCTATCGCACTATCGCAAACCTTTCCGATAATATGCTTTTCGAGTGGGATTTCCACAAGGAAGTTATGTATATTTCAGACAATATGCTTCAGAAATTCGACCTGAAGCCCGAAGGCGCAACGCTTTCAAACGGACGCTTCCTTGACAGCCTTATGACGCCTGAGGACGCGGATAAGTACAAGCGCGATATCAGCGCGATGCTCAAGAATCAGAAGGGCTACAACACGCAGTATCACCTTATGTCCAAGAGCGGAACGCCCATCTGGGTTTCTTTCCGCGCAAACTGCATAACAGACCGTGTTGGCGAGCCGCTTCGCGTAATCGGCGTACTCACCGATATCGATAACGAAAAGAAGGCTGAAATGCAGCTCTCCGAGCGCGCTTCAATCGACTTCCTCTCGCAGCTCTATAACCGCAGCACATTCATCAGAATGCTTACTCAGGAACTCGACAGGAGAGGTCCGAATAAGGTTGCGACAATGTTCATCGACGTCGACGACTTCAAGTTCATAAACGACCGCTATGGTCACAGCTCCGGCGACGAGGCAATCAGATTTGTCGCGGACAACATCAGAAAGAAGGTTGACGGACGCGGCGGCTTCGCGGGACGCTTCGGCGGCGACGAGTTCGTGCTCTGCTACACAAATCAGGAGGATATCGCAAATCTTGAGCAGATTGCGATGGATATTATCGATGAGCTTTACGTTGGCTTCACGACCGACGACGGAACGCTGATTAACGTCAGAGTTTCAATCGGTATTTCCTACTGCCCGCAGCACACCGAGGACGTTAACGAGCTTCTTGCGTTCTCCGATACCGCAATGTACTTCGTAAAGAAGAACGGTAAGACCAATTATCATATCTATATGCCGGAGGACAGCGAGTCGGGAGAATATAACGACCCGGAGGGTTTTCAGGCTAACTGACGGTGAAAATTGAGGTGCGGCGTTCCGTGCTGCTGAAAGGCGGGGCGCCGCACGGTATTTTAAAAGTTCGGAGGAAGTAGAAATTTGGCGAAAATAATTGCTGTAACCAATCAGAAGGGCGGCGTCGGAAAAACGACAACCTGCGCGGCAATTTGCGGCGGACTTTCGGAAATGGGATATAAGGTGCTTGCGGTTGACCTCGACCCGCAGGGCAATCTTAGCTTCAGTCTGGGCGTTGAGGTCGAGGATAATTACACGATTTACGACGTGCTGAAGGATAACTGCGACATCGACGACGCGATTATTCACGGCGAAATGTGCGATGTGGTACCGTCGAATATCCTGCTGTCGGGACTTGAGCTTGAGATGACGGGCGTCGGGCGCGAGTACGTTCTCCGCGAACAGCTCAACTACATCAAAAAAGATTACGATTACATCATTCTCGACACGCCGCCGGCGCTTTCGGTGCTTACGATAAACGCTTATACGGCGTCGGACGAGCTTATTATCCCGATGCTTTGCGAGATTTTGTCGCTTCAGGGTATCGCGCAGCTTAAACAGACGATTTTCGCGGTTAAGCGTTATTACAACAAATCGCTGTGCGTGCGCGGAATACTTCTGAACAAGTACAACAGCCGCTTTACGCTGACGAAAGAGGTCGAGGAGCTTGCACAGATGATTGCGAAGCAGCTTGACACGACGATTTTCAACACGAAAATAAGCGCGTGCGTTTCAATCGCGGAAGCGCCTGCGCACGGCGAGAGCATAATCACATATTCGCCGAAATCAAAGGGCGCGCTTGAATTCAAGGCGTTCATAAACGAGCTGATTGAGCCGGATATCGCGAAAAAGGCGAAGAACGGCTGAAGAAAAGGGAGCTGAAAATATGCCGCCGAGAGCCAAACGACAGGATAAAACGGTGAGCAGCGGCAGCGCCGTGCAGAATAAAAATTCCGTTACCGCCTCCGAAAAATCGGGGGCGGCGGATTTGCCGAGCGGCGAAAAAAAGCGCGCGGCTGCGGCAAAATCACGCCAAAAATCGCGCGAAACGGCTTCGGCAAAGGCGGGGAAAGCTTCCGTGGGCGAGCGCAATTCGGTGAAATCGCGCGAAACGGCTTCGGCTAAGGCGGCGAAAGCTTCCGTGGGCGAGAAAAACGCGGCAAAAGCGCGAAAGGCGGCTTCCGTGGACGGGCAGGACTTTGCGAAATCCGATGAAAACGCGGTTTCCTGCAAAACTCCGCAGGTGATGAAGCTGATTTCGGACGACAGCGATAGCAATCCCGTGATTGTCGCAGGGAAAAGTCGTATTCCAACGCGGCTTCGCGGGCGCGAACCGCTTTCACGCGTGCTGAAACGGCAGCTTCACGGCGAGCCGCTTGAAACGGGTGAAGCCGACGTTGTGAATTTAACGGAAATCGCGGTGAAATACGAGGCGCCGCTTATTCTGGACAGGTTCAACGCTTGTTCCTGCGAGAAGTGCGTGGGGATTTTCTCGGAGATTATGCTGAAAAAGGTTCCCGCGCGTTTTGCGAGGATTACCAAAAGCAGCGCCGAGGCACGCACCCGCGACCTGAACGACAGGGTTGAACCGGTACGGAAAGTTGTTCAGATAGCGATGATTAGGGAACTTATCGTGAGTAAAAAGCGCTTGTTTCACGATGAATAATAATGTAAGAATATGGCAGAATAATACCGTATACTGCAATTAATTCTCAGCTGTCGGGAATTTTGGATTTGACTGTAAATCGCCGCAAATTACTGCAAAACGACGTCTTTTCGACAGCAAAACACAGTAAAACGACGTTATTTTGATAATAAGCAGCGTAAAATATTGTTGACAAAAAGTAATAATCGACTGAAATAATACAGGGAGTATGAAAATGGCACTTGATATCGGAATTGACCTTGGAACGGCGAACATTGTAATCGCGGTATACCGTGAATAAATCTCAAATGACGAGGATTTTTGGCTGCAAATCGCCGCAAATTACTGCAAAACGACGTTATTTTGATAATAAGCGGCGTAAAATATTGTTGACAAAAAGTAATAATCGGCTGAAATAATACAGGGAGTATGAAAATGGCACTTGATATCGGAATTGACCTTGGAACGGCGAATATCATAATCACGATTGCGGGACGCGGAATTGTGCTGAACGAGCCGTCCGTGGTGGCTTATGACAGGAAGAAAAAGGCGGTTGTGGCGGTCGGAGCGGAAGCGTACAAAATGCTCGGAAGAACGCCCGAATATATTGTCGCGGTGCGACCGCTCAAGGACGGCGTTATCTCGGACAACGATATGACGCAGGCGATGATAAAGGAGTTTATCGGCATTGTAAACGGCGGATTTATGGTGAAGCCAAGGGTTGTGCTGTGCGTTCCAAGCTCCGTCACGGACGTTGAGCGCAGGGCGGTTGTCGAGGCGGCTGTTTCCGCAGGCGCAAGGAAGGTTTATCTTATCGAGGAGCCGATTGCCGCGCTTATCGGCGCGGGTATCGACATTTCAAAACCCAACGGCACGATGGTCGTCGATATCGGCGGCGG
>DPBR01000079.1:0-2178 GCA_003516865.1 Oscillospiraceae bacterium
AATAATTATGCGGTATTGCCCTAAAATGCCGAAGATATCCGCGATATGAAAGAAGCGCTCATTCGGCGCTTGCCAAAAGCGACAGAATATATTATAATGTAAAAAAACGCTTATAAAGGAGAAAAAACGATGACCGAAAAAGAAAAAGCGGCGCTTGGAATGTTGTACAACAACAATTACGATGATGAATTGAAAGAAGAAAGAATGAACTGCCAATGCAAATGCCACAAATACAATCTGCTTTCCCCGCGCGAAACAAAAAAGCGTGAAACCCTCATCATAGAAATTGTCGCGGAAATCGGGAGCAATTTTCAGATTGAACAGCCTTTTCGCTGCGATTTTGGCTATAACATTCACATCGGAAAGAATTTCTTCTCGAATTACAACCTTGTAATTCTGGACACAGCACGCGTTACGATAGGCGATAATGTATTTATCGCGCCCGACTGCGGGATATACGCCGCGGGTCATCCAATAAACGCGGCTCAGCGCAACGAGGGACTGGAGTACGCGAAACCCGTTGTTATCGGAAACAACGTCTGGATAGGCGGCGGCGTGAAAATAATGCCCGGCGTAACAATCGGCAGCAACGTTGTAATCGGCGGCGGAAGCGTTGTTACAAAGGACATTCCGGACGGCGTTGTCGCGGTCGGAAATCCGTGCAGGGTTATCCGTGAAATATCCGAGGAAGATAAGGTAAAATAACGAAATATCGCTCCGAAATTACACAAAAAGCGCATTTTTTACAATATTTGCGAAAAAAGGCAGTTTTCCCTTGCAATTTTACTTGGAATATGTTATAATTGATTAAACAATTAAATTCTTATAGCAGAAAGGAGCGATTATATATGAGAATTAAAGAAAAACTGATTAAAGCGCTGAAATTTATCGGCGCGGCTGCGGCTTTTGCCGTGGCGATACCGTTCGTGAGCGCAAACGCAAGCGCTGATACAGTCGGCGCGTTTGAGGTGACGGGAGGGATAAAGGATACCGATTATACCTATGAAAACGGCGTTCTGACAATCAAATCAGACAAAGCGATAACGATTGAAAACACAGACAGGAGCGCCCCGACAGCCGACAGAATTGTGATTGATATTGGCGCTGCCGCGAATATTACGCTTGCGGGCGTGAATATCGAAACTAACACGGGCGCGGCGCTTGAAATTGCTGAAGATAACTATAAAATAATTAAAATCACGCTTGCGGACGGCACGACAAACACTCTGAAAACCACAAAAGACGGCTGCGCGGGGTTGCAGAAAAACGAACGGACTAGTGGTCTCAAAATAGAAGCACAACAAAACGGCACAGGCAAGCTTATTGCACAGGGCGGCGAAAACGCTGCGGGAATCGGCGGCGGCAATCAGCATTCGACTATGCATATAAAAATTTACGGCGGAATAATTAATGCGACAGGCGGCAAAAACGGCGCGGGTATCGGCGGCGGCTACAACGGAAGCGGCGATAGTGGCATATACGGCGGCACTGTTACCGCGACAGGCGGCGAAAACGGAGCGGGTATCGGCGGCGGCAACAAAGGAAATTGCGATTATCTCAAAATTGAGAACAGCACAGTTATCGCGACAGGCGGCAGCGGCGCAGCAGGAATCGGCGGCGGAAACAGCGGATACTGTAAGTATATCTACATACACGGCGGTAATGTCACCGCGACAGGCGGCGTAAACGGCGCGGGAATCGGCGGCGGCTACAAAGGAAATGGCTCTCAAATCACAATTACGAACGGCACGGTTAAAGCGACAGGCGGCGGCGACGCAGCAGGAATCGGCGGCGGTTACTACGGAGAAGGCAAAGGCATCTACATAGATGACGGCGATGTCACCGCGAAAGGCGGCAAAAACAGCGCGGGAATCGGCGGCGGAACCGGCAAAAATGGCTCTGATATCGAAATTAAGGGCGGCACGGTTAACGCGAACGGAGGCGCATACGGCGCGGGAATCGGCGGCGGCAGTGGCGGTAAGTGTAGTTCTATCCACATATACGACGGCGATGTCACCGCGAACGGAGGCTCCGGCAGCGCGGGTATCGGCGGCGGAAACGGCGGAATTGGCTCTGATATCGAAATTAAGGGCGGCACGGTTAACGCAACAGGCGGCGGAAACGGCGCGGGTATCGGCGGCGGTTTCTTAGGAGAAGGCTCGAATATCGAAATAAACG
>DPBR01000079.1:2352-2992 GCA_003516865.1 Oscillospiraceae bacterium
TCGAATATCGAAATAAACGGCGGTAATGTCACCGCGAACGGCGGCAATTACGCGGCTGGTATCGGCGGCGGTTACGGCAGAGAAGGCTCAGGTATCAAAATTAAGAGCGGCACGGTTAAAGCAAAAGGCGGCAAAAACGGCGCGGGAATCGGCGGCGGCGAAGAAGGAATTGGCGATGGTATCTACATACACGGCGGCGAAGTTATCGCAACAGGCGGCGATTGCGCGGCTGGTATCGGCGGCGGCACCGACCGCGGCTCCGGAGGAGAAGGCTCAGTTATCAAAATAACAGGCGGCAAAGTTAACGCGAAAGGCGGCAATGGCGGCGCGGGTATCGGCGGCGGCGATTCAGCATTAGGCTCAGATATCGAAATATTTGGCGGCGATGTCACCGCGAACGGAGGCGCATACGGCGCGGGTATCGGCGGCGGCAACGGCAAAGATGGCTCAAATATCAAAATAACTGACGGCACGGTTAAAGCGACAGGTGGCAATTCCGCGGCGGGTATCGGCGGCGGAAACGGCAAAAATGGCTCTAATATCAAAATAACGAACGGCAAGGTTAACGCGACAGGCGGCGATTACGCGGCGGGTATCGGCGGCGGCAGCGGCGGAGCAGGCTCGAATATCGAAATAAACG
>DPBR01000079.1:3159-11984 GCA_003516865.1 Oscillospiraceae bacterium
TCGAATATCGAAATAAACGGCGGCACCGTCACCGCGAACGGCGGTCAGCAAGGCGGCGCGGGTATCGGCGGCGGCAACGGCGGAAATGGCTCTCAAATCACAATTACGAATGGCACGGTTAACGCGACAGGCGTCGAAGGCAGCGCGGGTATCGGCGGCGGCGGCAGCGCAACCGGCTCGAACATAACCATAGACGGCGGCACCGTCACCGCGAAAGGCAACTATGGCAGCGCGGGTATCGGCGGCGGCGGCAACGGCGGCAGTGCAAAAGACATCAAAATTTCCGGCGGTTCTGTTAAGGCAATACCGAGCAGTGGTGCAAACGCAATCGGCAGCGGCAGCAGCGCGGAAAGTTCTCCACTTCCCACAAACGGCAGCGGCAAGAACGTTTATCTCTATGAGATTGACAATCCGAACGCCGCAGATATAACGATTGACGGCAAGACGTATCCCTTTACTCACGGCTCGGATAGTAAGATTTACGCGTATCTTTCCGAGGGCGAAACGCACACGATTAAACTCGGATATAAGACAACCTACGTTAAGTATAACAACGGTAAATTCGTGGAAACAACCGCTCCTTCCTCCTCCACCTCAAGCAGACCGTCCCGACCGAAGCCCGAGCCTGTGGATAACCCGATAATCGGCGGCGAGGAAAAGAGCTGGAGCAGCGTTGCGAAAGAGATTTCCGAACTTTCCGAGGGCGAGGAAACCTCGATTTCGCTCAACGGAGCGACAAAAGTCCCCGCCGAAGTCATCAAGGCAATCAAGGATTCAAAGGCTGTCGTGAAGTTCAAGGTGACAAGCGCGTTCAGTTGGACGGTTGACGGCTCGGCGCTCACCGACAGCGATATCGAGGACATTGATTTCGACATTGACCTCGTTACCCCGGACGGCACGGAAACGCTCCGCGGAACGGTTGGCACAAGCTTTGCAATCGACAATATCACCGACAAAGCAGCCCTCAACATCAGCTTCAAGCAAATTCATGCGGGAAAATTCGCGAATTTGTACAAAATCGTCGATGAAAAACTCATATTTGTCGACAATGTGAAAATTGATGAAAACGGCGAAGCAAACGGGCTTTCTGTTCATAAAAGCGGCGAATACGTAATAATGCTGAACGAACTCAGCGACCGTCCCGGCGATATGGACAACGACGGAATTGTGAACGCGAAAGACGCGCTCGCGGTGCTGAAGCACGTTGTCGGTTCGATAAGCGGCGCTAATCCGCTTGTTGCCGACATAAACGGCGACGGAGTTATTAACGCATACGACGCTCTCGCCGTACTCAAAATGGCGGTTAAAATCGCAGTTTAACGCAAAACGAGCCTGCACGCGCAGGCTCGTTTTTTACAGATTTACTTGAAAAACGTGAAAAAAAGTGATATAATGGAATGAAAAAACGGGAGAAAAATTGTCAGAAAGACCATCGTTAAACCAAATTAAAGACGGAAAAACGCTTCGCGAATACTACTTTTTGAAAGAAGAACCGGTTGGTTTTTGTCGGGAAAACGGCTTGCCGACAACGGGCGGAAAGCTTAAATTAACCGAAAGAATTGCCGTTTTTCTTGACTCGGGTGAAATCAAGCAAGCTTCTTCGGCGGCGCTCGGATTTATCCGCGCTGAAATAGAAAAAAACCAAGATTTCTTTCGGGGATTATTTGGTAATTTTGCTTTTTTGAATATTTCTCACCGTATCATCAGCGATTTCTGGCGCATTTCACGCAATTTTCCCGCTTATCCGCAAAAAAGCCGCCTTTTTCGGGCGGCTTTTTTGCAGAAAATTCGGGTTATTTCTCGTCTTTGCTTTCATTCTCGGAAATAAGCGCAAGAAGTCCGGAGTCCCTGAGCCGTTTGTTAAAAACGTTCGAGGGATAGAATCTCAGCGTGAGATAGCTGTCAATCTTCTTCATTTCCGCGGAAAAATGAACGGTATGACCGCCGTGCGGCTTCAGCTCGAAATTTCCGAATCCCGTAAGCGTAACGTTATTGCCCTTGAGAATTTCATCTGTGAGCGTTTCCATAAACAATTCATAGATATCCTCGGCAGACAAAGCGTCGTTGTTCATCTCCGCAATCTTCTTTCCAAGAAGCTCGATAAACGCCCTTTTTGTTATCTTATCCATAATAAAGTCCTCCTATATGAGAATAAGTTTTTAAGGTAATTTCATTATAGCACGTCAATCAGAATTTGTCAACACTTTTTTTACTCGTTTTTGAGGATTTTAATAATTTTTACAATTTTTATCCTCAAATATAAGCACAATTTTATGCATATTGTCACATTAATCGTGAAGTAAGAACAACTTCAGCGTTTTTTTCGGACAAAGGCTAAAAAAGATTAATAAAGCTAAAATAACCGCTTGTAATTTGGGTTAATATATGTTATAATTAATTAAACAATCAAGTTCAAGGAATGGAGAAAAAATGAGAGTTATAAACAAAGACGTTCACGACAAGAAAAAGGTTGAAATTATGGAAAAGTGCTTCGACTGCTATGCGGAATACGGTCTGAGCAGCGTTGGAATTAAGGCTCTGGGAAAGGCTTGCGGGCTTTCGTCCGGCAGCCTGTATACATATTTCGAGGACCTTGACGACCTGATAATTCAGTCAACCGCGCATTGTATGAGCAAGGTTGAAGAAGATTTTATGGCAAAAGCGCCGAAAAGCGTAAGCGATATCATTCCGTTTATCGATGAAATACCCTACTGGACCGCAAAAGAACACGGAAAAAAGTATCGCCTGATGTATCAGGTTTACACTCACCCAAAATACATTGAATACGGCAAAAAGTTCTTTGCGGGAGTAAACGAGCGTTATACCGAATACGCGAAAAAACTGGAACAAAATCTCGGCTTACCGTATAAAGTAATAACGCCGCTTATCTTCATATTCATACGCGCGTGCGTGCATTACGCGCTTTTTGAGGACGAATATTACCTGAAAACCCAGCTTGAAGTACTGAAATACGCCATAAAGATTTATTTTGAAAAAGGAGGAAACCGTTAATTGTGCGGCGTCGCCTTAAATTCAATCATACAACGCAAACTATGTAAGCAAGGAAAATCTTTAGGGTAACACCGCATAATTATTGTCGTTTAATCGCGTAGAGATTTTTTCGTCAGATTGTGCAAATTGAGCGCAGGAATACTGTATGTAGCGTTTTCCGCGAAGCGGATAATGCGTTCAAGCGAAATTTGTGCAATATGACCGTATGATTTGTTTTACAAATCACACTAAAAAGAGCAAGCGAGTAAATGACAAAGGCGAAGCCGGTAATTGTGCGGTGTTGCCTTAGTATTTTCTTGAAAAATACAGCAAAATATTCTCATAAATCCAAACAAAAATCGGGCAATCGCACTTTGCGGCTGCCCGAAATTTATTAATCAAGAAATACTTTAAGCGCCTTGCTTTTGCCCTGAGTTCTCAGCTTTCTGAGGGCTTTTGCCTCAATCTGGCGAATTCTCTCGCGCGTAACCTTGAACTGCTTTCCGACTTCCTCAAGCGTATGCGAACGGTCATATCCCACGCCATACCTGAATTTAAGCACCTCGCGTTCTCTTTCGGGAAGCGTGTTGAGCGCCTTATTCAGTTCGTCCTTGAACACGGACTTCATCGCGGTATCAATCGGCGCGGGCGCGTCCTCGTCGGGAATAAAATCGCCGAGATAGCTGTCCTCTTCCTCGCCGACGGGAGCTTCAAGCGAAACGGGGTCCTGCGCGATTCTTATAATTTCGCGAACCCTGTCCGGACTCATATTCAGCTCGCGGGAAATCTCATCGACAGTCGGTTCGTGACCGTTCTTGTGAAGAAGCAAATTCTGCGCTTTCTTCACCTTTGAAATCGTTTCAACCATATGCACGGGAATACGGATAGTTCTCGCCTGGTCTGCGATAGCGCGCGTAATCGCCTGTCTAATCCACCATGTCGCATACGTTGAGAACTTATACCCCTTTGTGTGGTCGAACTTCTCGACAGCCTTTATAAGACCGCTGTAACCCTCCTGAATAAGGTCGAGAAGCGGCATTCCGCGTCCGACGTAATGCTTCGCGATGCTGACGACAAGCCTCATATTCGCGACAATCAGCCTGTCGCGCGCGCTCTGGTCGCCCTCGGAAATCTTCTTTGCAAGCTCGACCTCCTCTTCCGCGGAAAGAAGCGGAATTCTGCCGATTTCGCGGAGATGTATTTTAACGGGGTCGTCCATAACGGCGTTTCCCTGAGCGTCGTTTTCATCGGTATATTCAAGCGCCTTGCTGAGGTCCTCCTCGACAAAATCGTCCTCAACCTTTATGTTGTTCTTGTCGAGAAACTCGTTGAGCTTGTCGATATCAATATCCGCTTCGTCGATTATGCTGTAAATTTCGCGGGCGCTCATGGTACCCGTCTGCTTCCCTCGTTCAAGAAGCTCGTTGAAGATATTTTTCTCGGTATTGTTCATCAACATATCCTTTCATCTTATTTACAATATATGTAAATCTTATTCCAAAAAATCACGAAGTTTTCTGCTGCGGGTCGGGTGACGGAGTTTTCTTAGCGCCTTTGTTTCAATCTGGCGGATTCTCTCCCGTGTAACCTGAAATTCCTGACCCACTTCCTCAAGCGTTCTCTGTCTGCCGTCGATAAGTCCAAATCTGAGAATAATAACCCTGCGTTCCCTGTCGGAAAGGGTATCGAGAACATCGCTTAGCATTTGCTTAAGCATACTGTTGCAAGCCTCGTCCGCGGGCGCGGGCGCGTCCTCGTCGGGAATAAAGTCGCCAAGATGGCTGTCCTCTTCCTCGCCGATGGGCGTTTCAAGCGAAACTGGGTCCTGTGCAAGGCGGATAATCTCCCTAACCTTATCGGTTGACATTCCGAGATAGTGCGCGATTTCATCTTCGGTCGGCTCGCTTCCGTTCTCGTGAAGCAGGAAAGTTTCGGCTTTCTTGACTCTGGAGATAGTTTCAACCATATGCACGGGGATACGGATAGTTCTCGCCTGGTCGGCTATTGCGCGCGTAATCGCCTGTCTTATCCACCAAGTTGCGTAAGTTGAGAACTTGAAGCCTTTCGTATAGTCGAACTTCTCGACAGCCTTGATAAGTCCGACGTTGCCCTCCTGAATGAGGTCCAGGAACTGCATACCTCTGCGGACATACTTTTTCGCGATGCTGACGACAAGTCTTAAATTCGCCTCGGAAAGACGTTTTTTCGCGTATTCGTCGCCGGTCGCCATTCTTGCCGCGAGGTCTATTTCCTCCTCGGTTGATAGCAGCGGAATTCTGCCGATTTCCTTGAGATAGAGCTTGACGGAATCGTCCGCGAGCATCGCGTCGGAATCGGGATTATCATAATCTCTGTCGGAATAGTCGAG
This sequence comes from Oscillospiraceae bacterium, assembly GCA_003516865.1. Classification (GTDB taxonomy): domain Bacteria; phylum Bacillota; class Clostridia; order Oscillospirales; family Ruminococcaceae; genus CAG-115. Next base: position 8,519 of record DPBR01000079.1, read on the forward strand.
AATACTGTCGATATCGAAATCCGCGTCGAAGTTATCGACAATTTTGATATCCATTCCCGCAATTCTTTCAAAAATATTGTTAATCTGGTCGGCGTCGAAATTAAGTTCCTCAAGCGCGTCGGTTATTTCCTTGGCGGTGAGGCTGCCTTTCTTTTTACCCTGTTTAAAAAGCTCCTCCAAAGAGTTTGAAGCTCTCGTATGTTCGGACATTACTTTTTCTTCTCCTTCTGACTTGCCGCGAATTGAAGCAATTCGTCATTTGTCATTTCGTTTGCCTGTTTCAGGTCTTTTTTGCTGCCGTAATCGTTCAGCACGTTTATATAATCGTTAAGAGCCTCCTCGTCAAATGCGAACGAGAGGTCGTTTATCATACCCGTTATTCTGCCCACCTGAGCGCTGTCAAATTCCTCGTTAAACGCGGAAATATCGGGCGCGGCGCCCATTTTAAGCCTTTTTTCAAGAAAATCATAGACTTTTTTGTTAAACTCGGTGACAAAGCCGCCCGAAAGCCGCTCGCGAACATTGTCGAGCTTGTCGGGATTGTGATACAGAAACGCGATAATACCGCGCTCCGCCTTTTCCTCGCGGGGTGTTTTGAGCGCGTCGGGATTTACGGTATCCTTCCTGTTCGGACGAATAAGCTCGGCGGTTTCGCGTTTTTTCGCGTAAAAGCCGTTTTTCCTTGCCTGCTGTTCAACCGCTCTCCGGACGGAATCGGCGGGTATATCGCAGAGCCGCGCCGCTCTCGAAACGTAAACCTCTCGGTCAAGCGGATTGTTTATTCCCGCGAGAAAAACGACCGCTTTTTTGATAAACGCGCTTTTTCCGTCATCGCTTTTGAGGTCAATTCCGTTCGCGAGCTTGTCCATTTCGTAAGCGATAGCGCTTCCCGACTTCTCGATAAGCGCGCGAAAAGCGTCCGCTCCAAACTTTTTGATAAACTCGTCGGGGTCTTTCGCGCCCTCCATTCTGAGAACGCGCGCGCTCACTCCCGCCTCCGCAAACAGGTTAATACCGCGCGAAGCGGCTTTCTGACCTGCCTCGTCGCTGTCGTAGGAGAGAATAACTTCTTTTTTCCCCATACGCGAAATCAAGTTCGCCTGCTCCGAGGTAAAGGACGTTCCGAGCGACGCTATCGCGCTGTCGAAGCCCGCCTGATGCATCGAAATCACGTCCATATACCCCTCGCAGAGTATGAAATAGTCTGCTTTTGAGTTTTTCGCGTAATTCAGCGCAAACAGCATATTTCGCTTCCGAAAAACCATAGTTTCATCGGAATTTAGGTATTTCGGAGTTTTTTTGTCGTCCGAGAGCGTTCTCCCGCCGAAAGCCACGATATTTCCGCGCAAATCCACAATCGGGAACATAACTCTGTTTCGGAATTTATCGTAAACCTTATTTACGTTTCGCGCGAGAAGAGCGCCGTCCGCAAGCTCAAAATCCGAATAACCGAGATTTCGCATATAAAAATGAAGCTTGTGATAATCGTCCTCAGCGAACCCAAGCCCGAAGCGCTTTATCGTTTCAATCGACAGCCCGCGCTTTTGGAGATATTCAAGACCCGCCCTGCCCTCCGGCGAAAACAGCTTTTTGAAGAAATATTTTCCTGCGGCGCGGTTCATTTCATAGAGCCGTCTGCGCTTCTGAGCGCTCTGGTCGTTGGCGTCCTCCGGCATCGGCATACCCGCGCGCTGCGCCAGAAATTTCACAGCCTCAATATAATCAAGGCTCTCGATTAGCCTTATAAAATTCACGACGTCGCCGCCCGCGCCGCAGCCGAAGCAGTAAAAACTCTGCGTCTGCGGGTAAAAGTGGCAGGAAGGCGTTTTTTCCGTGTGAAACGGACATCGGCAGGAAAACGTGCTGCCCGAACGCTTCAATTCAACATAGCTCTGAGCCACGGAAATAATGTCGTTATTATCGCGCAGCTCCTGCAAAAATCCTTCGGGCAAAGCCATTTTCTCGTCCTCTTAAATTCCCATAATATACCCGCTGTTCCAGCCCCTCGGAATACAGAGAGTTCTGAAATAGTCTATTGCGTATTCATCGGTCATACCGCTTATGAAGTCCGCGACAGCCCTTGCTATGCCGTCGCGCTCGGATATTTCAAGATAAAGCCGCGGAAGCTTGTCCTTATTCTTCATAAAATAGCCGAAAAGATACTCGACGATAAACGCCGCCTTATCCTTTTCCGCAACGGTAGGTTCCGCCCTGTACACCTTCTCGAACATAAACGCGCGAAGCTCGTCGTGCGCGCTCTGGGTTTCCTCGTCCATACGAATTTCCTCGCCGCTGTTCTCAACAAGACTTCTCACAAGGCTTGTGATGCGCTCGGTTTTCGTTTTTCCGAGAACCCGAAGCGGGCGTTCGGGAAGCATATCCTGCGTGATAACGCTTCCGCGGATTGCGTCCTCGATATCGTGGTTGATGTACGCGATTTTATCGCAAAAACGTACGACCATTCCCTCTCTTGTGACGGGAACGTCGCCGCCCGTATGCTTCAGGATACCGTCGATAACCTCGAACGTGAGGTTAAGCCCCTTTCCGTCCTTTTCAATAACCTCGCAGACGCGCTTGCTCTGTTCGTTGTGCGCGAAACTCCCGCCAAGCTCCTTCAAAAGCTTATCGAGAGCGCGTTCGCCATCGTGACCGAACGGTGTGTGACCGAGGTCGTGACCGAGCGCGATAGCCTCCGTCAAATCCTCGTTCAGACCGAGCGCTTTCGCAACAGTGCGCGAAATCTGGCTCACCTCAAGCGTGTGCGTAAGGCGCGTGCGATAGTGGTCGCCGAGCGGTATGAGGAACACCTGCGTCTTGTGTTTAAGGCGGCGGAACGAGTTGCAGTGAATAATCCTGTCGCGGTCACGCATAAAATCCGTGCGAAAATCGCAGGGCTTTTCGTAAACGACGCGCCCGCGGCTCATATCCGAACGGCAGGCGTATTCGCTTAAAATCAAGCGCTCATTTTCGATAATCTTCTCGCGCGGCAGCATTTTCATCACTTCCTAATTTCATCTTCTATTTAATAATACAATTTTCGACCTTTAAAAACCTTTTTTAGCGCCGCATTTTCAGCGTTTTGCACAAACAGCGGCGCCATTTCAAGCGAATTTTTATTCTTATTCACGCAAAATCAAACCTACATTTTTCCTTTTCAACAACGGAAACTTTACCGCAGCACGCGTCGCAAATTCTTTCGGAGAGCGCTTTCGCGTGTTCGGCGCGAACGTAAACCGAGGACTTCACCTGCTCCGAGAACTCCTCTGAGCAGATTTTCGCGCCAAATTCAGCGTAAATCGCGGCAAGCCTGCCGTAAAGCGAGTAATCGAGCGTTATTTCAAGCAAAACAGCCTCCGCGAAAAGCCTTATCGAAGCCGCTCCGACAGCGTCCGAGGCGGCTTTCGCATAAGCGCGCGTAAGCCCGCCCGCGCCGAGCAGAATACCGCCGAAATACCGCGTCACAACG
>DPBR01000079.1:12252-12632 GCA_003516865.1 Oscillospiraceae bacterium
CCCGCCGTGCCTTGCGGCTCGCCGTCGTCCGAGTGACGAGCGATGTTGTTCTCGCGCAGAATGTACGCATAGCAGTTGTGCCGCGCCTTGGGGTTCCCCGCGCGAATTTCCGCGATGAATTTCACGGCTTCCTCTTCCTCGGAAACAGGCGCGAGAAAGCCGATAAACTCGGATTTCTTCTCAATAAACCGCGCCTCGCAGCGCTCCGCAATCGTTTTGTACTCCAAATTGCCCTCCTCGTCAGCACAACAAAAACTCACGCACAGAAAAATGCGTGAGTTTCGTTTTTGTTTTGGCGCCCCGACAATTACTTGCCGATATTGTAGCGCTTCTTGAATCTGTCAACGCGTCCGCCGCTGTCAACAAGCTTCTGCTTGCCG
>DPBR01000079.1:12821-15625 GCA_003516865.1 Oscillospiraceae bacterium
TGTCAACAAGCTTCTGCTTGCCGGTATAGAACGGGTGGCACTTCGAGCAGATTTCGACCTTGATATCGGACTTAGTGGAACGCGTTTCGATTACGTTTCCGCAAGCGCACTTAATCGTGGTCTTTTCGTATGCGGGATGAATTCCCTCTTTCATTATTATCACCTCATTTAACGGAATATTCTAATTCACAAATACTATAAGATTATACCACATCTTTTCCAAAAAATCAAGAGTTTTTTGAAATTTTCGATATGGCGTTTTCAACAAAACCCAAGATTAAAAACCGAGTATTTTTGTGAAATCAGCCGAAAGCTTCTGCTGAAGCGCGATTGCTTCATCTGCGGTTTTACCAACGGTTGTGTAGTAAGCCTTGATTTTCGGCTCTGTTCCGGACGGTCTGATGATAACGCTTGCGTTGTCCTCAAGATTGAACGTGATAACGTCGGATTTCGGCAGCGTAACCTTGCTTTCCTTACCGTCAGCCTCAACTCTTACGCTTGAAGCATAGTCGGTTGTCGCGAGAACGGAAAGCCCGCCGATTGATTTCGGGGATTTTTCGCGCAGACCCGCCATAATCTCCTTCATACGTTCCATACCGCTTGCGCCCTCGCACACGAAGTTATCGACCTTGTTATAGTAAACGCCGTATTCAGCGTAAAGATTCTTTCTTGCCTCAAAGAGTGAAATACCCTTTGTGCGGTAATACGCCGCCATTTCGCAAATCAGCATCGAAGCGACAACCGCGTCCTTATCGCGCACATAGCCGCCCGCGAGATAGCCATAGCTCTCCTCAAATCCGAAAATGTAGCGGTTTTCCTCGCCCGCTGCTTCCAGCAGACCAATCTGCTCGCCGATGTACTTAAAGCCCGTAAGCACCTCGCGCAGCTCCACGCCGTACTTTTTGCTGATTGCCTTTGTGATGTCGCTCGTAACGATTGTCTTAACGGCAACGGACTTTTCGGGCATTTTTCCGAGAGCGATTCTCTCCTTGCAAACATAGTCGAGAAGCAGCGCGCCGGTTTCGTTGCCGGAAAACAGCGCATATCCGCCCTGTCCGTCGGGAACGGCAATTCCCACTCTGTCCGCGTCGGGGTCGGTCGCGAGAAGCAAATCGGGCTTTTCCTTATCGCAGAGCTTCAGTCCGACAGCGAGAGCCTCGCGTATTTCGGGATTCGGGAACGGACAGGTCGGGAAGTTTCCATCGGGATTTTCCTGTTCGGGAACGACAACCACGTCCTTGACGCCGATTTCCTTCAAAATTCTGCGAACAGGCTTGTTTCCGGTGCCGTTGAGAGGCGTGTAAACTACTTTAAGTCCGCTCTTTTCAACAAGGTCGGTGTGAAGTCCCTGCTCGCGCACTTTCGCGATATATCCGTCTATAACGTCGTCGCCGATGTACTCAACCAAACCGTCCGCGAGCGCCTTTTTGAAGTCGGTTGACTTAACGCCCGAGAAGATGTCGATATCGTTGATTTTGCCGAGAACCGCATTAGCCGCTTCCGACGTCATCTGACAGCCGTCCGAGCCGTAAACCTTGTAGCCGTTGTATTTTGCAGGGTTATGGGAAGCGGTAACGACGATTCCCGCGCCGCAGCCGAGCGCTCTAACCGCCCAGGAAAGCATAGGCGTTGGCATAAGCTCCTTATAAATATAAACCTTGATGCCGTTCGCCGCGAGAACCTCAGCCGCGCTCTCCGCGAAATAAGTAGACTTTATTCTGCTGTCGTAAGCGATAGCGACGCTCTTTTTGATACCGCCGTCGAGAATGTACTCCGCAAGACCCTGCGTAGCCTTTTTTACGGTGTAAACGTTCATTCTGTTAGTACCCGCGCCGATAACGCCGCGAAGTCCCGCCGTGCCGAACTCAAGCTCACGGTAAAAACGGTCGTTAATCTCGTCCGTTTTGCCCTCGACGCCGCGAAGCTCGGTTATGAGGTCGGGGTCCTCGGTAGCCTTTTCAAGCCAGAGTTCATAAGCTTTCATAATATCCGCCATAGCAATTTCCTCCTAAAGAAATTCCAAATATACTTCAGATATTATTATATCACAACGTTCAAGCATTTTCAAGAGTTAATTTCAAAAACTGCGTATTTTTAAAATTAAACAAAATGCAGCGCTCAATTATGGTATTTATATATAAATTTTCGTATATTTTTGTGAAATTTATAAATATTGCCTATTGAAATTATACAAGATGTATGTTATACTTATGGTATGAAATTCCGCAGGAGTGCGGAAAAATCACAAAAGTGTGTAAATTCCAATTTTTGAGGAGGATTTTTATGAACAACGTAGAGCTTTCCGAGAAGATTAAAGGTTATCTTAAGTCAGCAGCTTCCAAGGCAAAGAAGTTTGAAGATACTGTTGCGGTTACTGTTTCTCTCATTTCCGAGGAAAACGAAGATATGTATGTTGCGGTAAGAGAGGGAAAAATTCTTGTCGCTCCCTATCGTTATGACGACAACGGCTGCGCTATCGAGGCTGCTCCCGAAATTATCGACAAGATTTTCGCAGGCGAACTTGCTTTCCTTGACGCGCTTGACAAGGGATTTGTAAAGGTTAAGTCCGGAGATGTTGCAAAGTTCAAGGCGCTTGAAGTTCTTGTACCCGCAAAGAAGGCTGCTGCAAAGGCTCCCGCTAAGAAGGCTGAAGCAAAGCCCGCTGCTAAGACTGAAGCGAAGCCCGCTGCTAAGGCTGAAGCGAAGCCTGCTGTTAAGACTGAAGCAAAGCCTGCTGTTAAGACCGAGGCAAAGCCTGCTGTTAAGGCTGAAGCAAAGCCTGCTGTTAAGGCTGAAGCAAAGCC
>DPBR01000079.1:15928-16945 GCA_003516865.1 Oscillospiraceae bacterium
CCCGCCGTTTTGTCGGCGGGTTAGTTTTAGGGCGGCGAAAATCTATGGAAGAATTTACCCAAAATTGCGAAAAAAGCGGATTTTTGCGGAATTTTGCCAAAAATACGCTTTACATAAGCTAATTATGAAAAGAAGAATATTGTTTATAATCGCGGCGGCGGGACTGCTCTGCGGCTGCGGATACGACCCCTCGGCGGTTTCGCCGGTCTATACATCAGGCTCGCTGATATCGACGCGCGAAGAGTCCTCGGGTTCCTCTGAAACGAGTTCGTCGGCGCAAAGCAGCTCGGCTTCAGCGACAACTTCTGCTTCCAAAAGCGCGGAAAGCTCGTCAACCACCACAACATCGCACGATTACAGCGAAATTCCCGTCATAAGGCTGTCTTTTACGTCCGAGGAAATGGCGTTCGCGGAGAAATCGCTGTTCATCGGCGACAGCATTTGCCGCGGACTTGAAGCGTATGACGTGCTGAGCGCGAAAAACGTTCTGGGCGCGGGAAACGTGGGTGCGAGGAACATTTTTGACGCGCTGTACTTCCGCAGGGGAAAAGACGTTGATTTTCTGACGGTAATTGACGAAGAAAATCCGCGGCACGTTGTCTTTTCAATGGGAATGAACGATGTGAATATGACGAACGCGGAGGAATTTTGCGAGAATTACCGCAGAATTATCGATGAAACGCTAAAAAAGCCGATTGACGATGTTTATGTGCTGAGCGTAACGCCGATTTGCTCTGATTTCACCTACAACAGCAGGATTGTTTACTATAACGAAGCGCTGAAAAGCTTCATTGCCGCGAATTATCCCGAGCGCGTTTATTTCGTGGATATTCACGGCTCGCTGACGGATAAGAACGGCGAACTTGCGTGGTATTTTTCATCGGGCGACGGCGTTCACCTTGATGAAATCGCCTATTATCAGCTTCTCGACGATTTTTTCTCTAAGGTTGATTTAACGGAAAAGCCTGTTTCTTCGTCAAGCGAAAGCACTTCATCAGCCGAAAGCACTTCGTCAGC
>DPBR01000079.1:17170-19540 GCA_003516865.1 Oscillospiraceae bacterium
CGTCAGCCGAAAGCACTTCGTCAAGCGAAAGCTCGTCCGCTTCATCAGCAGAAATTTCTTCGGACGGCAGTTCGGCGAGTTCACAGGAAAGCGCTTCGTCCTCAACATCAGCGGCATTGTCCGAATAGAGAGATAAGGAAAAAACATGGAAAATGTGATTGATTATGTGATTTTGGGCGGGCTTCTTGCCTGCCTCGTTCTGTTGATTACGCTGATAATAAGGCAAAACCGCCTGAAGTCGGGTATCGGAAAAGACGCGTTCGACAACTTCAAAAACGATATCAACAGCGGAAACAGCGCTTTGCGGCGCGAAATTTCGGAGTCGGTTCAAGGCTCGGTAAAGCAGCTCGGCGAAATTCTTTCCGAGAACCAGAAAAACGCCTCGGATTTCCAGAGCAAGCATATTTCGGGCATCGACCGTTCGATATCAGATAAGCAGGAAATGATGTCGAAAAACATTCAGTCGGCGATAAGGCAGATTGAGCTGTCCGTAACCGCCGCGCAGAAAGCCGCCGCAGACTCGCAGAACAAGTGCCTTGACGATATGGATAAGTCGATTTCGGCGAAGCAGACGATGATGAACGATAACGTTCAAAATCAGATGAAACAGCTTGAATTGCGCTTCAAGACGCTTGAAACGACAAACGAGCAGAAGCTCGGAGAAATGCGCACGACAATCGAACAGCGGCTTTCGTTTATCCAGCAGGACAACAACAAAAAGCTTGACGAAATCAGAACGACGGTTGACGAAAAGCTCCAGAAAACGCTTGAAGATAAGATGACGAACTCGTTCAAGCTTGTAAGCGAGCGTCTTGAGCAGGTCTATAAGGGGCTTGGCGAGATGCAGACGATAGCGTCCGGCGTGGGCGACCTCAAGAAGGTGCTATCGAACGTGAAAACGCGCGGAATACTCGGCGAAATACAGCTTGGCGCTATTCTGAGCGAAATTCTGACCCCGGACCAGTATGATACCGAGGTTCCGACGTTCCCCGAAAGCAGCGACCACGTTGAGTTTGCCGTGAAGCTGCCCGCGGGTGAAAACGGAAGCTTCATTTACCTGCCGATTGACTCGAAATTCCCCGGAGATACGTTCGCGGCGCTTCAGGACGCGTATGAGAGCGGCAGACCCGAAGATATCAAATCGGCTTACAAGACACTTGAAGCGGTTATCAAGAAGTGCGCGAAAGATATTCACGACAAGTACATAAAACCGCCTTACACAACGAATTTCGCGATTATGTTCCTGCCGTTCGAGGGGCTGTACGCCGAGGTTGTCAATCACGGGCTTGTCGAGATTTTACAGCGCGATTACAGCGTGAATATCGCGGGTCCGTCAACGATGGCGGCAATGCTAAACTCGCTCCAGATGGGCTTCCGCACGCTTCAGATACAGAAGCGAAGCAACGAAGTCTGGGAAATTCTGAGCGCGGTGAAAACCGAGTTCGATACGTTTGAAAAAGCGTTTGCACAGGCGAAAAAGCGCATTAAAATGCTCGACGACGATATGGATAAGCTTATCGGAACACGCACAAGGGCAATTCAGCGGAAGCTTCGCGAGGTTCAGACTCTCGACAGCGAAAAATCGGGAGAAATCCTCGGAATTGAGGAGAATTTGCAGGAAATCACTTCGGATAACATTGAATAAAACAGTCCCCGAAAGCAAATCTTTCGGGGATTTTGCGTGAAAAAAACGGCGTTTTTGTGAATTATACTGCAAAAGACTGCAAAAACCGCGATTTTCCGAGAATTTTGACTGCAAAAAGCTGCAAAAACCGCGAATTTTCTCTTTACCGAAAAATATTGCTCCAAATCAAGAACCAACTCTGTAAAATGGCTCGGGAGCTAATTCACGCGGTATCGGAGTTCACGCCAGAAACGCCGCCTACCATTCCGAAAACAAGGCACAGCGCCGCTTTAACCGCAAGCATAACTCCGCCTGCAAGCCCGAAAATCAGCGAGAGTACCACAAGCGGAATTATGAACAAAACGCCGCAGACCGCGCCCGTCTGCAAGCCGTTTTTGCGGCGAAGTTTGCCCGCAATTCTGCCGCAGACAAAGCTTCCCGCAGAAACCGCAAGAATTGCCGCCGCGCCCGAACCCGCAGCCGCAGTATCCGTTATAGTAAGCGCGCCCGCAGCAAGCGCCGCCGCTGTCAGAGCCGTGCCGTATCCCGCAGCAATTCCCGCTGCAAACGGCGTAAATCTTGAATTACGCTTCTTTTTTCGCATAAAATCACCCCGCAAAGATTTTCTCGATACATTCTATGCGGGGGTTGTACAAAATAGTATTCAGCGCTTCTGACATTTCTTAAGAAGCCTTTTATTCCTTTTTTCAATATCGGTCATTCTAGGGCAATACCGCATAATTATT
>DPBR01000095.1 GCA_003516865.1 Oscillospiraceae bacterium
GGCCCATCTGATCTGCCGGGATCTGGTCTGCCGCTACATTCTGAACCTCGATCGATGCACCGATCGAGGTTCAGAATGTAGCGGCAGACCAGATCCCGGCAGATCAGATGGGCCTGGATATCGGCACTGAGACCGCAAAACTGTATGCAGAGGCTGTTAAGAGTGCCAAAACGGTTGTATGGAACGGACCGATGGGCGTATTCGAGAACCCGACTCTGGCGGCAGGTACCATTGCGGTAGCAAAAGCACTGGCAGAGACCGACGCAACCACCATCATCGGCGGTGGTGATTCCGCAGCAGCAGTAAACCAGCTCGGCTTCGCTGATAAGATGAGTCACATTTCCACCGGAGGCGGCGCATCCCTGGAGTTCTTAGAGGGTAAATCTCTTCCGGGCGTAGCAGCAGCAGATGATAAATAAGCAATGAATGAATGCAAACCTTAAGTCGCAGCTTCGACCTTAGTAAGGGGAAGTTTCCATGACAAATAAGAACCGTTTTTTCAATATTGGAGGAAATGAAGATGGCAAGAAGAAAGATTATCGCAGGCAACTGGAAGATGAACAAAACCCGTCCCGAGGCAAAGGCGCTTCTTGAAGAACTCAAGCCGATGGTTGCAGACGTAAAGGGCGTTGAAATTGTTGCGTGCGTTCCGTTTACCAACCTTGAAACCGCTCTTGACGCTACAAAGGGCACCAACATCAAAATCGGCGCAGAAAACTGCCATTTCGAGAAGAGCGGCGCGTTTACGGGAGAAATTTCCGCGGATATGCTCGCCGAGATGGGCGTTGAATACGTTGTTCTCGGTCACTCCGAGCGCAGACAGTATTTCGCTGAAACCGACGAAACCGTGAATAAGCGCACAAAGGCTGCTCTCGCAGCGGGTCTGAAGCCTATCGTTTGCGTTGGCGAGCTGCTTTGGGAGCGCGAGTGCAATATCACCGAGGAGGTTATCGCGCGTCAGATTAAGCTTGATTTCTTCGGCATTTCCGCTGAGGACGTTAAGAAGTGCATTATCGCTTACGAGCCTGTTTGGGCTATCGGCACGGGCAAAACCGCTACCGCTGAGCAGGCTGAGGAAGTTTGCGCGTTTATCCGTGCAACTCTCGCAAAGCTCTATGGCGCCGATATCGCAGACGCTGTTACCATTCAGTACGGCGGCTCTATGAACGCAAAGAACGCCGAGGAGCTTGTAAAGAAGCCCAACGTCGACGGCGGACTTATCGGCGGCGCTTCGCTTAAGGCTGCTGATTTCACCGTAATCATCAAGGCTGCCGAGGCAAACTGATTTTATTTGAAAGGAATTTGAAATAATATGGCTAAACCCGTTTTGTTAGTAGTAATGGACGGCGTTGGTTTCTCGAAAACGGGACTCGGCGACGCTGTTTCCGAAGCGAATACCCCCACGCTTGACTGGCTTCTCGCAAACTGCCCGCATACCCGCCTCAAGGCGCACGGCGACGCGGTTGGACTGCCTTCGGACGAAGATATGGGCAACTCCGAGGTCGGTCATAACGCGCTCGGCTGCGGTCAGATTTACTCTCAGGGCGCAAAGCTCGTTAACGAAAGCATCGAGAGCGGAAAAATGTACGAGTCTGCGGCTTGGAAAGAGCTTGTCAACAACTGCGTTTCCAAGAACAGCACGATGCACTTTATCGGCTTGCTTTCAGACGGCAACGTTCACTCGAATATTTCACACCTGTTTAGTATGCTCAGAAGAGCGAAGGCTGACGGCGTTAAGAAGGCGAGAGTTCACGTTCTGCTTGACGGACGCGACGTTCCCGCAACTTCCGCTCCTATTTATATAGAGCAGCTTGAAAAGGTTCTTGCGGAGCTTAACGACGACAATTTCAACGGCAAAATCGCTTCCGGCGGCGGCCGTATGAAGATTACAATGGACCGCTATCAGGCTGACTGGGCTATGGTTGAGCGCGGCTGGAACACCCACGTTAAGGGCGAGGGCAGACAGTTCGCTTCCGCTCTTGAGGCGGTTGAAACGCTCAGAAACGAAACCGGCGCTATCGACCAGGATTTGCCCGCTTTCGTTATCGCGGAGAACGGCGAGCCTGTCGGCAAGATTGTCGACGGCGACAGCGTTATCCTGTTCAACTTCCGCGGCGACCGCGCAATCGAGCTTTCGATGGCGTTCGATAACAATGATTTCACCTACTTCGAGCGCGGCGGAAAGCCCAACGTCTGCTATGCGGGTATGCTCGAATATGACGGCGATATGAAGCTTCCGAAGCGCTTCCTTGTTAACCCTCCCGAAATCCACGACACCCTCTCCGAGGTTCTTGTTGCGGCAGGACTCAATCAGTACGCGGTTTCCGAAACGCAGAAATACGGTCACGTTACCTACTTCTGGAACGGAAACAGAAGCGGAAAGTTCTCCGAGGAGCTTGAAACGTTCAAGGAAATCCCCTCCGATAACGTAAGCTTCGACCAGCGCCCGTGGATGAAGAGCGCGGACATTGTCGACGACCTCATCGAGGCTATAAAGTCCAAGAAGTACGATTTCCTGCGCTGCAACTTCCCGAACGGCGATATGGTCGGCCACACGGGTTCTATGCCTGCAACGATTGTCGGCGTTGAGTCGGTAGACCTCGGCCTTGCGCGCCTGATGAAGGTTTGCGACGAGTACGGCGTGACGCTTCTCGTTACCGCTGACCATGGAAACGCGGACGAAATGCTCGAAAAGAACAAGAAGGGCGAAATTCAGATCCGCACCGCTCACTCGCTTAACCCCGTTCCATTCATCATCTACGACAAGGACGTAAAGTACACCATCAAGGACGGCAAGTATGGTCTTGCGAACGTTGCTCCTACGGTTGTAAAGATGTTCGGTCTGAAAGCGCCCGACTGCTGGCAGGAAAGTATGATTTAAGGCTGCCCTGCTAATTGTGCGGTGCTGCTTTAAGGCAAATTCCGATAAAAATACGCTCCCGATTGATTTCGGGAGCGTTTTATATTAGGGAACCTCTAAAAACCGGTTTGAAAAGGGAAAATGAGTAGAGTACGCCGAATGCGAGAAAAGCCGACGAAGTAAGGCTGGGTGCCTTACGAGGAGACTTGCCGAAGCAGTCGGCGTGCTATACGCATTTTCACTCAAACAAGGTTTTTAGAGGCGACCATTATAATAAAGTAAGCTGTTCGGGTTCGTCGATTGTTTTCATAAACGAGAATATTTCGTCTTGATTGCGCTTTATGCCGTATTTATCGCAAAATTCCGTGAAATACCGCCATAATTTGTCGCTGTTCGGCGAAGGCAAATCGTACCTGTTCCCGTAAACTCGCGAGTATTTTTCGCGCAGACCCGGAAAATGACGGTCAAGCGCCGCGTAGAAATATTCGCGGTCGCCGCTTCGCAGGGTAAGCCCCATTCCGAACGCAACAATCCCATAAACGCCCGCTTCCGCCGCCATTTCAAGCACTTTTGCGAGATTTTCCATGGTATCGTTGATGAACGGAAGAAGCGGAGTAAGCCACACCACGGTTGGTATCCCGCGCTTTTTCATCTCGCAGAGCGCTTCTGCGCGCCGCTCCGAATTGCACACGTTCGGCTCGATTATCCCGCACAGCGCGTTGTCTGCGGTCGTCAGCGTCATCTGTACAACCGCTTTCGCGCTCTTGTTTATACTCTCAAGCAGGTCGATATCGCGCAGCACAAGGTCGGATTTCGTCAGAACAGCCGCCCCGAAGCCGTGTTTTTCGATGATTTCAAGGCATTTTTGCGTTATTTTCAGCTCTTTTTCAAGCGGGAGATACGGGTCGCTCATCGCGCCCGTTCCGATAACGCAGCGGCTTCGTTTCGCCCGCAGAGCCGCTTCAAGCAGTTTCGGCGCGTTTTGCTTTACCTCGATGTCCTCAAATTCGTGCCGCATATTGTAGCAGTCGCTCCGCGAGTCGCAGTAAATGCACCCGTGCAGACAGCCGCGATATACGTTCATTCCGTTTTTGCCGCTTAGAATACCTTTTGCGTTCACAAAATGCATATAATCACCTCGTTCAGCGCGAATATCGCAATGAACATTATACCTCGTTTGTCCCATTTTGTCAAGGGTTATCCGAATATCTTCTTAAAAAAAGCAAAATATAGTGATATTGCACAATTAATTATTAAAAATAATTACAAGTTTGTTGAATTTTTTTCAAAAAACTCTTGACAAATCGAAATAAATGTGATAAATTATAATTAGCACTCAAGGAGAGTGAGTGCTAAATGATTGAAAGGTGGGAAAACAGGTGGATACGCGTGGAATGAAAATTCTGACGGCGATTATCGACGAGTATATCAGAACCGGCGAGCCCGTCGGGTCGAAAGCTCTTGCCGAAGCGTATGATATCAAGGTTTCTTCCGCTACAATCAGAAATACAATGGCGGCTCTCGAACAGGAGGGCTATCTCGACCACCCGCATACATCGGCGGGACGCGTGCCGACGTTCAAGGGATTTCGGTATTATATCGACAATCTAATGAATCCGGAGCCTGTCGCCGAGGAGAATATTTCGAGGATTGACGAGATGCTCGACAAGGGCGGGCTTACGGACGACGCGATTGTCGAGAGCGCTTCGACGGCGCTTGCCGAGATTACAAAATGCGCGGCAATCTCCACAAATCACGCTTCAAAGTTTTCCGTGATTACAAAGGTTGACGTTATCCCGACGGGACGGCGAATGTACGTTCTTTTGCTGATAACCTCGAATGGCGCAATCAAAAACAAGGTCTGCCGAATGGAATTTGATTTTACGGACGAGCAGATGAAGAGCTTCACGGATTTTTTGAATGAAAATCTGCGCGGAGTGAACCTTGAAAATATGTCCGAGGAATACGTAGAAAAGCTGGTTTCGGCGATGGGAAGCTATATGCTCTCGCTTACGCCGCTTCTTCACGCGGTTTACGAGCTTTCCGAGGAAATGATGCGCGACAGCGTTGAGGTCAAGGGCGAGGCAAATCTTCTCGCGTGCGGCGATATTCCCGCGCAGGACGTTATGCGGTTTCTGGAGCAGAAAAATCTGTTTCCCGAAATGCTTGACGGAGCGCTTTCGGGTATATCGGTGAAGTTCGGCGAGGAGGACGGGACAATGGCGATTTCCAACTCCACGGTCGTCAGCGCAAGCTACTTCAAGGACGGAAAACCCGCAGGAACCCTTGGTATAATCGGTCCTATGCGGCTTGATTACAGAAAGGTTATCCCGTATATCGAATATCTCAGCGAAAAAGTCACGCGTATGCTTTCCGATGAGGAGCGTTTGCAGATAGAAAGTGAGGAGTCTGACAAAAATGACGAATGAAGAAATAGAAAAGAACGAGGATATTTCCGAGGAAAATCCCGCGGAAGAAACGGAACAGACCGAGGAAATGACCGAGGCGTGCGAAGCCGATAAGGTCGCGGAGGAGCTTTCCGCAGTCAAGGAGCAGCTCGTTCGCACAATGGCTGAGTACGACAACTTCCGAAAGCGTTCGCAGCGCGAAAAGGACGCGCTCAGAACCGATATCATCGTAAACGTCACCTCAAAGTTTTTGCCCGTTATGGACAATCTTGAAAGAGCGCTCAGCGCCGAGTGTACCGACGAGAATTACAAGAACGGCGTGAAGATGATTTACGACAGCTTCATGGAAACGCTGAAGAATTTCGGCGTTGAGGAAATCGAAAGCGACGGCGCGGAGTTTTCCCCGAATTTGCATCAGGCTGTTCAGAAAATACCCGCAGAGGACGTTGAAAGCGGAAAGGTTGCAAAAACGTTCGCAAAGGGCTATAAAATCGGCGATAAGGTAATCAGATTTGCGGTTGTCGCCGTTGCAGAGTAAATAAGTAATTTTTTATCGGAGAAATCCGATTTTGAAAGGAAGATATTTTATGAGTAAGATTATTGGTATTGATTTAGGTACTACAAATAGCTGCGTTGCCGTTATCGAAGGCGGCGAGCCTGTCGTTATCACGAACTCCGAGGGTTCGAGAACAACTCCTTCCGTTGTTGCATTTACCAAGGACGGCGAACGTCTTGTAGGTCAGCTTGCGAAGAACCAGGCTGTCCAGAACCCCGAAAAGACCGTTATCTCAATCAAGCGCCATATGGGCAGCGATTATAAGGTTGATATCGACGGCAAAAAGTACACTCCGCAGGAAATCTCCGCGATGATTTTGCAGAAGCTGAAAGGCGACGCGGAAGCTTATCTCGGCGAGAAGGTTACGGACGCGGTTATCACCGTTCCCGCTTACTTCACCGACTCTCAGCGTCAGGCTACAAAGGACGCGGGTCAGATTGCCGGACTTAACGTTCAGCGTATCATAAACGAGCCTACGGCGGCTGCTCTTGCTTACGGTATCGATAAGGAAGAGGACCAGAATATCGTGGTTTACGACCTCGGCGGCGGTAC
>DPBR01000027.1:0-317 GCA_003516865.1 Oscillospiraceae bacterium
GTAATTCCGAACAGGTTTATCGTGCCGCCATAGATTGAAGCGCTCGCGATAAAGCTGTCGCCCGCCTCGCAGATGTTGAGTATCGAAAGAAGCGAAGCCGCCTGTCCGCTCGAAGTACACATTGCCGCAGCGCCGCCCTCAAGAGAAGCGATTTTCTTCTCAACGCAGTCGGTCGTGGGGTTCTCAAAGCGGGAGTAAATCATGCTCTTTGTCGGGTCGTCAAACACCGCGGCAACCTCGTCGGTCGACTCATAAACATAAGTCGTGCTCTGAACAATCGGCATAACGCGCGGTTCGCCGTTTTTCGGAGTATAGCC
>DPBR01000027.1:518-1286 GCA_003516865.1 Oscillospiraceae bacterium
CGCCGTTTTTCGGAGTATAGCCCTCGTGAAGGCACTTTGTTTCAATTTTCATATCAGACACCTCTTACTTTATATATTCCTCAAGCGCCGAAACAAGCGCTTTCATCTCCTCGTCCGTTCCTATCGTAATACGCAGACGGTTATTTATCCGCGGCTTGTTGAACCAGCGAACATAAATATCCTTCGTTTTCAGATACTCAAAAATCGATTTTGCGTCATACTTTTTATGCTCCGCAAAAATGAAATTCGTCGAGCTTTCGGGAACGTCAAATCCCATTCCGCGCAGCTTTTCCGCAACATCATCGCGCGTTTTCATAACCCTTGCAAGCGTTTCGCGGAAATACTTCTCGTCCTTTATCGATGCAATTCCCGCAGCCTGCGCCAC
Source organism: Oscillospiraceae bacterium (assembly GCA_003516865.1). Taxonomy (GTDB): domain Bacteria; phylum Bacillota; class Clostridia; order Oscillospirales; family Ruminococcaceae; genus CAG-115. The sequence goes on from DPBR01000027.1 coordinate 904, forward strand.
TCTGTCCACGGGATAGCTGTTCACGCTGTCCTTTGCCGCGTAAATCGCGTTTATCGCGTCCTTGCTTCCGAGAGCGTAGCCGAGCCTCATTCCCGCCATTGAGCGGCTCTTCGAGAACGTCCGCGTTATAACGAGATTTTCGTACTCCGAAAGCAGCGGAATTGCGGTTATCCCGCCGAAATCAACATATGCCTCGTCAACGATAACAACCGAATTTTTGTTGTTGTCGAGAATAGTCCGCAAAAAGTCCAAATCCCTGCCTATCGAGGTCGGAGCATTAGGGTTTGCAATAACAACGCCGCCGTTCTCACGCTTATAATCATCGGGATTTATATTGAAATTATCGTCAACTTTCACTTGGCAATAAGGGATTTTCAGAATTT
>DPBR01000027.1:1490-4347 GCA_003516865.1 Oscillospiraceae bacterium
CAAACGGTGTTGAACGAATAAGTTATGTCGGGGAACAAAATCGGTCTGCCCGAATTGAAGAACGCGCGAAAGCACAGCGACAGAACATCGTCCGAACCGTTTCCGGCAAACACGTTTTCGCTCCTCAGCCCGTGATATTCCGCAATCGTTTTCACAAGCTCCGTGGAATTTGCCGAAGGATACTTCCTGAGCGCCTCACAATCAAATCCGTTTATCGCCTTAATCGCTTCGGGCGACGGGGGATAAGGATTTTCATTCGCGTTAAGCTTGATGAAATCAACCTTGTTCGGCTGTTCGCCCGCGACATACGCCTCAATTTTTATCAAATTGTCTTTCCAGCTCATCTTTTTCTCCAAAAATTAACGCTCCGGCAAAGCGGAGCGTCGTAAACAATAATACCGCCTTAAAGCTCGTCAGGCTCTTCGTCAAGCTCGAAAACCAACTTCTTGCCGCAGTTCGGGCAGTCCATTCCGCCCTTCTGCGCCTGGTCGTAATCAAAGCGAATTGTGTTGTCGCAGTTCGGGCAGACGGTTTCATACATCTCGCCGACATCTTCTTCGATATCGTCGTCGTCATAGTAATCCTCGTCGTAATCGTCCTCGCCGTAAACCTCGTCCTCAAGGTCGCAGACGCTCTCCTCAAGGTCGGTCATTACGCTTGCTACATCGTCAAGCTCCTCGTCAACCTCGTTGAGATTATCCGCAATATCGGTCAGAACGTCAAGAATAGCGTCGATAATCTTGTCGTCCTTGTCAAGTCCCTTTACAAGACCCTTTATATAAGATACCTTTTCTCCGATTGTCATAAAAACACCCTCTTTTCCGTAAAAATCTTTTCGTTAAAATTACTTAACGCGCTCCATATATTCGCCTGTTCTGGTGTCAATGCGAATCATTTCGCCCTCGTTTATGAAGAGCGGAACGCGGATTTCAGCGCCCGTTTCAAGAGTAGCGGGCTTTGTTGCGTTTGTAGCGGTATTTCCCGCGAAGCCCGGCTCGGTCGTCGTAACCTGAAGCTCAACGAAGTTCGGAGGCTCAACGCCGAAAACCTTGCCCTTATAAGACAGAACCTTGCAAACCATATTTTCCTTAACGAACTTAAAGTTGTCGCCGACATCGGAAGCGTTTACGGGAACGTCCTCGTAAGTTTCCTGGTCCATAAAGTGGTAAAGCTCGCCGTCGGCATAGGTGAATTCCATATCCTTTCTCTCGACAAAAGCCGTCGGGAACTTAGCGGACGGGTTGTACGTCTTTTCAACAACCGAGCCCGAAATTACGTTCTTAACCTTCGTGCGAACGAAAGCCGCGCCCTTGCCGGGCTTAACGTGCTGGAACTCGATAATCTGCATTACGTTTCCGTCTTCCTCAAAAGTCATTCCATTCCTGAAATCTCCCGCTGTTATCATACTAGCGAACCTCCATAATCATTGATTAAACGCTCCTCGGAGCAGTTTTTCTGCTAATTCCGCAAGTAAATTGCACGAATTTTCCGCAAAAGCCAATCCGGACAAAATATTACAGAATTATTATACCATAAAGAGCGTATTTTGTCAACAGATTTTTTCACTCAACAGAATTTTTTGCCGAAATATACTAAATATGTATCATTTCACGCGTTGCCGCGGTGAAATTAACACAGCCATCGTGCGTCAGCGCGCAGGTGTCGATTATCTTAATGCCGTACTTTCCGGGCGCTCTCACGTCGCAGCCCGCCGCGAGCGTCATTCCCGCTTTCAGCATCGTGCTGCCGTTTTCACCGAGAAAAGGCGGTTCGGATATCTCAAGACCTATCCCGTGCGCGAAATTTCCGCGCGCGTATTTATCCGCGTTCCATGCGTTAAGCGTCGCTTTCGCCACGCTGTCGGGAACGTTTGAATTGATGTCCGCGCGAAGCGTTTTCAGTCCGTCGAAAATCGCGCAGGAAACCGCGTTATAAGCGTCCTCCTGCTTTGACGAAACGCGTCCCACGGCAACCGTCCGCGCCATTTCCGCGCAGTATCCGCCGACTTTCGCGCCAAATTCCAGAAGCAGGAAATCTCCCTCGCGGATTTGCCGCTCGCCCGAAAAAGCGCCCGCGTCGCCCGAATTTTCGCCCGAAAGCGCCTTTACGGGAAAAGCCGCCTCGTCCGCGCCGAACTCCAGCAGCAAATACGTCATCTGCGCCGCAATCTGCCGCTCCGTCATACCCTTGCGAACCGTTGTCAGCAAGCGGTGATACGCCTTGTCGCAAGCCGCCTGAGCCTTTTTCACAAGCGCAATCTCGCCCTCGCTCTTGACCGTCCTCAGCTTCAAAATCGCCTCGGAAAGCTCGCTGTTCGCGATAAAATCCGCGTAATGAAGCGAATTTCTGAACATTTCAAACTCCGAAACCGTCATCTTATCGCTCTCGACATAAAGCCGCTTAATACCGTATTTCACGAGAACGTCGAGTATCTGGCTCAGCTTCCTGAGCCGAACCACGGTAAATCCCTCCGCCGAAACGCCGCTTGTTCCCACGAAAAGAAACCGCGTTTCCCGCGATATAATCGCCGCAGCGCCGCTGATTTCGATACCGCAGAGATAGCGAAGCGAAACAGCCGACGTCACGAACGCCGCCGAACGCTCGTCCGGAAGAACGCTTCCGAGAAGCTCCGCCGCGGTCATTGCTTGCCCTCGTTCATATATCCGAGCGCGTGTATAGCGAGAAAATAGCTGCGTTTTCCGAAACCCGCTATCGTTCCCGCGCAGACAGGCGCAATTACGCTCGTTTTGCGGAACTCGTCGCGGCTCGCAACATTGCTCAGATGAACCTCGATTACGGGTATTTTTATCGCGGCGATTGCATCGTGAATAGCGTAGCTGTAATGCGTGTAAGCGCC
>DPBR01000027.1:4553-4708 GCA_003516865.1 Oscillospiraceae bacterium
TAGCTGTAATGCGTGTAAGCGCCCGCATTCAGGATTATTCCGTCAAATTCCGTTCTCGCGGAGTGAATTTTGTCGATAATCCCGCCCTCGCTGTTGCTCTGAAAAAACGAAAGTTCGTGACCGAGCCTTTTTCCCTCGGCAAGAAGCTCTTCGTT
>DPBR01000094.1 GCA_003516865.1 Oscillospiraceae bacterium
AATTGTGCGGTGTTGCCTTAGAGGTTTCCTTATACAAAAAACCGTATTTTTGCATATTTTTGAAAAAACCTCTTTACAAATGAAAAATAATGTGGTATAATACTTGTTGTATGTACGCGATAACGCGGCATCAGGCTCGCCCCGTTCACGGATTGCGGATTTCGCTCTTTATGAGAAACACCGTATCCCTTTGCTGTGAGCGCGGGAAATATTATCAAAGAGGTGTAAAAAAATGCTTAGAAAAGAAGAAAAAACTGCGGTTATCGAAGCAAACCGCCTGCACGACCACGACACGGGTTCTCCCGAAGTTCAGATTGCAATTCTCACCAAGAGAATTAACGAGCTGACAGACCACATCAAGGTTCACAAGAAGGACCACCACTCCACTCGCGGACTTCTCAAGATGGTAGGTCACAGAAGAAACCTGCTCAACTACCTTCAGAAGAAGGATATCGAGCGTTATCGTGCAATCGTTGCAAAGCTCGGACTGAGAAAGTAAGCGAAAGCAAACAGTTGGCGGCTCGCAGTCGGCGCGCCGTCAACTTCTGCTTTTATTCGGGTGTGTCGGGCAATAAATTGAGCCTGCGGTCTTTCGCCGGTTGAATTTATTGCAGACGCCGCGCCCGAAAAGAAAGATTATGAAAGGAAAAAGGGCTATGTTTGAAAATTACAGAGTGTTTAAGACAATGTTCGCGGGACGCGAGCTTACCGTTGAAACGGGCAAGGTTTGCCAGCTTGCAAACGGCTCGTGCTGGGTAAAATACGGCGAAACCGTTGTTATGGTGAATGTAACCGCTTCTCCGAAGCCGCGCGAGGGCGTGGATTTCTTCCCGCTTTCGGTTGACTATGAGGAAAAGCTTTATTCTGTCGGCAAAATTCCGGGCGGATTTCTCAAGAGAGAGGGCAGACCGAGCGAGAAGGCGATTCTGACTTCGCGCGTTGTTGACCGTCCTATGCGCCCGCTGTTCCCGAAGGATATGAGAAACGACGTTGCGATTACGATGACGGTTCTCGCGGTTGACCCCGACTGCTCTCCCGAAATTATGGGAATGATAGGCGCTTCTATTGCGGTTTCTATTTCCGATGTTCCGTGGAACGGTCCTATCGGCGGTATTTCCGTTGGCCTTGTAGACGGAGAAATCGTGCTGATGCCGAACGCGGAGCAGCGCGTAAAGAGCGACCTCAACCTCACTGTGGCTTCTTCCGAGAAGAAGGTTGTTATGATTGAGGCGGGTGCGAATGAAGTTGACGATGAAACGATGTTCAAGGCGATTATGGCAGGTCACGAGGAAATCGTGAACAGCCTTATCCCGTTCATCAAGGATATTCAGGCGCAGATTGGCAAAAAGAAGTTCGCGTTTGACAGTATGGAAGTCGACCACGATATGTACGACGCGATTTCCGAGTTTGCGATTGAAAAGGTTCGCTACGCTATGGATACGGACGACAAGAACGTCCGCGAGGAGCGTTTGCAGCCTGTTTACGCCGAGGTTCACGAGAAGTTCGACGAGGTTTATCCCGAACAGATTGCGATGATTGACGAGTGTATGTACAAGCTTCAGAAGTTTGTTGTACGCCGCTGGCTGCTTGACGACGGAAAGCGCGTTGACGGAAGAAAGCTTGATGAAATCCGTCCGCTTGCCGCTGAAGTTGCGGTTCTTCCGAGAGTACACGGTTCGGGTATCTTCACAAGAGGACAGACGCAGGTTATGACAATCTGCACGCTTGGCCCCGTATCCGACAGCCAGAAGCTTGAGGGACTTGACGATGAAGACGGAAAGCGCTATATGCATCACTACAACTTCCCGTCCTATTCTGTCGGCGAAACAAAGGCTTCGAGAGGCCCCGGACGCCGCGAAATCGGTCACGGCGCGCTTGCTGAGAGAGCGCTGCTTCCGGTAATTCCGTCCGTTGAGGAGTTCCCGTATGCGATAAGACTTGTTTCCGAGGTTCTTTCCTCGAACGGTTCCACCTCGCAGGGCTCTGTGTGCGGCTCCACGCTCGCGCTTATGGACGCAGGCGTTCCGATTAAGAAGCCTGTCGCGGGTATTTCCTGCGGACTTATCACCGAGGGCGAGCGCTGGATGACGATGGTTGATATTCAGGGCGTCGAGGACTTCTTCGGCGATATGGACTTCAAGGTTGCGGGTACTCACGAGGGTATCACGGCAATTCAGATGGACTTGAAGATTGACGGTCTTACTCCCGAAATCATCAAGAATGCGTTTGAAAAGACCCACAAGGCGCGCGATTATATCCTTGACGAGGTTATGCTCAAGGCAATCGACAAGCCCCGCGCAACCGTCGGCAAGTACGCTCCCAAGATGCTCACAACCAAGGTTCCTGTTGAGAAAATCAGCGATGTTATCGGAAAGGGCGGAAAGGTTATCCAGAAGCTCTGCGCCGACTTCGAGGTTAAGATTGACGTTGACGAGGACGGAAACGTATTCATCTGCGGCGCTGACCTTGAGAAGGCGAACGCGTGCGTTCAGGTTATCTCCACGATTGTAAATCCTCCGGAAATCGGCGCGATTTACAAGGGCAAGGTTGTAAAGATTATGAACTTCGGCGCGTTTGTCGAGATTGCTCCCGGCAAGGACGGAATGGTTCATATCTCAAAGCTTGAAAATCACCGCGTTGATAAGGTTGAGGATGTTGTTTCGGTTGGCGATGAGATTATCGTAAAGGTAATGGAAATCGACAATCAGGGCAGAATTAACCTCTCCCGCAAGGACGCTCTCGCCGATATTGAGGCGAAGAAAAAGGCAAAACAGCAGGCGGAGGGCTAATCGGCTTGTCTAAAATGCCTAAAAAATAGTGCTTTGCGGCGAAAAAACGGATTAATAATAACAAAAATTGTGAAAAGCCCTTGACAAAAAGGGCTTTTTGCTTTATAATTTATAATTGTGTGTTAGTATATTTTTCAGTAGTTGGAAATAATAACATACGGAATATTTTTATGGAGGTGAAATAATGCCTACGTTCAATCAGCTTGTCCGTAAGGGACGCGAGGTATCGGTTAAGAAATCCAAGGCTCCTGCTCTTCAGAAGGGTATGAACACTCTCAAGAAGGCGCAGATAGACCAGCATTCTCCGCAGAAGCGCGGCGTTTGCACGGCGGTCAGAACTCAGACCCCGAAAAAGCCTAACTCCGCAATGAGAAAGGTAGCCAGAGTTAAGATTTCCAATGGATATGAAGTTACTGCGTACATTCCCGGAATCGGACACAAACTGCAGGAGCACTCCGTTGTTCTTATAAGAGGCGGACGTGTAAAGGACCTCCCCGGCGTGCGTTACCATATCATCAGAGGTACGCTCGACGCTCAGGGTGTGGACAAGAGAATGCAGGGACGCTCGAAGTATGGAGCTAAGCGTCCGAAGGCAGGAAAGAAAGCGTAATTTCGAGAACTGTTAGCTGACAAGAAAGGCGTTATTTCTTATATAAAGTAGGAAAAATCGTGTTCTTGGCGGCGGAAGTGATTGGATTGCTTTCGAGTACCTATGATTTTCATTTTTATGTAAGGAGGGAAGTAAAGTGCCAAGAAGAGGTAATGTTCCCAAGCGTGAGGTTCTGCCGGATCCGCTTTACGGTTCGGAGTTGGTAACAAGACTTATCAACAACATTATGCTTGACGGAAAGAAGGGCGTAGCCCAGAAGATTGTCTACGGCGCGTTTGAAATCGTTGCCGAAAAGACAGGAAAGGACGCTCTCGAAGCTTTCGAGGAGGCAATGGAAAACATTATGCCTCAGCTCGAAGTTAAGGCAAGACGCGTCGGCGGTGCAACCTATCAGGTTCCTATGGAGGTTCGCCCCGAGAGAAGAAGAACGCTCGGTCTGCGTTGGATTACGACATACAGCCGCGCTCGTTCCGAAAAGACAATGAAGGAAAGACTCGCAAACGAGATTTGCGACGCGCTGAACAATCAGGGCGGAGCTTGCAAGAAGCGTGATGATACGCACAAGATGGCTGAGGCTAACAAGGCGTTTGCACACTTCAAGTGGTAAGAATAGGATAAGCTGCTTTACGGCGGCATAATTACGGAGGAATAAATGAAAAGAGACGTAACTCTTGAAATGACCCGTAATATTGGTATTATGGCTCATATCGATGCCGGTAAGACCACCACGACGGAGCGTATCCTGTTCTACACGGGTATCAACCACAAGCTTGGTGAAACCCACGAGGGCGCTTCCACGATGGACTGGATGGAGCAGGAGAAGGAGAGAGGTATCACCATCACTTCCGCTGCGACGACCGCGTTCTGGAAAGAGCACCGTATCAATATTATCGACACTCCCGGACACGTTGACTTCACGGTTGAAGTTCAGCGTTCGCTGCGCGTACTCGACGGTTCTGTAACCGTTTTCTGTGCAAAGGGCGGTGTTGAGCCGCAGTCTGAAACCGTTTGGCGTCAGGCTGACAACTATCATGTACCCAGAATGGCTTATGTAAATAAGATGGACATTATGGGCGCGGATTTCTACAATGTAGTTCATATGATGAAGGACAGACTGAAGTGCAACGCTGTTCCGATTCAGCTTCCTATCGGCGCTGAGGCTGATTTCAAGGGCATTATCGACCTGATTGAAATGAACGCCGATATTTATTATGACGACCTCGGAAAGGATATGCGCGTTGAGGAAATTCCCGCGGATATGCTTGATAAGGCTAAGGAGTACAGAGCGGCTCTGCTTGAAGCGGTTGCCGAGCTTGACGACGACCTTATGGACCGCTATTTCGAGAACGAAGGCGCGGATTTCACGACCGAGGAAATCAAAAAGGCTATCAGAAAGGGTACTATCGAGAATAAGTTCGTACCCGTAACCTGTGGTACTTCGTACAGAAACAAGGGCGTTCAGAAGCTTCTTGACGCAATTGTTGACTTTATGCCGTCGCCGCTCGACATTCCCGCAATCAAGGGCGTAAACCCCGATACCGGCGAGGAAGAAGAGCGTCACGCAGGCGACGACCAGCCTTTCTCCGCTCTCGCATTCAAGATTGCGACCGACCCGTTCGTAGGAAAGCTCTGCTTCTTCAGAGTATATTCCGGCTATGTTGAGGCAGGAACGACCGTTCTTAACTCGACAAAGGACAAGAACGAGCGTATGGGACGTATTCTCCAGATGCACTCGAACCACAGACAGGATATCGACGCTTGCCCGTGCGGAGATATTGCGGCTGTTGTAGGTACAAAGTACACCACGACAGGCGACACTCTCTGCGACGAAAATCACCCGATTATCCTTGAGTCGATGGAGTTCCCGGACCCCGTAATCGACCTTGCAATCGAGCCTAAGACCAAGGCAGGACAGGAAAAGATGGCGATTGCCCTCTCGAAGCTTGCCGAGGAGGACCCGACCTTCAAGACATGGACAAACCCCGAAACAGGTCAGACCATTATCGCAGGTATGGGCGAGCTTCACCTCGAAATTATCGTCGACAGACTGCTGCGCGAGTTCAAGGTTGAGGCTAACGTAGGCGCTCCGCAGGTTGCTTATAAGGAAACCATCACCGGCAACGCTGATGTTGATATGAAGTATAAGCGTCAGTCGGGCGGTTCCGGTCAGTACGGTCACGTTAAAATCCGCGTATCCCCGAACGAAAGCGGCAAGGGCTATGAGTTCATAAACGCGGTTGTCGGCGGTTCTATTCCGAAGGAATTTATTCCTGCGGTAGACCAGGGTATTCAGGGCGCGCTCAACGCGGGCGTTCTCGCGGGATATCCCGTTGTTGATGTAAAGGTTGAGCTGTACGACGGTTCTTACCACGAGGTTGACTCGTCTGAAATGGCGTTTAAGATAGCGGGTTCAATGGCTATCAAGGAAGCGCTCAAGCAGGCTCATTCCGTAATTCTTGAGCCGATTATGAAGGTTGTCGTTGTTGTTCCGGACGATTATATCGGAAACGTAATCGGCGACCTGAACTCTCGCAGAGGTATGATTCAGAATCAGGAAACCAGAACCGGCAACGTTCAGGTAACCGCTCTCGTTCCGCTGTCCGAGATGTTCGGATATTCAAACGACCTTCGTTCCAAGACGCAGGGCCGCGGTCAGTACGTTATGGAGCCGAATTCCTATATCGAGGTTCCGAAGTCTATCGCAGAGGGCATTATGTCCAAGCGCAAGCAGGCTGACTAAACAACGGTTCAGAAAAAAATGCTCTGAAAATCAAGAAAACCTCTTGATTTTTGGAGCGAAATCTGTTACAATAAATCTATACCATTTTTGGGCGAAAGCTCAAACGAATTAAAAGGAGGAAATACCAATGGCTAAGGAAAAATACGATTCCAGCTTACCCCACGTAAACATCGGTACTATCGGTCACGTTGACCACGGCAAGACCACTCTTACCGCTGCTATCACAAAGTACCTTTCTCTTCTGGGCAACGCTCAGTTCGAGGCTTATGATATGATTGATAAGGCTCCCGAGGAGAGAGAGCGTGGTATCACAATCAACACCGCTCACGTTGAGTACAAGACCGCTAAGCGTCACTACGCTCACGTTGACTGCCCCGGCCACGCTGACTATATCAAGAACATGATTACCGGTGCTGCTCAGATGGACGGCGCAATCCTCGTTGTTGCAGGTACCGACGGTCCTATGGCTCAGACCAAGGAGCATATTCTTCTTGCACGTCAGGTTGGCGTTCCCGCAATGGTTGTTTTCGTAAACAAGTGCGACGACGTTGACGACTGCGAGTACGACCCCGCTACCGGCGAGTACAAGAACTCCGAGATGCTCGAACTCGTTGAAATGGATATCCGCGACGAGCTTTCCAAGAACGGCTTCCCCGGCGATGACATTCCCGTTATCTTCGGTTCCGCTTACAAGGCTCTGACCTCTGAGTCCAAGGACCCCAACGACCCCATCTATGCTTGCATCAAGAAGCTGATGGACGCTGTTGACGATTATATTCCTACTCCTGACCGTAAGGAAGATATGCCTTTCCTTATGCCTGTCGAGGATACTATGACCATTTCCGGCCGTGGTACTGTTGCAACCGGACGTGTTGAGCGTGGTTCTGCAGTTGTAGGCGATACCGTTGAGATTACCGGTCTTACAACCGAGCCTAAGAGCACTGTTGTTACCGGTCTTGAAATGTTCCACAAGAGCCTTGATAAGGCTGTTGCAGGCTACAACATCGGCGCGCTGCTCCGTGGTATTACCCGTGACGAAATCGAGCGTGGTCAGGTTCTCTGCAAGCCCGGTTCCATTCACCCGCACACCAAGTTCAGCGGTCAGGTTTACGTTCTCAAGAAGGAAGAGGGCGGCCGTCATACTCCGTTCGTTTCCAACTATCGTCCGCAGTTCTTCTTCAGAACTACCGACGTTACCGGCGTAATCACTCTTCCTGCTGATAAGGAAATGTGCATGCCCGGCGATAACGTTGTAATGGACGTTGAGCTTATCACTCCTATCGCTATCGAGGAAGGTCTGCGTTTCGCTATCCGCGAGGGCGGCCACACCGTTGGTTCCGGAGTTGTTACCAAGATTAACGAGTAATAATCATTAATCGACGCACAAATCAAAGCGCTCTCCTCGGAGGGCGCTTTTTTGTGTTCGGGGAATTTCGCGGGCAAAAGTTCCGAAAAAGCGGATTTTGCAGTAATTTGCATTTGGGAAAATACGTTTTTGGGGTTGAAACGGCATATTTTTGAAAAATTCCGCATACATTTCATAAAAAGGAGTGAAATATATGCGGAAGATGAAAAATATGATAATAGCAGCGGGGGCGCTCGCGCTTGCAATTCTGACCTGCACGGGAACGGAAGTCGGGAAAATTATGCGAAAAGCGGCGTTTGCTTCGGCGGGGGTATTCGAAAAAGCGGACAAGCCCGAAGAAACGCACAATCCGCTTTCCGACAATTCCTCGGCCGTAAGCGAAATCACAACGCCGTTTTCGGAGAGCATTTCGTCTATGCTTGAATTATCGCAGTCGGAAAGCTGCTCGGAAACGAACCCGAAACGTGGCGAAATAATCACGCTAAATCGCTCTGACGCCGCCGATAATACGGATTACTCGGAGTTCACGGAGCGGAGCGGTTCGATAAGCCGCTACACTATCGGAAAAATGCCAGGAACCGATTACATAACGCTTAAAAGCGGCGCTCAGGTGTGGAACTGCACGGAGATTGACAACAGCGTTCTTGAAAAAGCGGCGGACGAGCTTCCCAATTTTCACGAAAACGCAGAAAAATCGCCGCGAGTGCTGATTTATCACACACATTCAAACGAGAGCTTCCTTCCGAAATCCGCTTGGTACGACAAGTCTTATCCGCTGCGTTCGGCGGATTGCTCGCGGAATATGGTTGCCGTCGGGGACGCGCTCTGCGAGGCGCTCGCGAAGAACGGCGTTACCGTAATCCACGAGTGCAGAACGCACGATTATCCGATGTTCACGGGCGCTTACTACCGCTCCGCCGACAGCGTGAGCAGTATCCTCGAAAAGTACCCCGATATCGATATTGTAATCGACCTCCACCGCGACGGGATAGTAAAAAGCGACGGTTCTCTCGGAGCGCCTGTTTGCGAGGTGAACGGGAAAACTGCCGCGCAGTTTATGATTATTTCTTGCTGTGAAAACGAGGATTTCGATATGCCGAATTATATCGAGAATTTCAAGCTTGCGTGCCTTTTACAGAACGCCGCTGAGGAAATGTATCCGGGACTTTCGCGACCCGTTCTGTTCGATTATCGGAACTACAATCAGGAGTTGTCGCCGGGCGCGCTGCTGATTGAGGTTGGAAGCCACGGAAATTCGCTCGACGAGGCGCTTTATACTGGCGAACTTCTCGGAAACGTGATTGCAAAGGCGCTTGAAAAGGGCGCTATTCAAGATTGACCAAATCGTCAGCGTCGAGATAATCCTCGATATACTGCTTTTTGAGCAGCTCGCGCGGGATATAATCATTGAATTTTCCGCAGATTTCGCAGTTGTCGGGGATTAAAAATCCGTATTTGTCCGCCTTATTTTTCTTGATATCGTCAAGCGCGTTCAGAAGGGCGCGCTTTCCTCTGTCCGTTCGAACCTCGATGCACACGGGAATGTAGCGCGATATCCACGCTTCCGCGTCAAATCCGCGCTCACGGAGAGCGTAGAGCAGCGCCATTGTTCCGCGCGTTCCGATAAACGGGAAAACCGCGTACATCGCGTCCGAAAGCGGGAGGACGTAATGCTCGGAGTTGCCGGCTACCGCGTTTGTGAACAGCGCGCGGACGTCCGAAAGCCGCTTTTGCGCGCTCTCGTCCATAAAACCGTACTCCTCGCCGCTCGTGAGGACTTCGAGGATTTTCTTCATAACGCGCGTGTGAACGTACTCGTTTCCCGTATCCGTCCACATATTCGCGGAAATGCCTTCGACGTGCTTGACGTAAATAATCTGCGCTTTTCTGTCAAGCTCGGTAACTTCCCATGCCTGTCCCGCAAGCGCAAACTGGCTTTTCGGCGGGAACGGATTTTGAACCGTGCCGATAACCTCGGAGTTGTTCCTGACGGTAAATTCCACAGGAACCGAGAAAACCGCGAGAAATTCGTAGTTATTGACGGCGGCTTCGCCTTTTTCACCGATAAGCAGCTCGCCGTTTTCGCCGCGCTCAAGGTGACCGTTCTCGAGGAGGTGACGCAAAAGCGCGAGATAATCGTCCTTTGAAATGCCGGAGAACACGGACAGCGTTAGGATTTGCCGCGCAAGCTCGCGCGGCTGAAGCGAGCCGTTCGCCGCCATAACCGCCATTGTCTGGTGATAGAGAAGCGAGAAAGGCAGCTTAGGCAGATACATGGGTTCAACGAACTTTTCGCGCGTATAAAGCAAAATCTGCGCCGCGCACATCACAAAATCCCAGTTTATTTCCTTGTAGAACACGGTTTTCGGCAGGCTCATATCATACCTGAACGCAAAGCGCATTTCCGCTTCGCCGCCGCGCCTGCCTGTTCTTCCGAGGCGCTGGACAAGTCCCGAAACCGTGAGCGGACAGCCCGTCTGAACTATTCTTTCAAGCCGCCCGACGTCAATTCCGAGTTCAAGCGTAACCGTGGCGCCCGTGCAGACGGGAAGCTCCGCCGATTTCATACTTTTCTCGGCAAATTCACGAAGCGCGGGAGAAATGTTCGCGTGGTGAACGAGATAACAGCCGCCGTCGTGATTTTTCTCGGATAAAGCGCGGAGATGCGCGATATTTTCCTCAACCTCGCCCTTGCTGTTCGAGAACAGAATACAGCGCTTTCCGCGGGTACATTCGTAAAGGTAGTCGTAATATTCGGCAAGGAGAGTTTTGCTGTTTTTATTCGGAATTTTCTCGGCAATCGGGAAAAATCGCACGGAAAGTCGGATTTTTCTGCCCTTATCGCGGCATTTTGGCGTTGAACAAGACCTGTTTGTGCCCATATTCAGCCATTTCTCAGCGTTCGCGGTATTGCCGAGCGTTGCCGAAAGACCTATTCTGCGCGGCGCAAAGCCGATTATGCGCTGTATTCTTTCGAGAACGGAAAGAAGCTGTAAGCCCCTGTCGCCGTCCATAAAATAGTGAACCTCGTCTATGATTATGAAGCGCAAATCGGAAAAAAGCCGCGAAACGGCATTGCTGTTGCGGATAAGCAGACTTTCAAGGCTTTCGGGAGTCGTCTGCATAATGCCGCGCGGGTTCTTGACAAGACGTTTTTTCGCCGTGGGAGAAGCGTCGCCGTGCCATTTCGTGACGGTGATATCCTGCTCGTCAAGCAGCTCTTGAAGCCGCTCGAACTGGTCGTTTATCAGCGCTTTGAGCGGTGAAACGTAAAGCGCGCCGACCGAGTTTGACGGGTTTTCCCAGAGGTGCGTAAGCACGGGCAGAAACGCGGCTTCGGTTTTGCCGCTTGCCGTTCCCGACGCGAGAAGCAGGTTGTCGTCCGTGTCGAAAACGACTTTCGCCGCCTCGACCTGAATTTCGCGCAGCTCCTCCCATTTATTCCGGTAAATGAAGTCCTGAATAAACGGCGCGAAGCGGTAGAATACTGAATTTTCGCTCATATTTCAAAGTCCTCAAAGCCGTCCTGCGCGCTTTCGCTCCCGCCTTCGGAAAACTTGAAATCTTCCTCGCCCATAAGCTCGGCGAGAGATTTTTCGGGGTTCTGATAGGCGATATTGAGAAGCTCGATGAAATCGCGAATCATCTCGCGCGGAGTGATATTCGAGTCCGCGCCTACTCTGCCAAATTCAGCCTTGACGAAGAAAATTCTGTCCTCAAGCGTAATTTTCGGCTCGTATCCGAACACAATTCCGTGAATTTCGGCAAGCTTCTCCGTGAGAACCGTAAGTTCCTCGTAATTGAGCGGTGAAAGTCGGATTATCGGCGACATCAGGTCTTTCACATCATCGGACGCGAACCTGCCGCGTTCCAGCCGCGAGCGCAGCGCTTCATAGCTGAACACGCCGCGGCGGGTATCCTCAACGCACTGCGGCGTTCCGCCGAGGATAATGCCGAGATTGTGGGCTTTTCCCTGCATAACGTCGTTGTACATCATCAGAATTTTCTCGTAATTGTACTGCCGAGTGACGGAATTTGAGATTTTCATAATATTCACAAGCTCGTCAATCATAATGACAAGTCCCTTGTAGCCCGCGCTGACGAGGAAAGAGGTCATCAGCTTGATGTAGTCGTACCAGTTCTCGTCGTTAATTATCGTGGAAACGCGCAGGCACTCTTTAGCCTCGGATTTCGTGGAAAATTCACCGCGAAGCCAGCGCACGGCGTTTCTCTGACGTTCCTCGTCGCCGTCGCGGAAGCCGTGGTAATACTCCACGATAATTCCCGCAAATTCAAACCCGTGAACCATATCTTCAAGGCTGTTTATTTTCGAGAAAATGCGCTTTTCAACTTCAACGTCAAAGAAAGTGTTGTCGCGGGTGATTTTGCCCTCGGCGAGAATTTCGTTTCTCACGCCGTCAATCCACTTTTCGAGAATAAGCGAAAGCGCGCCGCCATCGGGTTTTGCCTTAACGGAGAGGTTTTTCATAAGCTCTCGGTATGTGGCAAGCCCCTGACCTTTTGTGCCGCAAAGCCTGCGTTCGGGGGACAAATCCGCGTCTGCGGCGGCGAAACCGCGGTCTGTGATATGCGCGCGCATGGTCTGAAGAAGAAAGCTTTTTCCGCTTCCATAGCGCCCGACAATGAAGCGGAAGAACGCGCCGCCGTCCTCCGCTATCGAAACGTCTTTCAAAAGCGCGTCAATTTCGTCCGAGCGCCCGACTGCGATATAGCCAAGCCCCGTGCGCGGCACAACGCCGCCTTTCAGCGCGTTAATCAAACCTGCGGCAATTCTTTTCGGTATCTGCACAATAAACGACCTCTTTTCAGCGAAATTCCATATTTTGCAGTATTTTGCGGTTATTTTCCTATCTTTTCATTATATCACAATTTTTTGTAAAATGCAATATCCCGAATGTCTTGCATTTGAAACACAAGTGTGGTACAATAAGGGGAAAGGGGGCGGTTTGATGAAAATACCGGAGCAAATAGCCGAAATTCTCGCAAAGCTTGAAACGGCGGGATTTGAGGCGTATGTTGTCGGCGGGTGTGTGAGGGACGAAATTATGGGGAAAACCGCTCACGATTACGATATCACAACGTCCGCAGAGCCGCAGGAAACCGAGCGTGTTTTCGGGGATTGCCGCGTTGTTGAAACAGGGATAAAGCACGGCACGGTTACGGTTCTGTACAAGGGGCTGAGCGTTGAGATTACTACATTCCGCGTTGACGGAGATTATCCCGACAGCAGACACCCAAGCGAAGTTTCGTTCTCGAAGAATATCAAAGACGACCTCGCAAGGCGCGATTTCACGATGAACGCGATTGCATACAGCCCGAAACGCGGGATAATCGACCCGTTCGGCGGCGAAAGCGACATAAAAGCGCGGATTATCCGCTGCGTCGGCGAACCCGAAAAGCGTTTCTTCGAGGACGCTCTGCGCGTTCTCAGAGCGCTCAGATTTTCGGCGGAGCTTGGTTTTGCGATTGACGATAAGACAAGCGAAGCGCTATTCGCCAAAAAAGATACTCTTGCAAAAGTATCGAAAGAGCGGACTTTTTCCGAGCTGAAAAGGCTTTTATGCGGGGATAACGTGAAAAATGTGCTGATTGAATACCGCGAGGTTTTCGCGGAGATTATTCCGGAACTGAGAGAAATGTTCGATTATGAGCAAAATTCGCGTTTTCACAACAGCACGCTTTTCGTTCACACGGCAAGAGCTGTCGAAGCCGCTCCCAAAACCGCCGTGATGCGGCTTGCAATGCTGTTTCACGATATCGGGAAGCCGTTTTGCAGAACGACCGATGAGAACGGCGAGGGGCATTATTACGGTCATGCGGGGAAAAGCGCGGAGATTGCCGAGCGGGTTTTGCGGGAATTAAAGTGCGATAACGCGCTCAGAATGAACGTTTGCGAAATTATAAAATATCACGATATTCCCGTTGAACTGTCCGAGAGAATTATCAGAAAAAGGCTCGCGAGGTATGGTACAGAGCGGTTTCGCGATATTATGGAGGCGCATATCGCCGATGATTCGGCAAAGCAGGATTTTTGCCTTGAACGCACGGAGAACGAAAGAAAAGCGATTGAGATTGCGGAGAAAATCGCCGCCGAAAAGCCTTGCCTTTCGCTCCGTGAACTCGCCATAAGCGGGAAAGACCTCAAAGAAATTGTGCCGCCGTCGCCGAAAATGGGCGAAGTGCTGAAAAAACTGCTCGGCGAGGTCGTCGACGGCTCGCTCCCTAACGAGCGTGAAGCGCTTCTGAATCGCGCAAAAGAACTCCTGAGATGACAGTCGGTCGCTTCGCTCACAGTCGTCGCGCTCCGCGCTCCAGTCGCTCCCGCGGGGGACGCTTCGCTCCAGTGCCTCCG
>DPBR01000063.1:0-10466 GCA_003516865.1 Oscillospiraceae bacterium
ACAAGCCGCGATAACGCACGCACCGAAGCGTTTTCGGGAAAGAATTTTGGCGAGGTTGCCAAGCCTGCCGAAAAATCAGCGCCGAAGCCTAAGGTTATCAGAAAAAATGCGGCGGCGATTTCGGCTTACGGGAAGATTTCCGGTGCGCCGGTTACGACAGCGCCGCCGGATATGGATTTGCGCGCGGCTAAAATGCCCGCAGAAAAGCCTGCCGACGAGCCCGTTTCCCGCGCTCCCGACTATCAAAGCAGCGAGCAGCCGCATTTTTCGCAGGATTTCCCCGACAACGAGCCGTATAAGGATATCGGCAGCATTTTCGATGTACTTGAGCAGTCCGAGAACAGCGTGAGCGATAAGCCGCGCAGACCTGTTTATCCCGAAAACGAGCCGTCGCCCGAATGGGAAAAACCCGCGCGCGAGGAAACGCCCACGGAGGTTACCAAGGAGAACGCGCCGAGCGGCATCTGGACCGAGGACAGGAACCTTTTCGGCTCGGATACGCAGTCCGAGCTTGATATGCTCAAGGAAAAGAAGCACGCGAAGTCGAACAAAACGCGCCGTTTGTACGACGTCATAATGCGTGAACCCGACGATAATCCGAATTTCAGGCGCAAAAACTGAGCGAATTTCCGTTATCGCAATTCGCAGCGTAACGGATTTTACAAGATTTGGTTATTTTGCCGATGCAAAATGCCGATATATTCATCGCCCCGTTTGTTTCGCGGGGCGATTTTTCGTTCAACGCAAAGAAAAAGCCGCAGAGTGATATTCGTTCGCTCTGCGGCATATTATTTTTCCGAAAGAATTATTCGGCGTTCCCCGCGCCAAGTTCCGTCAGCTCTTTCAGGCATTTTTTGCATATGTTTTTGCCCTTGAAAACCGTAATATCACCGGCGTTTGAACAAAAAGAGCAAGCGGGTGAATATTTTTTCAGAATAATGTGGTCGTCCTCGACATAAATTTCAAGACTGTCTTTTTCGTCAATTTCAAGCGTTCTGCGAAGCTCAATCGGAATAACTATACGACCAAGCTCATCAACCTTGCGAACGATGCCCGTGGATTTTACCATATGAAGTCCTCCTTAAATTCTTATACTATTTGCCGAACAATTCGGTATTATTTCTTGACTGAAATTATTTTACCACATTTTGTATGCTTTGTCAAGTGTTTTTTACAATAATTTACAAAAAAACTTAAATTTTGGAAGAAATAGAAATTATTGTTATGGTTTATGTTATCGGAGGATTTTATGAAAGCAATTTTGGTGATAATACCCGTTATTTCGTTTGTTTACGCGGCTTTGGGCGGGAGAATGGGTGAAGTTTCGGAGAGTATTTTCGCGAAATCCGCCGAAGCGGTTGAACTGGTAATTTCAATTTGCGGCGTGATGTGCTTCTGGTGCGGGCTGATGAAGGTTGCGGAGAAAGCGGGACTTCTGGAAAAGCTTTCGCGGTTGCTGTCGGTACCGATAAAACTGCTTTTCGGCGGCGTGAAAAGAGGCGGGAAGGCTGTCGGGCTTATTGCAATGAACATTGCCGCGAATATACTGGGGCTTGGAAACGCCTCGACGCCGCTAGGGATTGCGGCAATGAAGGCAATCGCGGAGGAAGAGGGCGCGGGGGAGAGCGCGTGCGACGATATGATAATGCTTGCCGTGCTGAACACCGCGAGCCTTCAGATTATCCCCGCAACAGCCGCCGCTCTGCGCTCGGCAAACGGCGCGGAGAAGCCTATGGATATCCTGCCCTGCGTGTGGATTGTCACGGCGTACTCCGTGTTTATCGCGGTTTTTTCGGCGAAAATGCTTGCAAGGCTCACGAGAAAGCGCTGATAATCGAGAGAAAACGCTCGTATATGAGAGTAATCTTATATAGATAACGGAGGGAAAATGAGCGCGGTAACGGACTATATTGTACCCGTAATTGTGGTCGGGATACTGATTTATGCGACTGTGAAGCGGGTTGACGTGTTTTCGGCGTTCTGCGAGGGCGCGTCCGAGGGGCTGAAAACCTGCGGCGAGATTTTGCCGGCGCTGGTGCTGCTGATTGTGTGTATCGGGATTTTCCGCGCAAGCGGCGCTGTCGAGGCGCCCACGCGGCTTCTGACGCCGTTTTGCGAGGCTGTGCATTTCCCCGCGGAGGCGTTTCCGCTGGTAATTCTGCGGCCGTTTTCGGGGAGCGGCGCTATGGCGGTGTACAACGAAATCGCGGTGCAGTGCGGCGCGGATTCGCTTGCGGAACGCGTTGCGGCAACGCTTATCGGCTCGTCTGAAACGACTTTTTACACACTTGCCGTTTATTTCTCGGCTGTTAAGGTGAAGAAAACTCGGTACGCGGCGGCGGCAGCGCTCTCTGCGGACTGCACGGCGTGGTTGGTCTGCGGGTTGGTCGTGTATGCGTTTTTTGGTGGCTGACGGGGGTGAACGAGTGAATTTATTGCAGATATTTGGCTTTGCAAAGCGACCTCAGCCGCCCGACGAGGAACGCGACAACTTTTATCGGGCGTATTCGGCGGCTCTCGCGCGGCTTCGTGAAATCAGGAATAACTTCGATTTCGCCGATGATGAAGCGCTCACGGACGCGCTTATTTTCGAGGAAAACGCGGCTTTAAGGGTTATCGACAGGCTTATTCGCGAGGCGAAAACGCGGAATATTACGATTGATTTTTGTGATTTTTTGAGAAAAAACGCTTGAATAAACTCGGTATTTTTGTGTAAAATATTACTGCGGTGAAATCCGCGAAAAATGTGTTTTCACAGGAGGATTTGTTATGTCTAACCAGAATAATCAGCAGCAGAATCAGCAGCAGAATCAGCAGAATCAGCAGAATCAGCAGAACCAGCAGCAGAATCAGAACAAGCGCTGATTGAAAACGATAACGACCGTTCGCAAAAGCGGCGGTTTGCCGGGCAATGTCCCGGCTTTACATATTTTGAAAAAAATCGGAAAAAGTGCTTGACTTTTGGGGAAAGTTGTGGTATAATGTAAAAGTTGAATATGTGGAAAGATGGCTGAGCTGGTCTAAGGCGCACGATTGGAAATCGTGTAACGGCTAATACCCGTTCAAGGGTTCGAATCCCTTTCTTTCCGCCAGCAGCGTGCTTGAGGACGGTTCTTTGAACCGTCCTCTTCTGCGTTTTCCATCCCAAAATTTTCCGAGGGAAAATTTTGGAATGAAAAGCCGCGGACTTATCAATTGCCAAACTGAAAATAATCCAATTTCGCCCCTAGTTTCTTCTAGAGGCGATTTTTTCGCCCAAAAGCGGCTTTCGGTTGTCATTCGCACGCAAAATTCCTAAGTTTTTTCGCTTCGGGGTATTTTTTTCTGTAACAAAACGGACTTTTCTCGGTATAAACAATCAGAAAGACCGATTTTAATAACGCTTTTGGAGGATATTGTTATGTATAAAGACAAAAACACGAAGGTTTTTAACGAAATTCTCGATATGGCAATCGGCGGCGCACAGAGAAATTTCCCGCCCGTTTACAACGTTCAGTCAGGTATGGAAGTCGTTTCGCTGAGCCTGCCCGAAATTTTCGAGGACTCTATGGCGCGCTTTGAACTCCTCAGACTCAACAAAGACATAGACGCCGACAGAAAAAATCTCGTTTTTGCGTCCTCTTATGCGGCTTATTCGCTCAACACAATGTACGCGAGAGATGAAATTAACAATAATATCGACGATTTCTTTTTGGGTGACGACAACCTCAAATGGCTCAAAAACAACGGGCTTTCCGAAAAGGATTTCGAGCCGCTTAAGAACGAACTGAAAAAGGCTACGGACGACGCGCTCAGAGCCGACCCCGACACAAAGGAAATTGCCGATTTTATTGCGAAGATTGACGCCGCAAATCCCACAAAAGAACAGCGAGAGGATTTTTACAAAAGCTCGGTTAGTATGCTCAGAATGCTTAATCGTGGTATTGAGGACAGCCGAGAGTCCGGCTGGAAGTTCAACGCGAGAACCGCCGTTTACAACGCTCACGCAGACGTTGCGCGCTTTGAGAAAGACACGACGCTTTGCGATTTGATGAGGGATTATGTTATCCGCGTTGACAATGTTTTTACGAACGAAAGCAAGCTTGGCGTTGTAAATTATAAAAATCTCGGCATAAGCTACGGAGAAGGCAAGTCCGTTCACCCGACGACTTTCCTTGAGCATTTCAATGAAAATCCCGCGAGCCTCACGAAAGAAGAGCTTGAATGGGCTCATTCGGTTTACAGCGATATGGCGGCGTTTGCGAATAAATCTTCTACCGACGGCAAAGAGCACGACTATAAAATCGAAATCTGCGACTTTTATGCAAACGGTCAGCGTATTATCAGCTATGATGAAGCGAGGAACGCGAAAAACGAAAAAGGCGAGAACGACCCGCAAAAATTCGGTGCGCTTGAAGCCGCTGTTGTCGCAAAGGTCCTTTCGGGAGAGAAGGTTACGGGAAAGGCGCTTGCGAGGGACGACTATGAAACCGTTCTCATAAACCCCGAAATCGCGAAGCCCAAGGAAACGAAGCTCTCGATTTCCACGTTTTTCAAGTGGCTCTGGGAGAAGCTTTTCTCGAACGTGAAAAAGGAAATCGGCAAGGTTAACGAAATGAACGAAAAGTTCGAGAAAAATACGGGCGAATCCAAGGCTGCTCGTATGAAAACCGACTTCAAATCGCTTGTAAAGAGCGATACAGTTGAAAGAATAAATACTCAGCGCGAAAAATCAGCCGAAAAGACGGCTTCTCTGGACGGTCGTCAGAGATAAAAATTACATAAAAAACAGCCCTCTGCTTATCGGCAGAGGGTTTTTCGGGCAAAATATCAGTTTTTGACGCCGGTCGGTTCTTCTTTGTCCGCAGTATTTTTGTCATTCGGGTTGTCGATTGTGATGATAAAGCCTTCCGCGAATTTATACTTATCTCTGCGGTGAATGTAAAGAAATCCTGCCGCGGAAAACACAACCGCTCCGAGCATATTTACGGCAAGGTCTTTCATCGTGTCGGTAATTCCAACGTCGAGATAGCCGCCTTCAATTGTGATAAGCTCGTTTCCGTCCTTATCGTAAAGCACGGTCCGGTCGATGTTTTTGACGACTACTTCCTTGTTTTCGCCGCTCGGATTGAGCATAACGGAGGCTACCGTTGTGACTATCCTGTCTTTCTGCATATCCTTATTAAACAGCTTGTCGCCGCTGAACTCAAAAAATTCCCAGAGCACTCCTACCGTCATTGAAAAGCAGAACGATATCAGCGCGACAAAAAGCGGCGTCATCTGGATACGCTTGCTGTGCGTGTTCAGCAAATCAATCAAGCCAAACCCAACGGACGCGGCGAGAAATCCGGTTGTTGTGTGGAGAATACTGTCCCAGACCGGAATTTTGTTGTAGAAATTCGCAATTTCGCCCAGAATTTCCGCCGCAAACACGAAAATAATAACGGATATTTCAAGCACGTTCGGAAGCGTAATTCCCATTTTCGTCTTGAGGAACGCAGGAATGTACATCAGCGCGATTGACAGCACGCAGAGCGCCACGTTCTGCCAGTTTTCGAGAAAAATCTGCCTTATCATAACCGCGATAACCGCGCTTACCATAATATTCAGCACAATAATGCAGCTTTTTTTCGACGAGTGATAGTTTTCTTTAAGCCTGTCTATGTATTTCATTTTTTGCACCTTGCCTTTCTTTTGAAAACACAGTGTAACCTCTTTTATTATAGCACATTCCCGTGTATAATGCAATGAAAAAATAAACCCGCTCAAAAAAGCACAGTAGTGATATAGAAGTTTTTTCTCCCTTAATTCAGGTTGCATAAAATAGGCATTATGCGACCTTTTTTCCATATTTACCTGTTTCAACGGATATAGTCGATACCGCCACATCAAAGCGGAAGTGTATCTCAATATCCTGGATTCGCTTTCCGCTGGACTTGTCTGCTTCATGGACTACTATCCTGTCAATCAGTTCGTGCATGATCTCAGGTGTCAGCGTTTCGATATGCTCATACTTCTGTACTGCCCTGATGAAAGCAGTCACATCGGCTGACTTCTGTTCGGCATTATCAATGTAAGCGGTCAGTTCTGCTACGGTTGTCCTGAGATTCTTCTGCTCCTCCTCATATCCTGCTGACATCACTGCAAATCGCTCATCGGAAATTTTTCCTGATACGTTGTCCTCACTTTGAAGCCGTCACGCTCCCAAGTCGTTCCGCTCACTCCATCATCGACATAAAAAATCGGATTTGGAAAGCCGTTGTCCTCAGCGAATTTCTGCAAAATCGCTTTCTGATTTGTGATACTGTTGCTCTCGCCGTCGAGCATATCATCTTGGCTCAGACGGCAGTATAAAGCTGTTATCTTGTCTGTCATATTAACCTCACTTTCCGACAGATACAGCAAGCTATTATCATTATAGCGCACCTTGTTTCTTTTTTCAATGCGCCAATATTCCAAAATCAAACAGCCTGCTTGTCCTGTTCTTGTCCGGATTCACCGAGGAAATCCTCACACTCACGGATTACGAGCCGTTTCAGAATATCTGAAAGGCTCTCCTTTGAAACAGGGTTGAACACGGTAGTCACCGTGTAAGTGGTATGCCCAATCTTGTATTCGGACGTTGCGTTAAAAGTTGTCTCTGCCTTTTCTCTTTCTACGGCAGTATCATTTTTATTCATAGCGAATTTTTCTCCTTTAGCTTGTCTGTTTCTATGCTTTTGGTTTGAGGGCTTCGCTTTATCTCTCTTACCCTCATGGTTGTTGGTTGTAATTATAGCCGTGCGGAACGGCGTTGCTGCCGTCCCTTACAGCTATCGTTTTGTTGTCGGTTATATTAAACCGTATACGGATTTTTGTTTTCAAAGAAGGAAGTCTGTCCGTCAGCAACATCACTGTCCGAGCTGTTGCCCGACTTGCTGTCTGCACCGTCAGAGCTATCGACAAGCCCCTCAATGTCAGCGTAGGACATACCGCTGTCGGTCAGCTTGCCGATGAGTGTATGCTCCGCAGTCACAGCATCGAGAAGTGCCTGCCCCTCAGCACCGCCGTAAAGCTCGGATAGCTTATCGTAGGTGTAGAGTTTGCTGTCCGTAATAATCTTACGGCGGCGCTCATAGGCAGCCTGAATAGAACTGTTCAGCTTGTTGAGCTTTGCCTGATTTTCAGACAGCACTCCGTCCATGACGGTATCAGCAGAGTTGTCAGCGACCTCACCCTTAGCTTTCTTACTCATTCACATCACCTCTTTTCGGTTTGGAGTGTCGCAGGATATGATTTTATCCCACGATAATATTATAGCAAATTTCGGAACTATCTGTCTATTCGCAGGGCGCATGAACTTTGTGCGCCATTAGAGTTCTCGAGTTCGTCGAGTTGTTATGGGGAAAATGAAAAAAGCTGCGGAGCGGAGTTCGCTCACACAGCTTGTGGGGATATTCAGTTTTGTTATCGTAGCGAGGTGTTGCTAAGATAAATCATAGATATAGATTAGCTATACTCTTTATTCGATGAATAATTCCATATCAACACAGTCCCATATACCTATGGGCATTTCACATTTTCTACTGTTATACTCTTTGAATCCGACTGTTTGGTAACAATTCATTGCACTCTCATTGTTTAAGAATACACCAAGATCTATTCTCTTTGCGGTCAGGTTTTCCTTAACATATCTGATACCAAGAAGCAGCATTTCTTTTCCGTAGCCTTTTCCTCTCATGGTTGGATCAATTATTACAAAACCAAATCGAACAGTAGAGTCATTATCCTCAAATGGATATCTAATTATAAAGTGACCTACCACATTACTATTTTCATCTACTGCTGTGAGAGGAATAAATCTTCTTGTTTTGATTTGCGGTACATAATTATCATCAATATCATTTTCTGATAGTGGAAACTTATTGAATCTGTCAGCAGACCATTTATATAGCTCCTCGGCAGTTCTTAACCATTTACATATGATCGCGGAATCTTCTTTTTTGTATGCTCTTAAATACATCTTCCAATATCCTCCGTAAAATTCCGATTTAAACGAGCAAGCCGAGTGCTTACTCTTACTTCTACATTATACTACATCGTCCCTGAAAAAGCAACCCCACTTTAATCAAACTGCCGCCCAGACTGCGCAATAACTGCGCCGAAGTCCAGTAAAATACTTGCAGAGCCGTGACCGATACAGAGAGAAAGTAGCATAGCTCCAAATCACGCAGAAGCGTGAAAAATAGCCGTAGAATGGCGAAAAACAAGTGAGGGCGTGAAACGCCCGATCAATTTTCGCACACACAAGCACGGTATAAAGTATTACGATTATGGAAAATCGTAAACTTTATACGGCTTGTCAGGGGACGAGATACAAGAGCTGTTACCGCTTGTCGAGGAAGTCATAAAGTACACAGAGATTCACAAGAGATACAAGTCGCTCACAGGCAAGGAGCAGACCAAATTCGGCAAGCAATGCGCCTATGAATTGTCGGAGTATGACAGGCTTTTTGCGAAAATTCGGGAGATCATTCCGGAGAGAAAAGTCCCGTCACCTGAACTCCTGCGTAAGCAATTGGAGAAGATTCAGGAGCAGTACAACGAGCAGTCAGCCAAGTACGATACCTCCAAGAAAGAAGCGGACAGTCTTGCCTAGCAGATACAGAAAAAGCGGCAGAGCCAAAAGGCGCTCGACCGCTACTTACAGAACGAACAAGCTGCCAAGAGAAAGAAAAATCAGCTTGAATAAAAATAACGGCAGGGAGAGTGGTTCTCCTTGCCGTGATAATGCGTATAGTTACCAAAGATAGTCAGAATTATTTTGATTTATTTGATTTCGTACCAATAAGAACGCAAAGCACAGGCACTCTCAGGCATATCTCCGAACATACGATTGTTGCCGCATAGGCGCAGATAATCGGTATGATAAGCAACAGAAGAGTATTGCTGCTCAAAGCATTTGCAAACCAATACTGAAAAAGGACTATCCACACAAAGTGCAGACTGAAATATGGAAAAGACATTTTCAACATATATCCGGATACTTTATTTTTAAAGTCCAGTCTATTCTTCGAGATGCCTATCAGAGCGAGTATCATAAACCATTCGGCAATTGCCTTTGCAATAATGTTTAAAGTGCCGAAGTCGTTTTCCGACCAGATAAACATATATACGTTTGCTAGGCTTGCCGCAAGCCCAATGGTCAGAGTGAAATATCTGTACTTTTCGACTTTTTCTATCACCTTATCAGCGGACATAAAATAGTGACCAATCAGAAAGATATACAGATATTCCGCAAAACTCTTTCCGCCAATCGAAAGCAGCTCATATAAAATCGGCAGCGGTATTGCCAAAAGGCAGATTACCCTGAATGATATATTATCAGTATTGTTCTTTTTTTTGAAGGTACGCTTCTCAGTTGCTATTATCCCGACAGCGACCAGAGAAATCACAAACAGGTATAGTAAAAACCAGAACTGTCCTACATGAAAACCGCCGTCATAGCCTGTAAGATCAGTCCACTTTGTAAAAAACACCTTGTAATGTTCCCAAAAACTGCCTTTGTATGCATTGTTAGTTACATCACCGATATATGCAAGAACCGGACAAAAAGCAAGTATTCCGAACAGTAAAGGAGTTATGAGCCTTTTAGCTCTTTCGATTACAAATTGACCATATGTACGCTTCTTCAATGCGTACCTTGTGCTCATTCCTGCCAGAAGGAAAAGCAGCGGCATGAAGAACGGACTGAACAATACAATAAAGCTGCTTATTGCCTTATTAGAACCAAAGTGTATATAATTCAGCTCTCCCCATGTATTAAAGGCTTGTGCTGCATGATATGGTATAAGCCAGAGTACATCTATCCACCTTAAATTGTCAATAAAATGTTTTCTCATACCAATTAAGCTTTCACTCCTTCACAGTTTCGTTTTAACGAGCAAGTCGAGTGCCTGCCCTGCCCTTACCAATAATTATACATCATAACTGCCAAGAAGTCAACCGCTAATCATCAAAAAGAAAAATATTATTACATCAGAAAGGAAACAACAGCTATGAGCAAAATAGGATATATCCGTGTTTCTACGGAGCATCAGTAGACAGCCCGTCAGCAGGAAATCATGTGCGATTATCAGGTTGACCGCATCTTCTCCGAGAAGATTTCGGGAGCGAATAAAGACCGCCCTCAGCTCCACGCAATGCTGGACTATGTGCGTGAGGGTGATACCCTTTATGTGGAGAGCATCAGCCGTTTGGGGCGCTCCACAAAGGACTTGCTGAACATCATCGACACTCTCACCCAAAAGGGAGTAAAGCTCATCAGCCACAAGGAGAAGATCGACACCGACACACCTGCGGGCAAATTCATGTTGACCGTATTCGCAGCTCTCTCAGTTGGAGCGTGAACAGCTCAAACAGCGACAGCGTGAGGGCATCGAGATCGCTAAGGCTCAGGGCAAGTACACCGGGCGAAAGCCTATCCCCACCGACTGGACGAGGTTCGG
>DPBR01000063.1:10650-27017 GCA_003516865.1 Oscillospiraceae bacterium
CCCACCGACTGGACGAGGTTCGGGCAGCTCTATGGGGAATGGAAGTCGAAGAATATCACTGGCAGAGATTTTATGCGTAGAATGGATATGTCGGCAAATACCTTTTATCGCCGTGTAAGGGAATATGAACTCCGTTACGGTATCACCGAGCAGACCTCAGCTTGACCGTCTGGCGAACGGAAATGTCCCTCAGAGCCGTCCACCATTGCGGAGCGGAAAACTAACCGATGAAAAAAGCGCCCTCTCTGAAAGCTCAGAGAGAACGCTTACGGTTAGTGTGTGCCTTTTGGGTATCTGCCTGTTATGGAACGCTCCATAATTCCGATAACGACTTATGCGGAACGGAAAACAGGTGCGCCAATAGGCTATGGTTATCTGAACAGATATTATTTACGCCAGCTTTACCACCAGCGTTACACTAAAACAATCCTCATGTATCTCTGCATAGACCTCTCCGCCCATGAGCGACATCAGCCGTTTGCAGATGAACAGCCCCAGACCGTTGCCTTGTATCTTATCGGCATTGCTGCCGCGATGAAAGCTCCCGAAGATCTGCGGAAGCTCCTTTGCTTCAAGGGTACAGCCTGTGTTCGTCACCGTGATAAGCTCACAGCCGTCCATTTTATCGAAACTGATCTCGATCCGCCTGCCGTCACCGTATTTGACCGCATTTTCAATCAGGTTTTGCAGACATTCAGCCAGGCGGTCTGCATCGCAGGAGAGAATACAGTCATCATATTCTTGTATGATAAATTCTGTTCCTGAAAGACCGAGCTGAGGAGCATATCTTGAATTGATCTTTGTGATGATCTGACTCAGAAACGCTTCTCCCTGCGTGACCTCAAAGCTCATGAAATCCTCACTTGCGGCTTTGGTGATCTCGCTGACAAACTGCTCGATCTCATCAGCACGGACATTGATATTTTCCGCGACGCTGCGGCGTTTTTCCTCATCACTGTAAATTCCCTTTGCAAGCGCCTTGGCATTCAGCTTGATTGCCGAGAGAGGCGTTTTAATGTCATGAGAAAGTGAGAGCAGGAGCAGTTTCTTGTCCCTCTGCATGGAAAGCTCCTTCTTCCGGTCGTCCTCAATCTTCTCTCGCAGGAGGTTGACACCCCATGTAAATTTTCCGAAAAAACGGCTTTTCTGTTCGGGTATCGGTACTGCAAGATTTCCCTTTGCAAGTTCCTGCGGGACATCGTTTAAGCTGCCAAAGGGTATGATGATATTCTTCCAGATATATGCAAATACTCCGCATACCAGCAAAAACAGGATACCCAAAATACAATTTACAGCGATACATAAGCCATCATCGTTGCCGAGCGAGTATTCCACACGGTACAACTTCTCGTTTGCTTCTATGATAACATAGTGTTCATCACTTTGATAGAGGGCATCGCCCGTGTAAACCCCTATGATATGCGGATAGTCTGCGAGGTCATAGCTGCCTGTTTCAGCTATCTCGTCCGCAAGACGTTTTGCTTCTACACGGTATTGTCCGTCAGCATATTTCCGGTTCTGTAACATGACGATATTAAACACCGCCGCAAGTATCAGAAATATCGTAAGCACTGCAATACACAGCTTTTTGAACGCCCTCATACGAATTTATACCCCACACCCCAGACGGTCAGCAGACGCTTGGCATTTTTGGGGTCATCGCCGAGCTTCTGCCGCAGACGGTTGATATGCACATGGAGAGTTTGCAGCTCCGAATCGCTGTCGCTGCCCCATACTGTCGAAAACAGATACTCTTTTTTCAGCGCCTTGCCCTGATTCTCAATCAGGAGTGCCAACAAGTCAAATTCCTTTGAAGCAAGCTCCACAGGCTTCCCGTCGATCTCTGCAGTCTTATTTGCAAGATTGAGCGTAACACCGCTTGCAGAGAGCATACTCCGCTGATACCGGCGCTTGAAGATACCTTTGATCTTTGCAAGCAGAATATCAATATCATAGGGCTTCTCGATGTAATCATCAGCCCCTAAATCAAATCCGTTCAGCTTATCTTCCTTGTCTGTCCTTGCACTGACGATCAGGATCGGCGTATCGGCATTCTCACGCAGCTTGGAACATACGGCAAACCCGTTCATATCGGGCAGATTGATGTCCAGTACCACGAGCCTTGCGCCGTATCGTTCAAAAAGCTGCACGGCACGCTCCCCGCTTTCCACCGCCGACACGGTATAGTCCTCTGCACGCAGAAAATCCGTCAGCAGTGAGCTTAGTTCCTTATCGTCCTCAACAATCAGAATATCTGTCATAAAAAACACCACCTACCACTATTGTAGCATATTTTGGAGAGAACTGCAAGAGGGTACATACCGTGCCGGAAGTGTACAAAAATCAGCTTTGCCCCATTTGCCGAAAGGCATTTGGGGCATTGCGGACACCGGAACGATGCATTTTCAATCCACAAAGCAAATCGCCGGCGGGGGTTCTCCGCTTACCAGCCCTGTTCCATCAGCCAGTGATTCAGCTCCCGTTCACGGTCGCGCAGTTCCTTATCACCGCCGTCAAAATGTCCCATTTCCTTTTCTCCCATGATGCCGCCGTCCACGATGTAAAGCACACGGCTGCATTTTGCGGCAACCTTCGGGTCATGGGTCACGCACATAATGGTCGTGCCGTCACGGTTGAGGGACAGCAGCTCGTTCATGACCTCATCGGAGCTGGAGCGGTTAAGCGCTCCGGTCGGCTCATCGGCAAAGATCATCTTCGGATTGTTGATCATACTGCGGCAGATGCAGGCCCTCTGGAGCTGACCGCCGGACACCTCATTGATATCATTGCCGCCCACATCGTCAATGCCGAGTCTGCGCATAAGCTGCCGCCCGCGCTCCTCGGTCTGTTTGCGGCTCTCGGTGGTTTTCCTCGATTTCACTGCAGGAAGAATGATGTTATCAAGTACGGAAAGGTTTTTCATCATATACATCTGCTGGAAGATAAAGCCCATTTCATCGAGTCTGAGCTGTGAAAGTGCCTTGTCGGAGAGCTTTGCAGTTTCCTTTCCATTAAAGATGACCTCGCCGGCGGTCACCCTGTCCATTCCCGAAACGCAGTACAGCAGCGTGGATTTTCCGGAGCCGGACGGCCCCATGATCGCTACCATTTCGCCCTCCTTGATCTCAAGGTCAATATTTTTCAGCACATTGTTCTGATGCTTGTTCACGATGTAGGTCTTGCAAAGTCCCTTTGTCTGTAAAACAGTGTTCATATTCTTTTCCTCCTTATTCTATGGAAGCTGTGTCGCTTGCCTTTATGGTCTTGGTGTAGAGTGCGGTGAGTGCGGCACTTAAAACAGTCACGCAGAAAATGATCGCAGGGTACAGACCGAATATTTCAAGTACACCAAACTGATAATCAATACTTCCCACAGCACCCATCATTCCGAAGATCGGATCCATTATCAGCTTTGTCAGCGGCATCAGCAGAACAGATGCTGCCACGATCCCTGTCAGTACGGTGATCCCGAACCGCATGGTGTGGTGTGCGATCACCGACGTGTTCCCGAAGCCTATCGCTTTCATAAGTGCTATCTCTGCACGTTCCTTTGAGATAAAGCTGCGCTCCATAAGCACTGCAAGCAGTATTATGATGATAAGAGAGAGCATCAGCACCAGATTTTTTACTGCCGCGATCGTATCTCCCACACCCATACAGTCTTTGACGAATCCCCTTGTGTCAAATACGTTCTTGTTGTCAAAGATATCTTTCAGCTTTTCTATCCGTTCCTCTATGACCGCCTTGTCGGGGTGGTCATCAAAGTTTATCTGATACGAAAAACTGCTTGTCATAAGTGTATCGGCGATCTCAACGTCCTGATGAAACCTTGCACACTCGCCCAAGTTGTTGAAGCACTGGAAATATGCGGTTATGATAAATTCGCTTTCCTCGCCGCCGATATTTACCGTTACTCTGTCGCCAATCTCAGCGCCCAGCTTTTTGGAGATCTGCTTTGTCACTGCGATCTCATCGGGCTTTATGGGTGCGGAGCCGTCAGTGTAGTCATAATCGGTGGTCACGGTATCCGCGCATTTTAAGAAGGTTACTTGAAAACTGCCGTTTTTAGCTCTAACAGGAAGTTTATACCAGCTCTCCAGATAAACATTGCCCGGCATATCGTTTTCTGCAAGAATATCCGCTATCTCGTCCTCAGTTTCACATATCGTCTTTGTACCTGCGATGATCTCCATAGCCCTTGATGAATCGGTCAGATAGACATCGCTTTCGGTGATCGCCAGAAGATACAGCAGGCTGTCGCTGTCAAGGGTGTTGGCTGTCACCGCCAATATCATAACGAGTGCTGTACAGATCGCAAATACCGCTGTGAGAATGCCGTACTGCTTAGGCTCGCTTGTGACATCGTTGAGTGCCAGAAAGCCGGTGCTGCCGAGTCTGCTTTTGCCGAGTGCCATGATACTGCGCTTTTTGAAACGTTCACCCGTCTGACCGCTGCGCACTGCATCGATTGGCGAGAGCTTTTTGATTTTTCCTGTACTGCCCCAGCCGAAAAGCATTATGATCAGCACCACGGCAATACAGCAGATAATGCCTATCATGGTACTGTTGTCATTGCCCAGCACCATGTTTTCGCTGACGCTTTCAAGCAGCATATTACCGAACGGCACACTGCCGAAATATCCTATCACCGCACCCACAAGAGCAATGCCTGAATACTTTACAAGATACAACACTCTGATAGAGCTGTTTTTAAGCCCTATCGCCTTCATTACACTGATCTCACGGAACTCTTCGCTTATGGTGAATTTTATGGTGAATCTCAGCACAACGAAAGACACGATCAGCATACCTGCACTTATCACAAGAATGATAACAGCCACAAGCATATTCATGATATAAGTCATTTTGATAAGGTCTGTGCCGCCCGAAAACAGAATACCTTTCTGCTCGTTAAGCTCAGATTCAAGCGCTGTCACCTGATCGGTGCTGATATAGTATACATGACCGCAGTTGTAGGTGCGTATCGTTTCATCATCCATGAGCGTTTCAAAGTCCACATGGTTGATCAGAAGACGGGGATTTCCCATTATCTCCGAACCGAGCAGAGCGTCCTTTGCAAAGCCCGCAACTTCAAGCGGCAGCTTTGTGCTGCCAAGCTCCACATAAAATCTGTCACCTGTTTTCACACCCTCACGCTTCGGTACTGAGCCTGTAATATATACCTTGCCTTGTTCGACCTCTGTTACGGCCTCGTTATTCATGTCAAAAAAGTTCTGCTTTGTGTCACCAATATCGCATACCAGTGCAATATTGGTGAAATCCATGAGCTTACCATTCTCTTTTTTCAGGTTGTCACAGGCTGCATAGACCACATTCTCTGTCCTGTAGTCAGATACTTTTTCGCTGTGTTCAAGTATTTCCGATATGGTGTCTTCTCCGTCCGTGCTGCGATCAATGATATGATAATCACTGATGCCGGCTTTCTCAAAATAATAGTCAAGACCGCCGACCACCGCAACAATATTATTCACACTTGCCGCCGCAAACATCGAGCAAAGAATGACGAACAGCAACAAAATGATATTCATGGTTTTCTTGCGTTTCAGATCTTTTTTCAGTATTCTCCAAAACATAGTGCATTCCTCCGTATCTTGTATAGGTATTCTCTATGCTTTGATTATAACACAGAAATTCTTAACAAGTCTTTAACTTTTGAAAAGCCTTAATAAAAAGCAGACGCTCCATAAAAACGAAGCATCTGCCATAAAAGATTCTTACCATTTTTCTGTATTCTTCAAAAACTCAAAGCACCTTGGGTATTTCTTCTCAAAGCTCTTAGTAAGAGGATTTTTCTTGACTTCCTCTATCGTATGGATACCGAGAAAAGCGAGAATATCAAGCACATCTGTATGGTCGGTGATCCTCGGCACTAAGCCTGCAAAGTGAACTGCACGGACTTTCAGCAGGAGCAGACTTTCTATCTTTGCGATATACAGCATGATATTGGAATAGCTGTTATCCGTTATCCATTCCAGCTTGCCAATAATTTCCGTGACCTCCGGTAGACCGTAGGAATCGTTATTGATCCAGTCTTCGTCAAGTCCTTTTTCATCAGCGACCTCACGGATCAATGCCTGAACTTCTTACGTCATATCCCTTGTTGCTGTATCCACATCCATTGTATATCCGCCGCTGCGGAGCTTGTTGTAAAGCATCGCAAAACCGCCGATAGCCTGATCTCGATGGTGATATGGTGAGCTTTCAGCTTTGCGTTCAGTGCTTCAAGTGCCTCCTTGAAATCATCGAGCGTGCATTCAATTCCGATCATTACACACCTCGGAACATCACATTCATTTTATAGTAAATATTTTCTTTTCTCAGCCCATGATCGCTCAGTACAAGCGGCTCTGAAAGCGGCTGACATTCCGTAAGTTTCTGTAAGTTGGAAAGCTCAAAGAGCTTATCAAGGTGATAATAGCTGATGATGCAGTAAAGCAGAACCTTTGTTTTATCGGACATCCTTTGCACGTCAAGCTGTGCGATCTCGTCTTTTTTTCGGTCAGCATGGGTAACAAGCCTGTGCAGATACCTGTGCAGACTGTAATAATCATTACTGTTCCAGTCATTTTGCGGAGCGTAGTAAGGCTTTACATTCAACATAACTCTCACCCTTTCTGTAGGATATAGATTCGACAGGCACGGCTGCCTTCCGATTACCTTAATTGTAGCACTTTTCAGCTTGACTGTCAAGGAACATTTTATCGTAAATTCGGTCTTTACGAAGTAAGCAAAACCTATCCAGGGCAGTGATTGCCCTGAACAGGTTTTACCGATTATTCCCTTACTCCTGAAGCTCTCTCATTAAAGCCACCCCATCCTTAAACCCAACCTTGTAAGCAACTCTCATCTCAGCGGCGGCGGTATCGCTCACGCAGTCCAGTATCTTGTGGAATACTTCGATCTGTTCCGCGCTAAGCGAATCTTCAAACGGAATGCAGAGCTTGTTGAACTCGTCCGAGAACTCAGCAGCGTGAATATCCCCCACACGGAGGTTGTAAATCATATCAATCATTGTAAGCACCCTTTCGGTAATTATTTAGCTTGCTGTACCTGTCTTACAATGTTTATCTGAAAACTTCTTTATGCCTACTGTCGTAAACGAGCGGATTTTTGTTTATCCGATATAATCAAGCGCCGCAAAGAACATTTCATACAAATCGTCCCAGCCCTCCGGCGCTTCAACGCCGCCGCCGTTTACCGAGCGCAGCATAGCCGCGCAGGAGGTTTCTCCCTCGTCGATAAGCTCCGCCGCCGTAATCGGGAAGCCTTCCTCGGTTGCGAGAACGCAAAGCGCGTTTACGGGATTTTTGTCGCTGCGTGTCGCATAAATCCGCTCTCTGAGCAGGCTGTCGTTTTTTGCCTTTTCAAGCAGCAATGTAAGGCTGTCGTTCATTGCAATGCCGCCTTGTCAAAGATTTTTGACAATCGTGAGATTATTCTGTCCGTTTTTGAACTCATAAATCACGTCGTCCATACTCTTTTTTACCATATAAATCCCAAGTCCGCCTTCTTTTCTTTCGTCAACGGAAAGCGTAACGTCGGGGTCGGGTTTTTCGAGCGGATTATATGGCTTTCCGCTGTCGATAAAGCTTATCAGCACTTTCCGCGGGTTTTCCGTGAAGTCGACGCAGATATCGACAATTCCGATATCGGGCTTATAAGCGTAATGCGCGACGTTTACAAAGATTTCTTCGGCTGCAATATCAATCTGAACCTGCGCTTTCATAGGGCAGTTATTTTCCTCAAGCTGGCTGTTGATGAACTCAATTACCTCTTCGAGGTTGATAGTTTCAGCATTTAAGCTTTTCTTTACCATAAATATCCTCCAAAAGACATTCTTGTCAGTTATTGTTATTCAAGCGTCAGAAAGTCCATAAATCCGGTAAGCTCGAAAACTTCTTTTATGCTATCGTTGGCGTTCCTGATAACCATCTGCCCCTTTTTCATCATTGTTTTCTGCGTTTTGAGAAGAACACGCAGTCCTGCCGAGGAGATGTATTCAAGCTGCGCGAAATCAAGCACGAGCTTTTTCACATCTTCGCTGATTGACTTCAGCTCCTCCTCGAGCTGCGGGGCAGTTACGGTATCGAGTCTGCCGACAATTTCGAGATTGAGGGTTGTTCCGTCGGGAATTTTGTTGATTGTCATATTTATTCTCCTTTTTAATATATTCTCACCGTTGCAAACGGAAGCTGAGCGAGCGTAAATTCGCTTTCAGACCGCGAAACGCTGACTTCCTTTCCGTTATCGTCATAGACGTGCACCGTTTTATCGAACGTAAAGGCGTTAAACCCAACGACAATCGTCTTGCTGCCGTATGGCGCTGAGAAAAACGCCGCGCCGCTTTTAAGTCTTTGCCACCTGATATTTCCGTTTTTATCTATGCACTTGAAGCCCTTTTCCGCCGAACAGAGGTTAATTCCGTGCGAATAATAGCCGATTGACGGAATATCGTCCGAGGAAAGGAAGTTTGAGTTGAACGAGTCGAGCGGATAGGACGCGACTTTCTTCGCGCGGTATTCAATAACGCCGAAAAAAGCGTGATATCGTTCGATTTTATAGTATTCGACCCTGTTCTTGAAAACAAGTTCCAGCGTTGATTCCTCATCGGAAATGTTGCCTTTGTCGTCTTTCCAATCCTCGACTGAAAACGACTGCAAAACCTTATTTTCGCTGCTTTGCCCCTTGACGCTTATCTTAAAGCTTGTTTTTCTGTCGCGGTTATCTATTCCGAACTTGATGTTATTTCCCTCGCTCAGAACGTAAATACAGTTTCCGGAGTCGGGGTTTGAGGAAATGATATTTCCTCCGGCAACGGTCAGAACCGCTTTTTCTTTCTTCCTTACTTTAATGGAACGAACTGTTTGCCTTTTTTTCTGCTCTGTCTTAAATTCAAGCTCGAACATCACGTTGTCCTGATTGAAGTCATCGCCGCTGTCGGGAAGCGCCATAAACGTTACAGCGAATTTCATCTCATCTCTGTTTTTTACCGCCATATCCGAGCAGCAGAAGGTGTTTCCGCTTATATCGAGCGCTTTGCGGATGGCTTTTTTGTTGTCGTTGCTCATATACCATTTTGTGATGTCGTTGTTATAGTAATAGTTAAGCGAGTCGTCGCTTGACATAGAAAACAAGAAGAAATCATACCCGACGTTAACCATATATGAAGCTGTCGACGAATATTCATAGAGCGCTGTGGGATTTCCGTTTATTTTCTCTGCGGCTTGGGGATTAAACGTCATAGATTTAATCGTCGTATATTCCTTTTTCAGAGTGTTATACGAAGCGATTGTCCAGAAATGCTTGCAATTTACGGTGCTTGAGTCATAATAGCCCTTGAGATTTTCGCCATCAACGCCATAGACCTTAATTCCCGTGTAAAAATAGACCATTGTATGACCGAGAATACCGATAAGCTTGAAATTGTCGATATCCGCCTCGTATGTACATTCCTTGAACATAAACGCGCGCGTTCCCTCGGGATAAATTCCGCTTACGCGCTGATTGTTGTTGTTCATCTTGAAATTGTCTATGTCAAGCTCTCCGCCGGAAATCGCATAATCCGTGGTTGAACCGAGAATTGAGTGAACGGGAAAACACCCGCTCATAAAAACAGTGCATATACACAGAAAAACAGCGCAAATCCTGTTTTTAAGCGAAAAACGCATTTATCTCACCGTTATCTTTCTGTTCTTCTGAACGATAAAATAAGCCGCAGCCGCCGCGGCAAGCGCAGCGACAATTATGATGATATCAATGGGATTTATCGCGGAAAGCGCCTTGATTTCAACGCGGACGGACGCGATATTTCCCGCCGTATCGGTCGCCGTAACACGGTAAATTCCCGCGCCGGAAAGCTCGGTTATTTCGCCGAGAGTCTGCCCGTTTTTGGTTACGCGGAACGTGCAGTCCGTATCCGACGACACGAAAACGCTCTCCGTAAACACAACGTTCGTTGTGCCGTTAAGGTAAATTACGGGAGGCACGGTATCCCGTGTAAGCGAAACGCTTTTGGTTGTCGTGCCGTTTTTGTACTCGATATAGTATTCGCCCTCGCCGTTAAGCACAATATAGCTTTTATCCGAAATCGGCATTTCCTCGCCGTTCAGCGTAACCGCGCTCAGCTCATAGCCGTATGGCGGCTGGTAAATTCCAAGGCGGTTTGTGGGCTTTGTAAACAGAGTGAACGAGAAATAACGCCTTTCGGTTTTCCCATCGTCGTCCACGCAGGAAATTTCAAGCTTATACGAGCCGTCCTCGGTTATAAGCCCGCTTGACGGCATAGAGAAGATATTACCGTTCCTTGTCGCCGTGCAAAGCGCCTTTTCGGGGATAATCAGCTTCGGAATATAGCTTACGGTTTCGCCGTCGAGAACGTTTGTGACAAACTCGGAATTATCGATAAATCTATGCTTGAAATTCGCGCCGTCGATGTTTTCAAGCGAAACTCTTCCCGTAATCATTTTTTCTTCGGGAGCGGTGGACTGCGCGCCGATTGTTACGCCGAAACGCGCCTGAACCGAGCCGCTTCCGCTGCGCAGCTTATGTGATATCGTGACCTCGTATGAACCGTCCGTTGAGAGAAAATACTCGTTCGACTGCTCAAGAAAGCCGTCCTCGCCGTTCACGATAATCGAAACGTCCTCGCTTTCGCTTCCAACAAGCAGGATAGACGTGGAATTTTCGCTGTCCGAGAGGATTTCCGACGCATAGAACTCCGCTCCGTCGGGGAACGTGTAAATATGCATCATCGTTTCCTCGTTATAGCCGCGTGTTACAAGCGACAAATCCGGCGAAAAATTCGGTTTTACCTCGGAGGCGTCGTTTTCGGCTGCAAAGCCGCAGACGCTTATCAGAACCGCC
Organism: Oscillospiraceae bacterium; assembly: GCA_003516865.1. Classification (GTDB taxonomy): domain Bacteria; phylum Bacillota; class Clostridia; order Oscillospirales; family Ruminococcaceae; genus CAG-115. Next base: position 21,535 of record DPBR01000063.1, read on the forward strand.
GTCAAAATCGCTGTAACAGCCGCCGAAAACGCTTTTTTAAAGCTCATGAGAAACCTCTTTTTGACGTTCAATTTCGCGCGGTTTCTGCGTGAGCTTTACGGGAGCTTCCATATTTTCCGCGCGGAGAAGCTCCTGAAAAGTAATTCTCTCGCGGTATGTTCCGTATTCGCTCTCTCGCCTTTCGGGCTGACTGCGCTTGGTTTCGCGGTAAAACGTGGTTTCTTCAAAAGCTTTGTCGGCTGTTTCCTCGAAAGAAATGTCGCTTTCGGGCGCTGATTTCTCGATATTCTTGCTTACAGCGCGCTCGGTCTGCTCCGAAACGGGCGGCAGTCCCGCGTTTATACGCGCCTTTTCTCTGCGCAGCTCGGAAAGCTCTTTTTCCCACTGCGCTCTATGCTTCGGGTCGTCAAAATATCCCATATCACTTTTCTCCTGTAATCATTTCTCCGACAATGCCGTTAACCGCGCCGAACAGCTCAGGCTTGCTTTTTTGCACCAGAACGCTGTATTTTTCGGAGTCGACGTCCGAGGGCGTGCAGCACCGCAGCGCCTTATTGCCCGAAATAAGCTCCAGCGCTTCGTTCTCGAAGCAAACATATGCGTTCATATCGCCCGAACGCAGCATATCCGCCGCCGACTGCGCGTTATTGCACACCAGCGTTCCGTCCGCAACCATAGCGATAAGCCCTCGGAGGATATTCTCGGGAAGCTCCGCCGAAGCTCCTGCGACTCTTCCCGTGAGGTCGGAAACGCTCGTTACCGTAAGGTCGCCGCCGCAGACAACGTAAATTCTGTTTTCCGCGACAGGAAGCGTCATCAGGAAGTTCAGACCGGGGTTATTCGTTTCGCTGAAGCCCCCGACGGCGACGTCGGCTCTGCCGTTTTCAAGCATATCGAGCGCCGTTTCGCGGTCAGTTCTGATGATTTCAAGCGGCGCGTCCATTTTTTCGGCGATATATTCGGCGATTTCCTTTGAATTTTTAAGCTCAGAGGTAATCGCCGCGCGAAGCTTTCCCGTTTTAAGCAGTTCCGCGGGTTTTTGTTCCGCGCAGCCGCTGAGCAGCAAAACCGCCGCTAAAATTATAAGAACAAGTCTTTTCATATTTATTCGGTAAACAATTCCTGCAAATCCTCCGAAGCCACGATATCAACGCAGGTGCGGTTTGACGGCGCAGTAACGACAAACGCACGTCCGCGCGGGTTGTTGATAATCTGGTCTTGTTCGGTTTCGTTGATTTCGCCCGCTTTTTCGTAGAGTTTGCACAAATCGTGCATATCGTTCGGCGCGAGCGCGAAGATAAACGAATATTGACACGCATTTATAATCGCGGTTGATTTGCGCGCAAGCTCCTCCGTGCCGACGAAATCCTTGATATTCTGCGTAATGATAATCTGCATACCGTTGTACTTTCTGATACGCTTTGCAAGCTGATACATAAAGTCGAGCGCAATCGGGTATTTTTCATCGATGAAAACGTGCGCCTCGTCTATTACAACGATAATTTTTCTGTTCGCCTTGTGGAGAATGTTATAGTCGCGGTTTTTGATAATCTCGTTGTCGAGGTATTTCAGAACGAGAAGCATCTGCGCGTTTGCAATGGTGTTGTTTCTGTTTGCAAGCAGCGATTGGAAGTTGAACGCGATGAAATTCTCCTTTGTGGTGATTGTGGAGGGATTGTTCCACAGGTGAGCGTTTCTGCCGCCGGTCGAGAATTTCGACACATAATTGAGCAGAATACGCAGATTATTCTTGTTATATTCGCTTGAAGCGCGCTGGAAATCCGTGAGAATTTTGTCGTAGAGGTCATCGAAAACGGGGTAATCCTCCGGCGAAAGCGCCGAGAGGTCGGTATCCGCGTCAATTCCGCGCTCGGAGTAAATTCTCGGAAAGAGGTTGTTCAGATATTCGAGAGCGTCGTTTTCGGTTTCGGGCATAATCTGCCTGAAAAACTCTTCAAGGAACTGAAGATGCGCGTTGAAGCTGTTTGAAGCGCCTTCCTCGTCGTCGGAAACGCCCGTGATAATCTGGAACGGGTTGAGGCTTCCCTCAGTCGCTTTTCCGACGTCAATCATCTTGCCGTTAAGCTTTTTCGCAAGCGCTCCATACTCGTTTTCGGGGTCGAGAATGAAGATTTTGCTGTTGTCGGCGGCGAGATTTGAGAGGATTGTCTTTGTTGCGAAGGATTTACCGGAACCGGATTTACCGATAATCGCCATATTGCTGTTAACGCGCTCGCTGTCGCGCTGGAAGAAGTTTACGAAAACGGGATTTCCGCCCGTTGTGCCAAAGCACATTCCATTCTTGTCCTGAAGATATGGATAAACGAACGGGAAAGCCGCCGCGATTGACGAGGAGTGGATACCGCGGCTCTTTTTCATAAACGCGTCGTAAGCCGAGATATTCGCGCTCGCGTACACGTCGAACGTCTGCATAAACAAATCCTGCGTTTTGAAGCCCGCTTCCGCGAGGATACGCTTGATGTTCTTTTTAAGTGAAACGTAAGACGAGCTGCTTGCCGCGGTCGAAGAATTGCCCTCGGTTGTTTTCTTATAGCGCTCGGTAAGCTCGTAGTCGTAGATTGTGACGTAGGTGTTAACGTCGTAAAGCGACTCGTTTTCGCTCTGGAGCATTGAAAGCAGCTCCGCGAGCGACTCGATATTCTCGTTGATTTCCATAAGTTTGGAAATCTTACCCGTCTGACCCGCCTGACCGCGGAGTTCCTCAAGAGAGCGGTCGATGCGCTTTATCGACTGATATCTGTCGACGGGCTTGAATTTCATCACAACGCGCGTGTTCGGGATGTTGAAAAGGCGATAGCCCCATGCGTTTCCGACAACGGACGGATAGTCGAGAATTTTGAGGTTATGGGTAATCAGACCGTCATATTTCACGGTTCTGGAGGTAAGCTCAATCTTTTTCGGCAAAATCCAATCGAGATAATCTTCGGGCTTGATGTCGTCAACCTCGCGCTCATCGAACACCTGATTATACTGATATTTGAGGAAAATCGCAAGCTCCTTGCCCTTGAGCTGGCGCGCGTCAAGACCCGCGTTCTTGAACTGACCGACAGCGTTTCTTGTCATTTCGGACAAAATCGGCTTTTTCTTGTCAAACAGCACAAGATAGTGGAACGGACGGTAAACCTTATCCTCAAAGTTGATTTTCTTGATTTCCTCAATTCTGCCATAGATGATTTCAACGCGGATTGTAAGCTCTTCCTCGCTGATAATATCGTCAAGATACGCCTTTTTGAGGTCGTTGATTTTGCTGCGTTCCGTGCGGATATATTCGTCATAGATAACGGGGCGGTCGATTTTAACGAAAGCGCCCGTCTGGTCCTGCGTGATTGTGCGGATAACCGAGCCTATGTTGTGGTCGATAATCGAATCCTGGCGAAATTCCGTGAGAAATCGGAACTCAATCGAAGGTATTTCGATAACCGTGGCGTAATATTCCTTGTTGTAGTTTATATAGCGGTCGTCTATGCCCGTAAACGGCGTTATATCCTCGACGCTTATTCTGCCCGCCGCCTTTTTCTTGTCGAGGAACATATGCGGAATGGCGAGATGCCGCAGGAAGTGAATGAAAAGCATATACACCTTTTCATCGTCAATCGGCATAAGCAGGAACACAAACACAACAAATACGCCTATTGCAATCCACCATCTGTACGGCAGATTTGAGGTAATCAGCGCAACGCACACAAACGCGCCGAACATACCTACAAGTACGTCAATAATTGAAACTCCCTTAAAAAGCTCTGTTTCAACCTTGGTTTTTTTGGGAATTATTCGCATTGCCAATCACCTTTTCGTTAAAATTTTTCACTGTCGTTCTTATGGTTGTTTCTCGGTCTGAGAAGCGGGTCGTCGGACGTGGGGGTAAACTTTGTATCAACGGGACGTGCGCTTCCCGAAGAAGAAACGCTCGAAGCAATCTTGCTTTCGGGATTTATAAGCGGGTCGTTTACCGCAGACGAGTTATTTCTTGCCGCCATACGCTTCGCTCTTGCTGCATAACGCTCGGCGATTTCATCGCTGTCGCGTTTGTCCTCGGCTTCCGCTGCGGGTCGATAGTTATCGTCTGAAATCAGAGAACTGATGTCTGATATATTATTATCAATGAATTTTGCTGTTCCGTCGGTATCGGAAACGGAATAATCCGAATTGATAAGAGAACTGATGTCTGATATATTATTATCAATGAATTTCGCTGTTCCGTCGGTATCGGAAACGGAATAATCCGAATTGATAAGAGAACTGATGTCTGACGCATTATCATCAAAGAATTTCGCTGTTCCGTCGGTATCGGGAGCGGAATAATCCGACAGAATTGAATCGGATAGGTCGCCGTCATAATGCTGGCTTTTCTCATCATCGGAATCAGAGCTGTAATCATTGTCAATCAAGTTGTCGGACAGGTCGAAAGCAGGGTTGTTTACAAGACCGCTGTCAACAAACTCGCCGTTTTTCTTGATAGCGTCGCTCGCCATTTCAAACTTGTCGATACCCTTTGAGTCGTTAACGGTTTTGATTCCCGTTGTATCGGCGTTTCCGGCGGATTTGTCGTTGGAGAGGTAATCATCGTCAATATCGAGATTTTCAAGCCCTTTGATTTGGCTGAGCGGCTGAAGCTCGTTTTCTTGATTATTTTTGGCGATGTAATCGTCTTTTATCTGACCGTCTTTAAGCCCAAGCACTTTATCCAAGTTTGCGGAGTTAAACTTTCCGGCACTCATTCCCGTGCCGCCGCTGAACTTGTTTGAAGAACCGCCTGCGCCGCCCGTGCCGCCCTTTCCGCTGCCCGCGCCGCTCGCAGCACCCGATTTCGAGTTCTTGGAAAGCCCGCCGAGAGCCGCTTTTCCCTTGCTCCAGAGGAAGTTTCCGCCTTTCTTTGCGCCTGCCATAAGCAGACCGCCGACCATAGCGTTGTTCATATTTTCCTCTGCGGCAACATTCGCGCTGATAATGCCCGTGAGAAGCGTTGAGGACTTGTAAACCGCGAACATTCCGCCTAAAATAAACACAAGCTTTATAACATATCCGCCTGTGATATTACCCGCAACGGAGTCGAAGATTTTGAGCTGGTCGTTCATAATAACCGGCACCATCATCAGGAAAATTCTCATTCCGATAACCGAGCCGAACCCGACGAGTACTCTTGCGATAAAGTTTTCGCGCCAGCGCTTGAATTTTTCGCCGTCGTCGAGAACGATTGTGGAAACGAAGTACGGCGAGGTTATGTACATAATGATGATATCGAAAATGCGCTTGATAAACGTAAACAGGCACATTATCATCACGATTGACATAAAAATTATCGAAGCGTATCCGAGAATATAGTCAATGCGCGAGATGTGAATTTGCGTTGCAAACGAAAGATAATTCGTTTCTCCCGCGACAAGCGAAGCCCACGGTTCAGCCACAAGTCCCGTGTTCGGGTCGTTAAACGAGGCGGGCGGATTTCCGCGTCCCGCGTCGAT
>DPBR01000063.1:27255-41260 GCA_003516865.1 Oscillospiraceae bacterium
CCGCGTCCCGCGTCGATTGAAGAAATCGCGAGAACCCATTTTCCGAGCGAAGCGTCGCCGCCGCTTATAGCCGTGCAGGTCTGTTTGAGGACGATTGAAGCGAGGCTTACGCCGAAAACCGCGATTACCGGCACAATCAGAAACGCAATCATCATCTTTGCGACAGAATTAAGCACTCTGCCGACGGGACGCTTTCCCTCAAAATCGAAGTCGAGCGTTGAGCGCATAATCGCGTAAATGGAGAAAATAATCGAAAGCGCGAGCGCGATGAAGGTAATCGAAATCAGCGCGTTTCTGATTATTTCGTTGTTCATAAAATACTGCAGGAGCGTCGACTGCGTTTTTGCGCCCGTTTCAGCCGAGGTATAAGTTACGTCCTTCAGTCCTATCAGCACGTCAAAGCCGTTTTGCAGCTGGTCCAGCAGCCATAGCATCTTACAGTAGCCGGTGTAAATAAACGTGTAGAAAAGATCCGCGATATTTGCGATAACGATATTCCACAAAAAGTCAAAAACAGGCTTCAGAAGGGGAATAACAATTGTATTTAAAATCCACTCGAAAATAGAGTTCAGGATTTTTGACAGCCATTCGATAATCGGGTTGAAAATTTTGTTGCAGACCCAGTCGAATACTCTGTCGAAAATACCGAGCGATTGTATCGGCATTTTCTTCACCCTCCTTTCCGTTTATTTGATATTTTCATCTTCTTTTTTGCTGTCTGAAGTAAGAGCGTCGGATATATTGCTTATTTTATTGCCCGCGTCGTTGAATTTGTTTAGTTTTTCGCCTATTCCGGACTTGCTTTCGCCGCCGGGCTTTATTCCGCCGCCGGACTTTGCGTTTTCGGGAGCCTTTCCGCCCGTGCCGCCCGAACCGCCTGCGCCGCCCGAACCGCTCGCGCCGCCTGAGCCGCCGGAACCTAAACCGCCGCCGAATTTACCGCCGCCAAGACCTCCTGCACCGCCGCCGATTCCACCTGTAAAGGCATTTCCGGAGCCTGCCGCGGAAGCAGCGCCCTTAGCCGCAGAAGCCGCGCCGTTTGCAGCCGAAGCTGCGCCCTTTGCCGCCGTAGCCGCACCCTTTGCCGCAAGGCTTCCGCCGCCCGTTACCGCCGCCATACCAACGTCCTTTGCGGTATTTGCCGCCATTTTAACCAGACCCGCAACCAGCATTGCCGAAGCGCGGTCAGCCGCGGCAACTTCGGGGTTGATAACCTCAAGAATTGTCGTGTTCGACTTCCACGCGGCGTACATACAGCCTGTGATAAGCACTATTTTAAGCGTATTGTCAAGCGCGATATTGTCGGTGAACGAGAAGCCCGCGCTCATAATCATCGGAATGAAAATCATAACGAGGTTCATCGAAATTACAATTCCGAAGCCGGAAATCAGCTTTCCGATGAACATTTCGCGCCATTTTCTGAACACGTTTCCTCCGTCGAGCGGCATTGACGCGACAAACAGGGGAGAAGTGACGTAAAGAATGAGAACCTCGATTATTTTCCTGATAAACACGAACATCGAGCAAAGCATTATCAAAAGCATGCCTATGCTGACGATATAAACCAGCGGGTAGTTGTAAAGGTTTTCGAAAAGGTTCGGGAAGCGCTTTGCATCAGATGAAAGTTCGTCGAGCGAGAAATCGTGATTGGAGTTCGCTTTTTTCCTCATTTCCTTAACAGCCTTATCCGATATTTTCATATCGTCCGACTGCGATTGGAAAATATTTCTGATATTGTCGAAGTCGAGTTTCGGATACATCGCGAAATCGGAATTGATGTCCGCGTCGTTGTAAATGCTCTTTTTCACGCCGTTGTAGTCCTTACCGCCGAAATAAGCGGCGCGTTTTCCCGTTGTGAAAGAAGCGTTTGGTTCGTCCTCATCGCCGAAAGTTCCCGTCAGGAACAGAATTGTGGATAATTTCGGGGTTTCGTCCGAGCCTGTCGCGCCGATAATCGCGTTTTCCGTTGAAACGAGGATTGCGGAGGAAAGCTGCGAACCGAAATACATCATAATCGGCACAATCATAAACGCAATGCAGGATTTCAGCGCCGTTTTCATAATGTGGCTTATCGGACGCTTGTGTTCGAGCGCATAAGAACCCATCGACTTTGCAACGGAGTAAATCGTGAAGATAAAGCAGACCGCGATGCCGACAAAAGTCACGGCAAGCAGCGCCCGCTTAACACCGTCGTTTGTGAGGAAAACGTCGAGCAGATACATTTCATTTCCCTGATACTTGACGGGTTTTGTTCCCGCGAAGATATCGAAAAAGTCCTGAAATACGTCGACAAAACGCAGGAGATACATCAGCAGGCTCTTGAGCACCGCTCCGAAAAGCAGTCCCGCTCCCTGAACGATAATTGTGAACAGGAAGTTGAACAGATATGTAATCAGCGTTGAAAAAAGCCCGAAAGCCCAGCTCAGAGCGTCCATAAGCGCGTCTGTAATGTGCGTTGCCCAGCCAAGTCCGTCAAGAAGCACCGGCGTCATTCTGTTCACCTCCTATCCGATAATTTCAAAGAGTTACCTTATGTTGAATTTCTTTCTTGTGATAATAAAGAACACAATTCCTCCGACAACAAGCGCGCCTGCGAGGATTACGGCGACAATCGCCATTGTATCCATTTTGTAAATAATCTCAAATTCCTGAGTGGAGCTGTTTCCTGCTTTATCGTATACGATAATGCCGTATTTTCCCGCTTCCGTCAGTTCGAGCGTCTTTTTGTACGGCTTTCTGTCGAGATAAACGGCATAGTCGTCGATATCGTCCGAAACAAGCTCGATAAATACCGTTCCGCCGTTCGCTTTTCCGTTCTCGTCAATGCCGTTTACGACAAATTCGGGCGGGGTATTGTCGAGCGTGAAGCTCTCCGACATATAGTAATCGCCGCAGTAAACATCGAAAGTGTACGCGCCCTCGGAGCCGAGGTCAACGGAATTTCCGTTCGTGCGTATCTGCATTTTGTTGAACGTCGCGCTGTCGATGCGGCAGCTGTTCGGAACGGTAAACTGTGTGATTTCTCTCGTGTTTTTGCCGATAATCGTAAACGAAAATTCCGCGGGATTTTCGCTGTCGCCGTCAAAAATTTGAAGCTTATATTCTCCGCGCGCGGAGATTGACTTGTTGAACTCAAAGTTCTCAACTTCCTCGCCGTTTACGAGCATTTTGTACTGCGCGGTATCCGGAAGCTCAAACTGAACGACGTTCGAGGTCGTCATTCCCGCGGGAATATTGCAGAACAATTCGGTTCCTCTGTTCGTGACGACGCGGATTTTCTTCTCGATAACATACTGTGAAAGCCCCGCGGCTTTATCCGTTTCGGGAAGCAGCGTGCCTGTTTCGGAAGCGGGACCGTCGGGATTCGAGGGGTTATCGGAATCGCCCGAATTGCCTGATGACGAGCCGTCGATATCCGAGCTGAATTCGCTTGAATCGGAGCTGTCGCCGGAGCTTTCAAAATCGGAGGAATCCCAATCGTCGGAAGAATCCCAATCTTCAGAGCTGTCGCCGTCGGGGTTGCTTTCGCCCGAATTTTCCATAATCCAGAACCTGAAAAGTCCGTAGAAAACCTCGTTTTCCTTGCCTCCGAGAAGGTCTTTGCCCTCGACGGTGAGCGTAAGCGAGTAGCGTCCGGGTTCTTCAAACGGCTCTCCGACGGTATAATTGTACTTTTTCCCGTCCTTATCCACGGAAACGGAAACAGTTTCGGGCAAATCGAGGGTAACGGGATATTCAATAATCGCACCGTTTTGAACGTTGCTGTAAAAAACGACCTGATTTGCGATTATTTCCTCGTAAAGACCATAAGAGGGGATTTGCCGCTCCTCGATATCCGAGTGGATATAATTTATTTCCGGCTCGTTGTCATCGGATTGTGCGGAGGAATCGTCATAGGACTCGGCGGACGCGACAAGCGGGGTTGTTCCGAGAACCGCGCAGGCGAGCGCCGCAGCCAAGATTTTTTTCAGCATACCGTTGTCCTTTCGGGATTATTTTTCTTCAGAACCCAGAACAATTGCGTTTCTCTCGGAAAGGTCGTAATAAACCTCGTCGGGGAAGAACGCGTTGTTTCTGACTTCCGACAAATCCATTGTGCCGAACTCATACAAATCGCAGCGATAGCTCGGCGTGAATTTCGTTTTAAGCGGGTAGTTGCCGAACGTAACGATAATGGCGTTTCCCGTATCGGTTTTGTTGTTGATTTTCTGAAGCTCCGAAGGGTAGATAAGCGGGCGCGTCTGAAGCGAGGTATTGTAGTTCGCCTCGCCCTCTTTCGTACCCATAGAGCGCGAAACGCTTGTTGTGGAAACGGTGCAGTTTCCGCAAAGCTCCGAGAACTCCTTGCAGGTTTCGATATCGTTTGAACCGATGAACATTTTCATACCGCAGTTGGATTTTACGATATCGCCGACTGTTTTGCCGTAGACGTTATCGAGCTGCGCGTATGACTGAACGACCATATTGAACCAGATTTTTCTTGAACGTCCGACGGTAATCATCTTGTCGAACTTGTCGATTTTCGGCATATTACCAAACTCGTCGAGAATGAAGTAAACGTTTCTCGGAAGCGACAAATCCTCTCTTGTGGAAGCTTTTTTGATAAGCGCCTTGTAGATGCAGAGGATAAACGCCGCCGCAAGCGTATGGCGGGTGTCCTTTTCATCGGGGATTTTGAGGAAGAGCGCGGTTGATTCGTCCGCGAAAATCTGCGGGTCGATGTCGGTGTTTGAAGTAAGCGAGCAGATACCCTCGTCGTTGAATATCGAAAGCTTGTCGAAAGCGATTGACATATAGCTTGCGAGGGTGTTTTCCGCGGCGGAGAGAACCTGCTTGCTGAGCGTAACCGCCTTTGAAAGCACGTTTCTTCCGTAGAAATAGTTCCTGAGCGCCTCGAAGTTGTTGTCGGAGTTTCCGAGCGCCTTGTTGACGTTGAAGAAGTTGAACTTTTCCTTGGTCATACCGAGTTCGGGGTTTTCGCTGTCCTCGAGCATCGCGATAATAGTCGCCATAATAATCGAGCGCGCGCCCTTTTCCCATACGGGGTCGTCCTGGCTCTCAATCGGGCAGATAACGCTTACAAGGTCGTTCAAATCCTCGTAAACCTCGTCGTAAATCTTCTGACGCTGAACCTTGATTACGGCGATAAGCTCTTTCCTGACGGCGTAAGCCTTGCCCTCGTATTCGTACCATTCGTCCGTGTAGAGTTCCGCGGGATTGACAAGCTCCAGACCGGAATCTTTCGCGTCGTCGTTTCTGCGGTAGATTTCGTTTCCGGTGTTAACATAGTCCTGATAGCGGTCGTACAGCTCGCCGAGCGGATTCCAGCGGAACGAGGAATACGGGTCGCGCAAATCGAGCACCATAACCTTATATCCGCGCTCCTGCAGGAATTTGCTGTGCATTTGGAAAAGCTCGCCCTTGGGGTCCGTGCAAATCATCGACGAGCCCGCGCCGGATTTCGCGAGAATTTGAATCATCGGGTTGATGAAGGTTGTCGTTTTACCGGAACCCGTAGCGCCTATGATAAGACCGTGCATAGGCGAAGCGAGGTTGACGTGAAGTCCCTTTTTGTCGTACCACGCTCTGACGGGTATTCCGTCCTTTTTTGACTCGCCGAGCTTTGAGAATTCATAGGGCGTGAAGTTGAAATCGCGCTCCTTGTCGGTCATAAAGCGCGAATTTTCAAGCGTCGAGTCTTTGACGGTATTTTTCTTGTTTGCGCCGAGAAGGCTTTTTCTTGTGCGCGCGAAGCTGTCGGGGCGCGTCGCCGCGTAAAGCACGATGATAATAACGAGCGCGATAAGCCCGTACAGATAGTTTATCGGGTTAAGCAGCACGGAGGGGTCGAGGAAAACGCCGATATCGCCTGCCTTTATAGCGGGCGTAAGGTGTTCCAGAAGCGCTCCGATGATATAGGAACAGAAAAAGAGCGCTACAAGCGCCAGCGCGACTGTGCTGTATATTTTCTTTAAATTCATAAGAGCAGTCCTCCAAGGTTATAATTCGGGAACGATTTCGGCTTTTGAGTCCGAAAGCAGCGTTTTGACGCAGAAAAATGCCGTTATTCCGCCGAAAACGAGGTAGATAAGCTCGGCGATGATGTTGTCGAAAAGCACCGTATACGCCTGCGTGTTCATAAGCAGAAGCATCGGCACGGACGCGAGATTGAACCCAACGTGCATAAAAAGCGAATAGGTGAGGTTTCTGTACCTTATCCTCATAAGAGTCAGGAGAAAACCGCTTAACAGCGCGACAAAAATCCAGATAGGGTGGATATGCGGGACTGCGAACGCAATCGTCACAACTATAACCACAGCCTTTTCGGGGAACGCGCGTTCAAGCGAGTGCAGGAGAAATCCTCTGAACATCATTTCTTCGCAAAGCGGCGCGATAATGACGATATACACAAGGCTCAGCGCGATATTATCCGTGTAAAGAAGCGTTTCCGTGCCCTTGCTGTAATCGCCTATGATGCTTTCCGGCAGCGGAAGCACCGCAAGCAGCGCCGAAGTCGATAAGTTTATGCAAATTCCCGACGCCAGACAAAGCAAAGCGGGTTTTCGTTTGATTTTTGTCGGGTGAAATTCAAGCATATCGGGAACGGTTTCACATTCCGGGTGTTTTTTCTTTTTGCGGAGATAATGGTTGACGAGATAGAAAAAGTACACAAAAAATCCCATCATAGAGCAGAGCAGCTTTAGCGTTCCGCTGTTTTGAAGCGCGTCGCCCGAAAAGATGATGAAGAACATCTGCGGGAAGAAGTAAAATCCGCAGTAAAGCCCCGCCGCCGTCAGAACCGAAGTAATAATTATGTATTTTTTCGAGTTCTTGTCGATGATAATGCGGCGTTTTTTCTCGCGCTTTTCTTTTTCTTTGAGAGCCGCCTCGTCGCTGTCGTCAAGCTCGGCTTCAACCTCGATTTCCTCTGCAAATTCCTGCAAATCGGGATTTTTTCTATGCTTTTTCTTTTTCAATGCCATTCTCCCTTGAACAAAGCCGCGGAGCGCCCGCGCTCCTTAACAGCTCTTTGCCGCTCTCCGTATGCACCGAAACATCGCTGTTCCGGCGCCTCGGACAAGCGGCAAAAAACCATAATTGATGTGCTTTGAGGCTGCGCCGCATATTATTGTCGCGCAAGCTGTAAATTACGCGGTGTTGCCTTAATTCGACGCCGTAGAAGAGGTTGCGCTTGACGCCCATTCCTGCATTGCGGGAAGTCCGATTTTAAGACCTACGAGAAGAACGAAGATAAGTACGAAGCCGATGATTGCATTTCTCAGACCGTGCTTAGCCTTTTCTCTGTCCTGAGGCTCTTCCGCTTTCGCAAACTTAACGCCGAGGATAATGCAGAAGATTGCGCCGAGAGCGCCTACAATCGCGAGCGCCGGACCCAGAATCATATCGAGCAGGTCGATAATCGGGTTTGTCATAGTCTCGAAGGGGTTTTCCGCTCCCGAAGCAGCGAGGAACATTAATGCGTTGTTCATAATAAAAATCTCCTTTATATTCCGCCGAAGCGGGTTTTTATTTTCATTGGTTTATACCAACTTTTCCGAATTTTGTTACACCTTATCAGAGCGAATTATCGTTTTTCTTTTCAAGATTTTTCGATGCGCTCTGTTCGGGTCTTTTTGTGGTTTTCGCTGCATTTTCACCCGAAAGTTCGCTGAAGCTCATTTTTTCCCGTGAACCCTTCTGAGCCGTCATATATCTTTCGGCGAATGCGGCGATTATTTTTTCCATACTTTCCGATGGCTCAAAGCGGGCATAGTCGAAAGTTTTGGCTATCCGCTTTTCGGTAAACTGCATTCTGACCACCCCGTTTGCGCTTTATTTTATGACTGTCAAAGACCGAGCGAAGGCGCTTTTTTGCTTAGGTCTTTCGTGTTATCGCGAGCGTACTTTGTGGGCGCGAGCTTTGTTATGTCGTTATTGCCGACAAGCTCGTTAAAGCTGATTTTATCGCGCACCGTCTTGTTTTTTTCGGACTTTTCTTCAATCTTGTTTTCAATCTCGGCAACCTTTGATTTTTCGTCTATACCGAACAAGCTCTCGAAAAATTCGCGGATTTTCTGCCAAACGCTCTTGGGTTCGGGATTTTCGCAGAATTTCGGCTTAAGAGCGATGTTTTTCTGCGTTTCGGGATTAACGACCGAGATATTATCGCCGTTAAGCGCGTGCTGAACGACGTCGCAGACGAAATCAATCGGAAGCTGACCCTTTCCGTGCGTTCCCTCGTTAAACAGCGGCTTTCCGTCAAGCATAAAGTCTATCGGCTTAATCGGGTCGACCATATCGACGTTATTGCCGTCAACCGCCATAGATATAATTATGTTGTTGCAGATGTTATTGTAAACGTCGCTTGCCCAGATTTTATCCTCGTTTGTGAACTCTCCGGTTTTTGCGTGTTCGAGGAACTCGGACGGCTTAACCTTAATTCCGTTTCCGAAATACGCGCGGAATTCCTGCACGTTTTCGGGGAGAATTTCCATCTCGTTCTTGAGGACGGGCGACAATTTGCCGATACCCAGCGCGAGGTCCGTTGATACATAGCTTACCATACGGCTCTCGGAGGCTTCTTTCTGCGCTTCGGCGAGGGCTTCGGCGGCGCTGTTCTTTTCCGCAAGCTTGCCTGTGAGAGAATAGATAAACGCGCAGCTTTCCGTGAGAAACAAATCATTGTCGATGTCCTTATAATCGCGCTCATATTCGTGATAGCGCTCTTTCATTTTCTCGACAAACTGTTTCGTTTCAACTCTTTTCGGATTAAGACCGAGCTTCTCATCGACATAATCCTTAATCTGATTTTTAAGCGCGTTTTTCTGTTCTTCGGTAGAATAGCCCTGCGCCTCAAGCTTCGCGATATTTTCTTCCCGTCCGAAGATAACGTCGATGTTTTCCTTGATTCTTTCCGCCGCGTAAATGCTGTTTACTGTTTTCAGCGCAAATCCCGCCGCGCGAGTCACGGCAACCTTGTCGTTAGTCTTTGAAGCCTCGGGATCCAGAAACTTGTTTTCGACAAACCTTTCCGCGAGAGTATCCATAAACCTGTTCGGGTCCTCGAATTTAATTTCCTGCGTCGCCGAGTCGTAATATTCAAGCCAATCGGGCGTATTAACCGCAGCAGTCGCAACCGCCGCGTGAAGAAAGCTGTTGAATGTTTTTGTGTTTGCCATAATAACCTCCCGAAAAATCCTGCGTTATTGCTTTCACCTGTTTATACGAACAATTCGGTTTTTCGTAACAAATTTATGAGATTTTTTCGAGAATTTCTTTTAATTTTGCAAGCGCGCGCATATGCGTAACCCTGGCGTTTGTTTCTGACAAATCCATCATCTCGCCGATTTTGGAAAACCTGAACCCGTGATAATACCGCGCGACGATAATATCCCGCATCTTCTCGGGCAGCTCTGAGAGCGCTTTTGCGAGGATTTCCTGCCGTTCTTCCATAACAAGCTTATCGACAGGCTCGTCGTCAACGGGAATTTGAAGCTCCTCGATATCCTCGGTCATGCGCTGTTTCCTGAAGTATTCGATAAGAGTATTCTTCGTTATAACGTAAATCCACGTTGACGCGGACGCCTTTTCGGGGTTAAAGCCGTCGATATGCGAAACAACCTTCGCGAAAACGTCGGAAGTCAAATCCTCCGCGTCGGCGTAATTATGTATTCTATTAAATATGTACCCGAACACCTTGTTTTTGTATTCCTTGAAAAGCTGTTCGGCGGATATTTCAAAGCTCATAAATTGCTCCTCGTATGACTTTTACTTCAAGCCAAAACGGACAAAACAGTCCTTTTACTATTATAATTGAAAAAGCGATTAATTTCTATTGATGATTTCGACAGAAATATTGTTTTTTGTTGATTTTTGTAAGATTATACAAAAAACGCACTCTATTAATTGATTAATATTGCAATTTATCCAAATTTTTCTTCCCGTTCAAAGAAAGCAGCTGAAATATCGAGATTTTTAAGGCAATCTCACGCGGAGCCATTCGCTTTTTACAATAATACGCGGTGTAAGATAATAAATATTAACAAAAATATATCTTTTCCCGCGCAAATTGCAGTCTTTTATTATCAATTGCGAAAAAGCGTCCTTTTCGCGGACGCTTTTTTGCTGTTACAGGCTGTTTACAAGCCGCTTGAAATCTCTTCCGCGCTCCTCGAAATTGCGGTAAAAACCATAGCTCGCGGCGGCGGGCGAGAGGATAACGCGCGTTTTTGCGCAGCGCGAAGCGAATTTAACGGCTTCTTCCATATCCGCCGCGTTGATTACGTTGACGTGATTGTTTGTGATAAGGCGGGCGATTCTCCGTCCGCTGTCGGGGAGCAGAATTACGTTCTCGACAGCGCCCGTGTTGAGGAAATCGCCGAGCTCGTCATAAGGGATACCCCTGTCCATACCGCCGAGAATAAGGCAGTCCGTGCCGTCAAACGCGTTCACGGCGGCGATTGTGGCTTCGGGAACGGTGCTTATGCTGTCGTTGATGTATTCCACACCGTTTTTTGTCGCGACATATTCAAGCCTGTGCTCAAGCCCCTTGAACGTGCCGAGCGACTTAAGGCAGGTTTCCTTGTCCGCGCCCGCCGCAGTTGCCGCCGCAAGCGCCGCCGCGATGTTGTAGAGATTGTGCTTTCCGCGCAGGAGCGTTGTGATTTTATCCGACGGGATTTTCTCGCCGTACATATAAATATCCGTTCCGTCCGTCCGGATATCGGCTTCGCTGCCGTAGGAAAGGGTTTTGAGATTAGCTTCCGTTTCCGCGGGAAGCAAATCGCGGTTTACGAAAGCGATCTGCTCGCTTGTCTGAAAACGCACTATATTGCGCTTTGCGTTGGCGTAAGCGTCAAACGAAACGTAATGGTCGAGGTGTTCGGGGAAAATGTTGAGCAGAACCGCGATATCGGGCGAATGGCGCACGAATTCAAGCTGATGGCAGCTCATTTCGCATACCGCGACGGTATCGGGAGTCATCTCCTCAAGCCGTCTGAGCGGAGGAACGCCGATATTCCCGATGAGCATGGTCTTAATTCCGCAGCTTTTCAGAAAGTGATAGATAAGCGAGGCGGTCGTGGACTTGCCCTTTGTGCCGGTAACTCCGATGATTTTGCACGGGTGAAGCTGCATAAGAAGCTCTGTCTGCGAGAGAATTTTGTCTTTGGTATCGTCGTCGTAAGCGTCTTTTATGATAACTCCGGGCGATTGCAGGATAATATCATATTCTTTGCATATTTCAAGATAATTTTCACCGGAAATAGGGGTTACGTTCCTGATTTCCAGTTCGAGCGGGTTTATGTCCGCAACCGCGATTTCGCGGCAGCACGACAGCCCGCGGATAATGTCGAGCCAGCACTTTCCCTCGCGCCCAAGCCCCAAAACAACGGCTCTTTTGTCTTTGAAAACAGGTTTAAGAACGTCGTAATTCATAAAGCAGTCATCTCCACATAAGGTAAGAATTTTTCGGGAACGAAGTTGTCCCTGTCGAAGAAGCCCGAAAGCTCGGCGGGCTTATAATCGGGGAATTTCGCCGCAAACCGCCTAAGAAGCGGCGGCGGGTTATCGCGCCTTTTTTCAAGCGCCATTGAAAGCGCCAGCCTAACCTCTTTTTTCGTGCCGACGCACTCGAACGGCTTATCTTCGCCGTCGAGCATAAGTCCGTCGAGCATATCCGAAAGTTTGGTTTTTTGCAGCATATTGCAGCCGAAAATGCTCAAAAGCGCGCTGTCA
This sequence comes from Oscillospiraceae bacterium, assembly GCA_003516865.1. Classification (GTDB taxonomy): domain Bacteria; phylum Bacillota; class Clostridia; order Oscillospirales; family Ruminococcaceae; genus CAG-115. Next base: position 38,992 of record DPBR01000063.1, read on the forward strand.
TCGAGGAACGCCGCGAGCAGAATATACACATAAAGGCATTTTGCGCAGTTACAGCACCAGATATCGGTTTTGCCGCCGAGGTTACAGCTCTGAAAAACGGGAAAATACCGCGGATATTTCACAAATTCGCGCGCAATCTGCCACTCGGAAAGCGGTCTTAGCAGGCTGAAATACTCGGTGCAGTCGGAAAAGGCGTCCGCGCAGTATTCGCGGAAATCGCGCTCAAATTCGGTTGATTTGCTGTATTGATGATTGACGTTTTTTCCGTCGACGTAGGTTTCGTTCGCGCTGCTTTCGTTTGAGAGAACGGCGTATTTTTTGCCGAGAAAACACCCGCACAGCACCGCCGAAAACGCAACGACGGCGGAAAACGGCGTGTGACCGTTGAGATAACCCGCTTTGTTGAGCGAAAGAAGCGTTTTGTCGATTGTCCGCTTGAAGATAACGCTCTTTTCGGGGGCAATCCCCGCAGCTTCTATACAGCCGTAAATCGCTTTTCTGCCGTTAATCGCGAACGGCGTGATATCCTCGCCCGCCTTTTTCAGCAGTTCAAGCGTAACGGCGCTGTCCTTGCCGCCGCCGACAGGCACGAGCGCGCCGGAAATCCTCGGTTTAAAGCGCTTTTCGGGGGGCGGCGCGGGCGCTTCGATTGTCATAAAGCCGTCGAAATCCGCTTTTATTCCGTTGCGGTAAAAAAACTCGCCAAGACCATTGAAATAGAGCTTTTTCCACCAGTTTTTCTGCTTTTCGGAAAGCCCTCCGCAGCGTATCTCGACTTTCGGCGCGCAGCAGCATTTCCAGTAGGAAACAAGCTCCGCCATTCCGAGCGAGAACATAATCCTGTCGGCTTGTTCGCGGTCGTAATCGAGCGTTTCAAGCTCGAACGGAAACGTCCAGGTCGGGTAAAAATCATATCCGTCAATGCCGAAATGATAGGTAAGAACGCCGTTTTCAAGCGTGTAATCGTAGTAAACGAAAGTTTTGTGCTTTTCGCGAAGCTGCTCGTAAAGTCCCGTAAAACCGCCCCCTTTTCAAGAAAATATGCCGATTTTCACTCCAAAATAACAGGTTTTGCCGTGAAATCGTACCCGCAGGCTCTCGGCTGTTCAAACGCAAGCGAATAGATATCGCCGAGCCGCGCCTCAAAATTAGCCTGTCTGAGAGCGGCGCGGGAAGTCTGCGAAAGCGCTTTGAGAGATGTATCGACGGGAATTTGTGCGTTCGCCGCCGCGAGAATTTCACGTCCGCGCGCGTTCATTCCCAGAATGTGGATATAAGCGGGCGGTTCGGCGGAAATCGACTTTGTTATGCCGAGAAAACCGCACAGCGAAGCCCTCCTTATCCTTGCGAGGGTATAACGCTTCGTTTTCGCGAGGAACAGAAGCTCCTCGAAGCTTCCCGCTTTTCTGACAGCCTTGAAAAGCCGTTCTCCAAGCCCGTTTGTGCAGTCGAATATTTGGTCGAAATCGTCCTTGCGGAGTATTCTGAGTTTTGCGAGAATTGCGCGTTCGAGCCTGCGGATATCGGCGCTCGGCTCGTTTAAAACGGGCGCGAACGCGGAATAATCCTCGCCCGCGAGAATTTTCTTTCTGATTGACGAACCCGAAGCGAAAACGCCGTCTTTTTCCTCGTCGTGACCCGCGCCCTCGCGCTTCACGGTGAACGGTTCAATGCGGCTTCCGATATCGTCGAGCGCGCTCAGATACTCAATCGCGAGCGTGTTGTTCGGAGAAGCGATAACCTCGGAAACGTCGGGCGTGTAATACTCCCGAAGCGCGTCCTGAAGCGCCGCGGGATAGCTTTTCCCGCGCTTTATCATAAGGTCGAATTTATCGCTTTTCACGCTGTATTCAATGGCGCCGGAAGCCTCTTTCAGCGCGGAAACATCGCCGCTTTCGCTTCCGAACGAGAGCATATTTACGCAGTCCAGCGCGGCAATCACGCTCACAGCGCCCCTCGCAAAGCCCTCCGCCGACATCAGCGAATATCTTGCGGGCAGCTCTATCACAAGGTCCGAGCCGTTTTCGAGGGCGGTTTTCGCGCGCGAATATTTGTCGAATACCGCAAAATCGCCGCGCTGAACGAAATTTCCGCTCATAACGCTCACGATATGGGTTGCGCCCGCTTTGCGCGTTTCGTCAAGCAGGAACTTATGCCCGAAATGAAATGGGTTGTACTCGCTTATAACAGCGGCGATTTTCATATACGCACCTCCGAGTGGAACGATTTTTGCCAAGAGAAATATCTTTTTAGGGCTACACCGCATAAT
>DPBR01000072.1 GCA_003516865.1 Oscillospiraceae bacterium
TCAACATAAATCCCGCGCTGCTTTTCGAGGCTTTTGAGAAGCAAACGGGCGATAAAATAACGCGTCTGAAAATTACGAGAACAAGAATTTTTGCACAAAACGGCGAGGAATTCAGATAAAATCGGCGATTTCTATAAAATAAATCTTATTTATTCGGTAAAATTGCTTGATTTTTCTGTTAAAATATGTTACAATATGAATATTAACAGCAAGGGGGAAAATGTCAGAATATGGTAAATCCAAATGACGGGAGAAAATATAAAAAACCGAAACTCCCGAAAGCGATTGTGATAATGTATGCGCTTATGATAATCGTTTTGCTGGGGATTTGCACGGGCGTTTTCATTGTTTTGTTCTCGAATGTGAGCGAAAATCAGGGGAAATCACAGAACAGCAGCGAAAGCGCGGCAATTATTGAAAGCAGTTCGGCGCAAAGCGAAAAACCCGTTTCTTCATCGGCGGAAAGCAGCTCGGAGAGTATTATTTTCACCTCCGACAGCGGCAGCGAGTATATCAGGTCAACCGACAGTTCAACGGAAAGCTCGTCCACAAGCAATATAATATACACACCTTCGGAAACACTTTCGGAGAACTTCGACAGAGCGTTTTTCGAGGACGATTTGTTTATCGGCGACAGCATTTTCACGGGACTTTATCTCTATGACGGTTATCTCGCCGAGAAAAACGTCGCGGCGGCGGTTGGCTACACGCCCTACGGCGCGATGAGCAAGGCGATTGACAGCAAGGGTATGACGGCGCTGGAATACGCGAAGGAAATGCAGCCTAAGCGCATTTTCATAATGCTCGGAAGCAACGCGCTTTCAGGCGGCAGCCACAGCGGACTTGAGGAGAGCTATCGCGAGCTTGTAAGCAGGCTTATGGGTGCTTGCCCGAATGCGGATATCTGCTGTATTTCGATTACTCCGACCGCGAGATACAACGACTACCCGAATATCGACAACAGCGAGGTTCGCGAGGTTAACGCGGTAATAAAGAGTATGTGCTCGGAGCTTGGGCTGAAGTACTGCGACCTCTACTCGCTGATAAGCGATGAGGACGGCTATTTCCGCGATGATTACGCCGAAGTTGACGGTATGCACTTCCTTGGCAAAACTTACGCGGTTTTGCTGTCGGCGTTACAGAAAATAATGAGTTGAACAAGAGGAGAAGGACTATGAAAAAGATTATACTTACGGTTATTACGGCGGCGCTTGTGTGCTCGATGTGCGGCTGCGGAAACGGCGGCGGAAGCTCGCAGAACAGCTCCCAGACTTCAAGCAGCGCTTCGCAGAGCGCGCTTTCACTCAGCGAAAGAACAAAAAAGCTTTTGGACGAGGTTAAATTCCCGTCGATGGTCGAGGTTAATCAGGAAAAGCTTGAGCTTTATTTTGACGTGAGCGATGGCGACGTAACCGAATATTCCGCATACATCTGCGGTTCGGGAGCAATGCCCGATGAATTTGGCGTGTTTACGGCAAAGGACGCGGATACTGCGGCAAAGCTTAAAGCTTCGATTGAAAAGAGAATTGAATCGCTCCGCAAGACATACGCGGATTACACTCCCAAGGAGATGTATAAGCTTGACGACAGCTTCGTGAATGTAAACGGAAATACGGTAAGCTACGCAGTCTGCGCGGATAACGCAAAGGCGAAAGATATTCTCGGATAAAACTGAAAAAGAGGTGAGCTTATGGGCATTGAATGCGCCGTAATTGCAGGCATTTTCGTGATATTCATAGTAGTATTTATCTGCACAAAGCGCAGACAATGGGCGTGGGCAACGCTGCCGCTGCTTCTTGTGCCGCTTACGGATTTTCTGATAGAATATCTGTTCATAAGCGCGCTGAAAATCCCCGTAACCGTGTTCGGCGGTATTTTGGCGCTCGTAATCGCGGTTGCGGTATCTGCGGCTTGGATAGGACTGTATGCAGGTCATCTGGACCACAAACGCTACAAGGCGTCCTACATCATCACGACAAATCTGTTCAATATCGCGCTCGCGGCGATAATCATAAGCGACGTGCTGTCGAAATCGTCGATTGACTCAATTATTATCGTCAAGGGAATGTAAGAGATGTACTCGGTATCATTTACGGGATATCGTCCCGAAAAAATGCCCTTTCCGGACGAAAACCACCCGCTTTGCGGCGCGCTGAAAAAGCGGCTTCGCGGGGAAATCGAAAAGTGCATAGACGATGGCGCGGACTGCTTTTTCACGGGAATGGCGCGGGGAACGGATATGTGGTGCGCGGAAATCGTTCTTGAACTGAAAAAAACGCACGATAACCTGAAACTGACGGCGATAATTCCCTGCCAAACGCAGACAAACAGCTGGGACGTCGAAGATAAGCTCAGATATGAGAATATTCTGAAAAATTGTCAGGGCGTTGTCTGCGTAAGCGAGAATTACACGAAAAGCTGTATGATGAAGCGAAACCGCGCGCTCGTGGACTGCTGCGACGTGTTGATTGCGGTGTTTGACGGGAAAAGCGGCGGCACGGCGAACACGGTGAAATACGCTAGGACAAAATCCCGCAAAATCATTATCGTTTCACCCGAATAATCAAAATCCCCCGTCAAAAGGCGAGGGATTTTTCATATCTGACAGCCTTTTTCCCAAATCAATTCATAATCCCCTCTTGTCCGAATAAAATAGGACGAGGGGGATTTTTATGGAAATAATTGCATTTCTGAACGATAAAATCATCTGGGGCGCGCCGATGATATGCGCGATGCTGTTCACGGGAGTGTATTTCAGCGTGAAAAGCCGCTTTTTTCAGGTGAGAAAGTTCGGATTGATACTCAAATCAACGGTATTTTCGCGCGAAAAACGCGGAGAAAACGGCACTTCCCCGTTTCAGGCAATGTGTCAGGCGCTTGCGGCAACCCTCGGCACGGGAAATATCGCGGGAGTCGGCTCTGCGCTTGCAATCGGCGGAGCGGGCGCGGTTTTCTGGATGTGGGTGTGCGCGGTTTTCGGTATGATGACGGGCTTCGCGGAAAACGTTCTCGGTTTTCTCTATCGAAAGCGCGATAAAAACGGAAATTTTCACGGCGGCGCTATGTTTTATATCCGCGACGGTCTGGAGAAAAAAAGCGCGCTAAAGCGCATAGCAAAGCCGCTTTCGCTTGTTTACGCGGGACTTTGCCTTTTGGCGGGATTTGGAATGGGAAACGCGGCGCAGATGAACTCGGCAGCCGAAGCGCTGAAAGTCGGGTTCGGCTTGCCGCCGATTGTGACGGGAATTGCTCTCGCGGCGCTTGCGGCGGTCGTGGTATTCGGCGGAGTGAACAGAATTGCTTCGTTTTCGGCGAAAATCGTGCCGATAATGTCGGGATTTTACATCATCGGCTCGGCGTACATTCTCATTGCAAACGCAGCGCGGCTTCCCGAGGTTTTTGGCGAAATATTCGGGTCTGCGTTCGGAGTTTCGGCTGTCGGGGGCGGAATATTCGGCGCAGCGGTGAAAACGGCTGTGTCAATGGGTTTCAAGCGCGGCGCGTTCTCGAACGAGGCAGGGCTTGGAACGTCCGTTTTCGCACACACGGCAAGCGATATAAAAAGCGCGAAAATATGCGGAATGTGGAGCGTTTTTGAGGTCTTTTTCGATACGATTGTGATGTGCGGATTAACGGCGGTTGTGCTGCTGACAAGCGGCTGCGGGCTGCCCGATAAGTCGGCGGCGCTGAGCTGCGTGAGCGAGCAAACGCAGTATTTTCGGCTTGACGAGAGCGATAGGATAATATTGCAAAGCGGCTCTAACGGCGAGAAAGCTATTTGCTTCGGCGTTCACGGCGAGCAATTTTACGCGGAAATACCGAACTCCGCGCCTTATTCCAACGTAATGCAGATAACCGGCATTTCCCGCGGCGGGAAGATGGTCGGCGCGGATATCGAACCGGTTTCGGGCGCGGGACTTGCTTCAATCGCGTTTAAAACGCAGTTCGGCGATTGGGCTGGCGGCGTTTTGTCGGTACTCGTGGCTATGTTCGCGTTTTCAACGGTAATCGGCTGGTCGTATTTCGGCAGCGAAGCGGCGCGCTTTCTGTTCGGAAATCGCGCAGAAAAGCCGTTTCTCGCGATATTCACGGCATTTTCGGTTGTGGGCGCAGCGGTTAATATGGCGCTTACGTGGGGAATTGCGGATATGCTGAACGGGCTAATGGCGCTGCCGAACCTGTTCGCGGTGTTCGCGCTGAGAAAAGAAGTCATAAACGAGCTGAAAAAGTAAGTACAGCGCCGTTCCGAAGGGAAGCGGCGCTTTTTTCACATCATTGTGTCCATAAAATTTCCGAGCATTTTCATAGCTTTTGCGGCGGTTTTTCCCGCGCGGTTTCTTCCGCCCGTGAACATTCTCACAGCAACAAAAGCCGCTCCTCCCGCGATTACGCCAGCGGCGGCGCCCTTGATTACGCTTGAAGTTTGTCTTGTCATAAAATCACCTCTTTTTTGAAAGTTTACGCTTATATTTTATGCAAATTTGCGTTATCAACGCTCGAAAATATATGGAATTTGCACTTCTTTTTTTAGGAAAATCGCTGTTTTTATTAATAAAAATATGCTGTTTTGTGCCAAAGAAGGGATTTTTTGTGCAAAATGCAAGCAATTTTTGTTGATATTGCATTTGTTTTGTACAATTATCCAAAATGCAAGTTATCAAAGAAAAAGTTGCAAAAATCGCTTGACAAATTATGATAACGCGAGTATAATATAATCAAAGCAAGGGAGCTTTAGACCAACGGTCGGCATACCAAAGCAAACGCGCGCGGAAGTAATAATTTCCGAAAAGCCGCGATAATTGTTTTGGTAAGTCAATCGAGGGCTGAGGCTCTTTTTGTTTTACTAATAATAAAGGAGCGGATTTTATGTTACAGAGTCTGGCAATACTCTCCGAGGCTTCTGTCACGGGAGTAGAAGAAGTCGTCAACAAAACGATGTTTAACGTTGGCGACGGCAACGGTATATGGTATCTGATAGGAGCGGCGCTGGTGTTCTTTATGCAGGCGGGCTTCGCAATGGTGGAAACCGGTATGACAAGAGCGAAAAACGCCGGCAACATCATAATGAAGAACCTTATGGACTTCTGCATAGGCACGGTTGTATTCATTTTCCTCGGATTTGGGCTTATGCTCGGCGAGGACGCGCTTTTTGGACTCGTCGGCGTTCCGACGCTCGATATTCTCGGCAGCTTCTCGGATTTTGACCGCTGCGCGGAGTTTGTGTTCAATCTCGTTTTCTGCGCGACTGCCGCTACGATTGTTTCCGGCGCTATGGCAGAGCGTACAAAGTTCCTGAGCTACTGCATCTACTCGGCGGTAATCAGCGCGGTTATCTACCCGATTGAAGCGCACTGGATTTGGGGCGGCGGCTGGCTCGCACAGCTCGGTTTCGTTGACTTTGCGGGTTCTGCGGCAATCCACTCCGTTGGCGGTATCTGCGCGCTTATCGGCGCAAAGATGGTCGGCGCGCGTATCGGCAAGTTCGACAAGGACGGCAAGCCAAAGGCTATTCTCGGTCATTCAATGACGCTCGGCGCGCTTGGCTGCTTTATCCTCTGGTTCGGCTGGTACGGATTTAACGGCGCGGCGGCTTCAAACGTAGAGTATCTTGCTAATATATTCCTTACCACAACGGTAGCTCCCGCTGTCGCTACGGTAACAACAATGATTTTTACCTGGCTCAAGCACGGCAAACCCGATGTTTCGATGTGCCTCAACGCGTCGCTCGCGGGACTTGTCGGAGTTACGGCGCCCTGCGCGGACATTGACTGCCTTGGCGCGTTTGTAATCGGTCTTGTTTCGGGATTTCTGGTATGCTTCGGCGTTTGGCTGCTCGACTACAAGCTCAAAATCGACGACCCTGTCGGCGCTGTCGGCGTTCACCTCTTTAACGGCGTTTGGGGTACTCTCGCAGTCGGCTTGTTCGCAACGGGCAACGGTCAGAATGTCGGCGTTGGCGGAACGCCCGTCAAAGGCTTGTTCTACGGCGGCGGTTTCGCTCAGCTCGGAGTTCAGGCTCTCGGTATTGTATCGGTTCTGGCGTGGACTGCGGCGACAATCTCGCTTACGTTCCTGATAATCAAGAAAACAATCGGTCTGCGCGTTTCGCGTCACGAGGAAATTGTCGGTCTGGACGCAACGGAGCACGGTCTTACGTCCTCTTACGCGGACTTCGTTCCGACAATGCACATTGAAACCTCTTCTTCCGGCAAGGAAAAGGAAGTTGAAACGGTTGCCGAAAGCAAGGAAGCAGTTCCCGTTATCAAGAAGTACGTTGCGGCTTCCGAGGAAGGCGTAAGTATGACGAAAGTTGTTATCATCACTCGTCCCGACCGCTTCGAGCTGCTGAAGGACGAAATGAACAAGATAGGCATTACGGGTATGACCGTGACGAACGTTATGGGCTGCGGAATGCAGAAGGGCTCGAAAGAGTACTACCGCGGCGTTGAGATTGAAGCACACCTGCTGCCGAAGATAAAGATGGAGATTGTCGTATGCAAGGTGCCTGTTGAAACGGTAATCGAAACAGCGAAAAAGGTTCTGTACACGGGCAATGTCGGCGACGGAAAGATTTTCGTTTACGAAGTAGCGGACGTTGTTAAGGTAAGAACGGGCGAAAGCGGCTATGACGCTCTTCAGGACAGCGAATAACGTAAATCAGATAAAAGAAATTAGTTAGAACAAAATAATCATCAGCCCGCGGCGAAAATGCTTCGGGCTGTTCGATTTATTGAAACAAACTCGCCGCGAACGCCGCCATATAGTCGTACTCCGAGAACCCGCGAAGCAGTTTTGCGGGATATTCAAACGGCTCTGTAACGCCGTTTTCCGTGCGAATGGCGCGGTTGAGCGAAAGCGTTATGATATTCTCCGAGCGCGAGGTAAAGGAAACGGTATTTTTTGGATTTACGCCGCAGGTTACGAGCCGGATACCGTCCGGAAACGTGCAAAATCCGCCGTCGCCGTCCGCGATAACGCAAAGCGCCGACTTGACGTCAGCCTCGGCGCAATCCTCAACGATAACGATGGCGCGTGGGTCGTTTATCACGGCGAAATCCTCCGCGCAGATATAGTCAAGCTTCGGGAAAACGCTCCCAAAAAGCCTTTCCGCGCCAAACCGCGACGATTTTCTTCTGACGATGACAACCAAAATCCTCAGCTCCTTTTCACCTATTTTGCGGTGAAAAATTTGTTTTATCAGAGGAATTTTCTGCAAAAATACGCAGACAATATTACTATAAATTGTGTAAAGGAGCGGTCTTTTTTGGACAATATCAGACATTCTTCGGTGTGGAAAGGCGAATTTGAGCAATATCCGATGCTGAAAACCGCGATTAACACGGACGTCCTCATAATCGGCGGCGGGATTGCGGGAATACTCGCGGCGCGGCTTCTCGCAGACAGCGGAATATCCTGCGTTGTCGCGGAAGCGGGGCGGCTCTGCGGCGGGATTACGCGAAACACGACCGCTAAAATCACGGTTCATCACGGGCTGATTTACTCGAAAATAACCGAAAAATACGGCGGCGACTTCGCAAAAATGTACCTCTCGGCAAATCTCCGCGCCGCAGAGCATTTTGAGGAGCTGTGCGCGAAAATCGACTGCGGTTACGAAAAGCGCGACAGCTTCATCTACTCAAAAACCGACCCTGCGCCGCTCTACAACGAGATTTCCGCGCTCTCGGATATCGGATTTCACGCTGAATTTGTCGAAAGCGTTCCCCTGCCCTTTCGGACGGCAGGCGCGGTCTGCGTGAAAAATCAGGCGCAGTTTAACCCGCTGCCGCTGCTCGCAGAGCTTTCAAAAGGGCTTGAAATCTACGAAAATACGCGCATAATCGAGCTGAAAAAAAACACGGCGATTTCAGTTGACGGAAAAATAACCGCGAAAAAAATCGTTATCGCAACGCATTTCCCTTTCATAAACAGCCACGGAAGCTATTTTCTCAAAATGTATCAGAGCCGTTCGCACGTTATCGCGCTTGAAAATATTGAGTTTCCCGACGGGATTTTTATGGACGCGGACGAAAACGGGCTTTCTTTCCGTAAATGCAGCATCGAGAACACTATTGAACAAGAAAAGTCAAGCGTCACGCTGGTAGGCGGCGGCGCTCATAAAACCGGCTGCCCGTCAAAATCGAGCGAGGTTTTCGCGTTCGCAAAGGAACATTACCCCCGCGCAAAAATCACGAACTCATGGGCGGCACAGGACTGCATAACGCTTGACGGACTGCCGTATATCGGGAATTACAGCGCGAAAACGCCCAACCTCTACGTTATAACAGGCTTCAACAAGTGGGGTATGACAAATTCGCTTGCCGCAGCGGAGATTATCCGTGATAAAATTCTCGGAAACGAGAACGAAAATGCACCCGTATTCAACCCATCAAGAAGCGTTCTCACAAAACAGCTTTTCGTGAATGGTCTTAACTCCGCGAAAAACCTCGTCACGCCGACAGCGCCGCGCTGTCCGCATATGGGCTGTGCGCTGAAGAAAAACAAGGATGAGAACACTTGGGACTGTCCTTGTCACGGCTCTCGTTTCACGGAAAACGGCGATTTAATCGATAATCCCGCAAATTCCGGTCTTGAAAGAAAATAAATTTGCGAAACCCTCTTGACAAATTTATATGGACGTGGTATAATCTCATTAAGATATCAATTTGATATCATATTTATTTTGGATTAAGAGAGGTTTGTTATGGAAAATATGATTAAAGACAACATTTATGAAGAAAAAGACGCGAAAACCACGAGCGGCTGGGCAGTGCTGTTTATAACGATAATTCTGCTTATCGCGGCGCTTGCGGGAGTTATTGTCTGCGCTGTCGAGATGGACAGCAGCTCGTCCGCGCTTGTGGGAGCGGGATTTGTGATTTCGCTCGTTTATCTCTGCATAGGCTGGATTCCGTTTATGGGACTTAGGATTATGAAGCCGAACGAAGCGCTTGTTCTCACGCTTTTCGGCAAGTACATAGGCACGCTGAAAAAAGAGGGGTTCTTCTTCGTAAACCCTTTCTGCGGAGCGGTTTCGCCGAAAAACGAGAGCGGAAGATTTGTCGCTTCGTTCGCTCCGAACGGCGCGATAACCACAACCGTGATTAACCGCAAAATTTCGCTCAAAACGATGACCCACAACAACGAGATGCAGAAAATAAATGATGAACAGGGCAACCCCATTGAAATCGGAATTGTGGTTATCTGGCGCGTTGTAAACACGGCGAAGGCCGTTTTCAATGTGGATAATTTCAGCACCTTCCTTTCAACGCAGGCAGATTCAACGCTTCGCGACGTTACGCGCTGCTATCCTTACGATTCAACCGACAACGATGAAAAAACGCTTCGCGGCTCGTCCGTTGAGATATCCGAACAGCTCAAAAAACTGCTTCAGGAGCGCGTTGAGATTGCGGGACTTGAGATTATTGAGGCAAGGATAACGAACCTAGCTTACGCAAAGGAAATCGCCGCGGCAATGCTTCAGCGTCAGCAGGCGAACGCAATTATCGAGGCGCGCCAAAAAATCGTTGACGGCGCTGTGGGAATGGTTGAGATGGCGCTTAACAAGCTCTCCGAGAATAACGTTGTTGAGCTTGACGACGAGCGCAAAGCGCAGATGGTCTGCAACCTGCTTGTCGTTCTCTGCGGAAACAAGGACGCTCAGCCTATCGTAAACAGCGGTTCGGTTTATTGATGAAATCTGAAGGAAGGCGACGAGCGAAATGTCAGAAGAAAAAAAAGACGCCAAAAAGCAAGTCCCCCTGCGGCTTTCCGCAGCGCTTTACAATGAGCTTATGCGGTGGGCGGAGGACGATTTTCGCTCTGTAAACGGGCAGATTGAATATCTTCTGACCGAGTGTGTTAAATGGCGAAAAAAAGGCAAAAAGAAGCAAAAAAGTGATGATGAATAGAAAAAGCGCTCTCCCGAAAAGGAGAGCGTTTTTGCGGTTCTTTGCGATATGCCGTCACATAACTTCCTTGATTGCATCGGCGATTGCGGCGCCGTTTTCGTGAACGATGAGATACATATAATTATCCGCCGTTTTGCCCGAAACCGCGCCCGCCGCGCTTATTTCCTGGTCGGGATAAAACGCCGCGCCGTTCTGCGTGTAGTTAAGATAGCTGTCAAGAACGTCCTGAACAGCGCCTTCCCTGCCGTTTACGGGCTTCACGATAATAACCTCGTTGAGCTGCGCGCTTATAAGGTTCGAGCAAAAGCAGTATTCTTCAAGGTCGTCGAGGTTGAACGTAACATCCTTATCCGTCGAAAACATCGTGCCGATTACTTCGGGGTCGCTTACAACCTGCATATAAGGCCACTCATCGGTTTTAAGCGCCGCAGCAGCCATTCTTCCCGCGCGATTATCGGGATAATCAAGACCGCTGTTGTCAACAATCGGGTTTGAACCGCTGTCATCGCTGATATCAGCGGAACTTTCATTTTCCGAGGAACTTTCGGAAGATGAGCTTTCTTCGGTGCTTTCACCGGAAGACATATCGGAGGATATATCCGAGCTGTTGCCGCCTCCGCAGCCCGCAAGCGTTAATACAAGAGAACCGCACAAAAGCACGGATAAAATAATCTTTTTCATAATAGCGTTTCCTTTCTTCGCATAATCCTTTTATCCCAAAGGAACAAAAAGGCTGTTAATATTATAAACGCAAAAATTATGAAAATTCTTTGTAAAAAAAGGCAGAAAAAAGCAGCCGCAAAAAACGGCTGCTTCCAAATGTCATGCCTTAACCAAAACGATGCCGGGGTAACCAACTAGAGGTATGCTCGGTACAATTCGGTGCGAAAAATCAATTTCGCGCATTAATTTGATTATTCGCCCTTCTGCTTAGCGAAGCACTCGCTGCACAGAACAGGTCTGTCGCCCTT
>DPBR01000065.1:0-17718 GCA_003516865.1 Oscillospiraceae bacterium
TAATTGTGCGGTGTTGCCATAATACGCATTACCGCTTAAAACGACTCGGAAACGTCTGCGGAATATCGCAGAATGAGAACAGGAGAAACCATGAGATTATCCGATAAATGGAGCGATTACGAACTTCTTGACTGCTCGGACGGAGAGCGGCTTGAACGCTGGGGCGATGTTATTCTGATACGTCCCGACCCGCAGATTATATGGAAGGAATCGGCGGAAGCGGCGGAATGGCAGACCGCGCACGCGCGTTATATCCGCTCCGATAAGGGCGGCGGCGCTTGGGATTACCGCAGAAAGCTGCCCGAAAGCTGGCAGATAAGCTATAAAAATCTTACTTTTCTCGTTAAACCAACGGGCTTCAAGCACACGGGTCTTTTTCCCGAACAGGCTGTGAACTGGGATTACTGCTCCGAGCTTATCCGCGGCGCAAATCGTCCCATAAACGTGCTGAACCTTTTCGCTTACACCGGCGGAGCAACGCTTGCCTGCGCGGCGGCGGGCGCTTCGGTGTGTCACTGCGACGCGGTTAAGGGTATGGTTGACTGGGGGAGGACGAACGCAAAGCTTTCGGGGCTTTCGGACAAGCCGATACGCTGGATTGTCGATGACGCGAACAAGTTCATCAAGCGCGAAATCCGCCGCGGAACGCGCTATGACGGAATTATTCTCGACCCGCCGAGTTATGGACGCGGGACGAATGGCGAGATGTGGAAGCTTGAAGAGTGCATATTCGGGCTTATGCGGGACATTACGGAACTTTTGTCGGATAAGCCGCTGTTTTTGCTGCTGAACAGCTACACAACGGGCTTGTCGGCGTCGGTTATGAGCTATCTTCTGAAAATGACCGTCGGTAAACGCTTTGATATCGATGTGATATCCGAGGAAATCGGTATCCCCGTGAAGCAGACGGGAATGGCGCTGCCCTGCGGAAGCACGGCGATTGTCAGGTTCAAATAAAATTTTTGGCGGTAAAGCATTGCGCTTTGCCGCTCTTTTTGCAAAAAATACTTGACTTTGCGCTTGCTTTTATGGTATAATATAAAATGTATTTTTGCGTTTAGAAAAGGTGTATTGTTTTGGATATTATTAAAACCGAAAATCTGTGCTACGACTACGTTACAACCGACGACGAGGGTAATGTAACGGAAAAAAGCACGGCTCTTATAAATGTTAATCTCAGCGTTCCGGACGGGCAGTTTCTTGCGGTTCTCGGACACAACGGCTGCGGAAAATCCACGCTTGCAAAGCATTTTAACGCAATTCTCGCGCCGACAAGCGGAAAAGTGCTTGTAAACGGGCTTGACACGGCTGACGAGGACAAGCTTTTCGATATCCGACGTACGGTCGGAATGGTTTTCCAGAACCCCGATAATCAGCTTGTCGCAACGATTGTCGAGGAGGACGTTGCGTTTGCGCCCGAAAATCTCGGCGTTCCTCCGAAAGAGATACGCGAACGCGTTGACGACGCGCTGAAGCAGGTTGATATGTACGAGTTCCGCGAGCACGCTCCGCACCAGCTTTCGGGCGGTCAGAAGCAGAGGGTTGCGATTGCGGGAATTATCGCGATGCAGCCGCGCTGTATCGTTATGGACGAGCCGACCGCAATGCTTGACCCTAAGGGCAGAAAAGAGGTTATGCAGACCATAAAGCGGCTTAACAGGGAACACGGGATTACCGTAATTCTCATTACCCATTATATGGAAGAAGCCGCGCAGGCGGACAGGGTTGTCGTAATGGATAAGGGCGCGATTATTATGGACGACGAGCCGCATAAGATTTTTGCGCGTGAAAAAGAACTGAGAGCCGTCGGGCTTGACGTTCCGCAGGTGACTGAGCTTTGCTTTATGCTGAAGGAAAGCGGCGCTGATATTTCCACGGAAATAATCTTTGAGGACGAGTGTGCAAAGGCGATTGCTGCGCTTCCTCTCAGGAAAAAGACGGCTGTAATAAGCGAAGAAGCGGCTGTTGTTAACTCGGAAAAGACCGAAGAAGCCGTTCGGCTCGAAAACGTAACCTACAAGTACAGTATAGGCACGCCTTTTGAGAAAACGGCGGTTGACGATGTGTCGCTTACGATAAACCGCGGCGAATTTATCGGAATTATCGGTCACACGGGAAGCGGCAAATCCACGCTTATCCAGCACCTCAACGGTCTTATAAAGCCGACTTCCGGAACGGTTTTCGTCGATTCGCAGGATATTCACGCAAAAGATGTGAAAATCCGCGATATTCGTTTTAAGGTAGGAATTGTCTTTCAATATTCCGAACATCAGCTTTTTGAAGAAACGGTAGCGAAGGATATTGCATACGGACCGAAGAATATGGGACTTTCGGACGAGGAGATTGAAAAGCGCGTCAAAGAGGCGGCGGAGAGTATGGGAATTACCCATCTTCTTGAAAAATCGCCGTTTGAGCTTTCGGGCGGACAGCAGCGGCGCGTCGCTTTGGCGGGTGTGCTTGCGATGAACCCCGAAACGCTTATTCTCGACGAACCCGCGGCGGGTCTTGACCCGAAAGGCAGAAATAAAATCCTTGCGCTTATCAAGCAATATCACGAAAAATCGGGTAAAACCGTGCTTCTGATTTCACATTCAATGGAAGATATCGTGAAATTCGCCGAAAAAGTGCTTGTGATGAATAAGGGAAAGCTGTTCTGTTTTGATTATACGGACAATGTTTTCAAGAATACGGAAAAGCTTGTTTCAATAGGTCTTGACGTGCCTCAGATAACGCGTCTTTCGCATAAGCTGAAGAATTTCGGGATTGATATAGGAAACGATATATATACTACCGAAAGAGCCGCGAAAAGGCTGCTTTCTTTGTTATAAATTAAGGAAAAACGATGATAAAGGATATTACAATCGGGCAGTATTTCCCCGGAAAATCGGTTATTCACAGGCTGGACAGCCGCGTAAAGCTGCTTCTCGACCTGCTTTATCTGGTGACGCTGTTCACGGCGCAGAGCTTTACGGGAGTTATTCTCGCTCTGCTGTTTATGGTGTTCTGCTATATCATTTCGGGGATTAAGCTTGTTATGATACTGAAGAGCGTGAAGCCCATTCTGCCGCTGATGATTTTCACGGCGATACTCAATATGCTGTTCATCACAGGGGAAACCCCGCTGTTTCACTGGTGGATAATCTCGATTTATCCCGAAGGAATAAGACTTGCGGGATTTATGCTGCTGAGGATTATTTCGCTTATCGTTGGAATGTCGCTTCTGACGTACACAACGTCGCCGATTATGCTTACGGACGCGATTGAGCGGCTTTTGTCGCCGCTTAAAAAGGTGAGATTTCCCGTACACGAGCTTTCGATGATGATGACGATTGCGCTTAGGTTTATCCCAACGCTTGTCGAGGAAACCGACAAAATTATGTCGGCGCAAAAGGCAAGAGGCGCGGAACTGGATTCCGGCGGTATGCTGAAGCGCGCAAAATCGCTTGTTCCTATTATAATTCCGCTGTTTGTGTCGGCGTTTAAGCGCGCAAACGAGCTTGCAACCGCGATGGAATGCCGCTGCTACAAGGGCGGCGAGGGAAGAACGCGTATGCGGCAGCTTAAAATCGCGGCAAGGGACATTATAGCGATTGTGATTATGCTGATTTTATTCGCGGGGATAATCGTGATGAATTGCTTCCCCATAATCCCGTAAAAGGAGCCTGAATGCGTAATTTAAAGGTATTTATCGCCTACAACGGAGCGGCTTATCACGGTTTTCAGCGGCAGAACAACGCGCTTTCCGTTCAGGAAGCGGTCGAAAAGGCGATAGGAAAGCTTTTGAAATGCGAACCGCCCGTGATTTACGGCTGTTCGAGGACGGACGCGGGCGTTCACGCAAGGCGGTTTTGCTTTAATTTCAGAACCGAGTCGAAAATCCCGTGCGACGGCTTTGTAAAAGGTATGAACACGATTTTGCCGCCCGATATCGCGGTTATTTCCTGCGAGGACGCGTGCGAGGACTTTCACGCGAGATTTTGTACAAAATCCAAGGAATATGTTTATCTGATAAACAACAAGCCGAACAGGGACGTTTTTCTGCAAAAACTCGCGTATCATTACCCGTATCCGCTCGATATCCCGAAAATGCGCAGTGCCGCCGCTCTTTTCGTCGGCGAACACGATTTCGGCGCGTTTTGCCGCGCGGAGGGAAAAGCACGCGTTAAGTCAACGATAAGGACGATTTATGCTTGTTCGGTTGAGGAAAATGGCGGAATTGTCGAGATAAAAATACGCGGGAACGGATTTTTATACAATATGGTGCGTATTCTTGCGGGAACGCTTATTTACATCAGCGAGGGAAAACGCACGGAAAGCGATATTCTCTCGGCGCTGAATACGCGAAACCGCGATTTTGGCGGGGTTACGCTTCCGCCGGAGGGACTTTATCTTAACGAAGTATACTATTATACTTGACTATGGGCATATAAATGTGCTATAATAGACTGATGAGTTTATATACATTTTGATTATAAGGAAAGACAATGGACGATAAAAACGAGCTTAAAAAGCTGAGCGGAAGAAAATCTCCCGCTGAGAAGAAAAAAAGCAGGCGGCGGACAATAGCTCTGGTTATTGTCGGGATAATCGCCGCGGCGCTTATTGTTATAATTTTTAACCGGCAGGCTGTGTTTTCACCGCTCAGGGATATCTTTCTTCCAGTCGGAAAAGCGGGTTTCCCTGTGACGCTGCCCGGAAGCGCGGCTTACGATATGGGCAAACTCGGCGGAAACTTTTACCTCCTCACCGACACATATCTCTATACATACACGGGCGGCGGCGCGGAAATTAAGAGCGTTCAGCACGGGTTTAACCGCCCCGCGTCATCGTCGACGGACAGAAGAGTGCTTGTTTACGACAAAAACGGCAAGGATTTGAAGGTTTACTCCAAATCCGAGGAAATTTTCGCAAAGACAATGGACGACGCGATTGTTTTCTCGAAAATGGGCGGCGGCGACCGTTCGGCGGTTGTCACGACCTCGACGCGCTATTCAAACTATCTTTACATATTCGGCGGCGACGGAAAGCAGCTTTTCCGCTGGGCGTCGCCCGATGAGAAGATAATGGGAGTTTGTTTTTCCGATAACGGAAGATTTTTGTATGTTTCGGTTGTCGGAGAGGAGAACGGCGAGCTTAACTGCGCGGTTCTTTGCTTTGACACAACCAAGGAGCAAGGCGAAATCTGGCGTGCTTCAACGGGAAGCGCGGTTTCATATTCGCTTGAGTACGCGGACGATGGAATTTACACGGTGACGGAGCGCGGCGCTTATCTGTTTGATAAGAATACGGGTGAAACCAAGGCGAAAAACGATTTTTCAAAGCAGGTTACGGGAATTTGCAGCTCAAAAGTCATGAGAGTCGTTTTGTTTCACGATTCCGCTTCAAACGGCGTAACCGCGGTTGTTTACAACGAAAATCTTGAGCCTTCGGCGTCGCTTTCGCTCGGCGAGGCAGGTTCGTTTGACGTGGAAAACCGGACGCTTTATGTGCTGAGAGAGAACGCGCTTTTCGCGTATGACAGCGAACTTATTGAACGCAGGAACTATCAGCTCGACAACGATTATTCGGACGTTATGATTATGGACGGCGGGGCTTTTCTGCTCGGATATAATACCGTTCAGCGCGTTAATCTGTAAGGAGAGAAGTATGGGACAGGAATTTGCCTTTGTTTTTGACATAATAATAGTTGCCGCAGCCGTTGGAATGACGTTTGTGGGGATAAAAAAGGGCTTTGCGAGAGTAATAATCGAAACGCTTTCGCTTGTAATTGCTTTTGCGCTGGCGTTTATTATAAGCGAACCTGTTGCAAACGGAATTTACGGCGAGTTTATTGAAAAAAATATCGAGAAAACGCTTGATGAAAAAATAGACGGCGCTGAGCAGATTATCGAAATTAAGCCGTTTGGCGACACGGATATGGATTTTACAAAAATCAGGATTTCCGATGTTTCCATAGGCGACGTCGTTCCGGATTACGAGGGAACCGGCGCGGCGGTTATGGATTTGTCGGACGTTGATTTTTCTGAAACAGGAATTGAAGGGCTTAATTTAACGCTTTTCGGACTAAGCGAGAAAACCGATTTTTCCTCCGTAAACGCGAAAACCGCGCATTTCAGTATGACCGATATTGAAAAGTATGGTCTGGGAAAACTTGTAACGGCGCAGTATCTTGCGGTTTGTATGGTAAAAACGCCTGTTGCTGAAACAATCGGCGGAATGATTGACGCCGTTAAGAACACCGTTCCCACGCTTTTTACGGACGCCGGAAGCGATACGCTGAACGTTTCTTCGGTGAGAAAAGTCGTTCTTGCGATGATTGACACGAAATCTTCGGCAAAATCGGCTGTTATGGACGGAATTATTTCCCCGTCCTGTATATTGATAATAAGGTCGGTTACAGTAATTCTGCTGTTTATTGTGTTTATGCTGATACTTGGGCTTGTGGCGCGCGCCGCGGGACTTATTAACAAAATTCCGGTTCTTGGGAAGGTAAACGCGCTTCTCGGAGGAATTGCGGGTTTATGCGAGGCGGCGGTGATAATCGCGCTGTTCTGCGTTGTGACAAGGCTCATTTCGTCAACGTTCGACGGCAGCGTAATACTGTTTAACGACGCGGCAATTAATTCGACACTCCTGTTCAAGAAGATTTACAATATTGATTTCTTGAGCTTTTTATGAAGGTAAGGTGAATTTGATATGATGATGTGTTCAAGATGCATGAAGCGTCCGGCGGTTCTGTTCGTTTCGACAATGACCGGTTCGGAGCGCAAGAGCGAGGGGCTTTGCCTTCAGTGTGCAAAAGAACTAGGGCTTCCGCAGGTAAGCGACTATCTGAAGCAGATAGGGATTTCCGAGGACGAGCTTGAGAATGCCTGCGATTCGATTTTCGGCGAGGACGGAGCTGTTGACAGCGATTTTCTGAAGCAGCTCGGTCTTGACGGAAAAGACGATGATGATGATGAAACGGACGAGGATTTACCCGACGGCGACGATGTTGACGCGCCGAAAGAGGAGGATAACCTCTTTGAGCGCGGCGGCGCGGGAACAATGCCAAATTTTCTGAAAAATCTTTTCGGAACTTCCGACAGCAAGTCTGACGGCGAAACCGAAAAAAAGCTGAAAAAGAAGCAGGAGAAGGTCGATAAAAAGCGCAAGTGTCTTGAAACCTACTGCACGAACCTCACAAGACGCGCAAAAGAAGGCAAAATCGACAGAATAATCGGGCGCGAAAAGGAAATTTATCGCGTTCTTCAGATACTTTCGAGACGCACGAAGAACAATCCCTGTCTTATAGGCGAGCCGGGCGTCGGTAAAACCGCAATCGCCGAGGGAATTGCCTTGAAGCTGGCGAGCGGCGACGTTCCGTTCAGGCTTCAGGGAAAGGAGCTGTATCTGCTTGATTTGACGGCGCTTGTCGCGGGAACGCAGTTCAGAGGTCAGTTCGAGAGCCGCGTAAAGAGCCTTATCGACGAGGTAAAAAACGCGGGAAATGTAATGCTTTTCGTTGATGAAATCCACAATCTTGTTGGTACGGGCGGCGATTCCGAGGGTTCAATGAACGCTGCGAATATCTTTAAGCCCGCTCTTTCAAGAGGCGAACTTCAGGTTATCGGCGCGACAACTTTCTCCGAATACAGAAAGCATATTGAAAAGGACAGCGCGCTTGAACGCCGCTTCCAGCCCGTTACCGTAAACGAGCCGACAATTGAGGAAACAATCGAGCTTCTCGGCGGTATAAAGCAGTATTACGAGGAACATCACAAGGTTCACGTTTCTGATGAAATTGCAAAATTGTGCGCGCTGTTGTCGGAACGTTATATCAACGACAGATTTTTGCCCGATAAGGCGATTGATTTGCTTGACGAGGCTTGCGCGTGCGCTTCGCTCAACAGTACGAGCATAACCGAACTTGAAAAGCTGAAAACCGATTTGTCAAAGCAGCGCGTTGAAGAAAGCGAGCTTGCGGGCGATTCAAACATTGATTACGAGAAGCTTGCTGAAATTAAGACGACAATCGCTCAGACCGAGAAGAAAATCGCTGAAATTCAGCCCGAAGCTGAGAATGTAAACGTTACGATTGACGACCTTTCAAAGGTTATCGAGCTTTGGACGGGTATTCCCGCAAATAAAATCCGCGAAACCGAGTATAAGAGAATGTCTGTGCTTGAGGATAACCTGAAAGCGAAAATTATCGGTCAGGACGAGGCTTGCGAGGTTGTTGCAAAGGCGATAAAGCGTTCGAGAGTTCAGCTTTCCGACCGCCGCAGACCCGCTTCGTTTATATTCGTTGGACCGACGGGTGTTGGAAAAACCGAGCTTGTCAAGGTTCTCGCAAAGGAAATGTTCGACAGCGTAGACCCGCTGATAAGGCTTGATATGTCGGAATATATGGAAAAGCACAGCGTGAGCAAGATTATCGGTTCGCCTCCGGGATACGTCGGGTATGACGAAGCGGGACAGCTCACCGAGCGCGTCCGCAGAAAGCCGTATTCGGTTATTCTGTTCGATGAAATTGAGAAAGCTCACCCGGACGTTATGAATATTCTTCTGCAAATCCTCGACGAGGGCAAGATAACCGACTCGCAGGGCAGAAACGTAAGCTTTGAGAACACGATTATCGCAATGACGTCAAACGCAGGCTCATCAAGCGGAATGAACGGCGTCGGTTTTGCGAAAACGCAGAGCGACGTGACAAAAGAACGCGCAATGAAGGGACTTCGGGATTTTCTCAGACCGGAATTTCTGGCGAGAGTTGACGAAGTTGTCGTGTTCAAGCCGCTTTCCGAGGACTCTTACGCGAAAATCGCAAAGCTTAATCTTGAAGAGCTTCGCGGACCGCTTGAGGAGAAGAAGCTGTCGCTTTCAATTTCGGACGATGTTTACGCGGCTGTCGCGAAAAAGGCGTTCGGCGGGAAATTCGGCGGTCGTGATATAAGGCGCGTTATCAGAACCGAAATTGAGGATAAGATTGCAGAACTGCTGATTGAAAACAGCGAAAAGCAGTTCAGCGCGGTTGAAATCGCGGTTTCGGGCGATGAAATCACGGTAAATCTGAAATGAGCGTTGTGTTGATAACGGGCGGAACGGGCGCAATCGGAACGGCTCTTGTCGAGGAGTTTTCACGGACGGAGGACGTTGCGTTCACTTTCTGCTCAAACGAGAGGGAAGCCGCGGCGATTTGCGAAAAATATCGCGCTTTTTCCGTTAAAATGGACGTTTCTGACGAAAAATCCGTGAAAGAGGCGACAGAGCGCGTTCTGAAAGAATTCGGGAGAATAGACGTTCTTGTGAATAACGCGGGAATTTCGCTTATAAAGCCGTTTTGCGACACAACCGAGGACGACTGGGAGAAGCAAATTTCGGTAAATCTCACGGGCTGCTTCAGGACGTCAAAGGCGGTTGTTCCGCAGATGATAAGTCGAAAAAGCGGCGCAATTGTGAATATAACCTCTGTCTGGGGCGTTCACGGGGCGTCCTGCGAAGTTGCGTATTCAGCGGCAAAAGCTGGTGTAATCGGCTTTACAAAGGCGCTTGCAAAGGAACTTGGACTTTCGGGAATAACGGTTAACGCAATAGCTCCCGGCGTTATCGACAGCCCGATGAACAGCTCGCATCTCACTTCGGACGAGCTTTCGGAGCTTTGCTATGAAACCCCGCTTGGGCGGCTGGGAAAACCGAGCGAGGTTGCCGCAGCCGTAAGGGCGATTGCCGAAAATCACTTTATCACGGGACAAATTCTTGGCGTTGACGGCGGATTTTACTGATGTTTGGCAAAACTGCATAAAAAGTTGAGAAAAATGTTAAAAAATCTTGTTATCATTATTTTTGGGAATTTGTTGAATTGTTCTGTAAAATATTGTATAATAAAAGTGTTTGTTAAATAAATTTACTCGTTTTACGAGTTTAAAAAGGAGATAGTATATGAGCTTGTTTCTGAATTTGGTGTCCGAAAGCGCCGAGGTCGGCGTTATCGACAGGCTTCAGGGGTATGCCGAAACCGCTGAGAAAACCATTGCTCAGCAGCAGATTGCCGACCCCGATTACTGGAGCAGCGTTGGAATTATCACGCTTACCGGTTTGCTTGTTGTATTCGTAATTCTCGCATTGCTGATATTTTTCTTTATATTGCTCGGCGCGATATTCAAATCCATCGACAATTCCAAAAAGAAAAAGGCTGAGGCTTCCAAGGAGGCGAAAGCGGCTGAACCCGTACAGGCGGCAGCCGAAGATGTTTCCGCTGAAGCTGTTAACAGTGACGACGAGCTTATTGCCGTGATAAGCGCTGCTGTTGCGGCTTACACGGACGGCGAGGGCTTCACGATAAAGAGCGTCAGAAAGCACGAAGGAAAGCGTGTGCGTTCTGCGTGGAGCGCGGCAGGAATAACCGAAAATACTCGTCCGTTCTGAAACGGCTGAAAGGAATCAATGTATGGAAATATTTGTTAGTACGATACAGGGTCTGATTGCGGACTCCGGTTTTCTTAGAATGACATGGCAAAACGGTCTGATGATTCTCCTGTCGTTCGTTCTGTTTTATCTTGCGATTGTTAAGCAGTATGAACCGCTGCTTATGCTTCCGATTGCGTTTGGTATGCTCCTAACGAACCTGCCGAACGCGGGTCTTTACCACGCGGAATTGTGGGACCCTTCAAAAAATCCGTATTTTGCGCCCGAATATATTGAGCAAGGCGCGAATGTCCTCGTTCAGTTCACGAAAGAAACTTCGCTTGACTACGGCAGAGTTCTTCACGACGGCGGACTTCTCGATATGCTTTATCTCGGCGTAAAGCTTGGAATTTACCCGCCGATTATCTTCCTCGGAATCGGCGCTATGACAGACTTTGGTCCGCTGATTGCAAACCCGAAGAGCTTCCTGCTTGGCGCTGCTGCACAGGGCGGTATTTTCTTCACATTCCTCGGCGCGTGCCTGCTCAACCTCACGGGAGTTGCGGACTTCACGCTTAAGGAAGCCGCTTCGATTGCGATTATAGGCGGCGCGGACGGTCCTACGGCGATTTACCTCACCTCAAAGCTTGCTCCTCAGCTTCTCGGTCCGATTGCGGTTGCGGCATACTCGTACATGGCGCTCGTTCCCGTTATTCAGCCCCCGATTATGAAGGCGCTCACCACGAAAAAAGAGCGCGAGGTCAAGATGGGTCAGCTCCGCGAGGTTTCAAAGCTCGAAAAGGTCGTTTTCCCGATTGCGGTTACGGTTATCGTATCGCTGATTGTTCCTTCTGCGGCGCCGCTTGTCGGTATTCTGATGTTCGGTAACCTGATGAAGGAATCGGGCGTTTGCGGACGACTTGTTAATACCGCTCAGAACGAGCTGATGAATATAATTACGATTTTCCTCGGCGTTACGGTTGGCGCTACGGCTGTTGCGGATAACTTCCTCAGCCCCAAAACGCTGTTTATTATCGCGCTCGGTCTGATTGCATTCTGCCTCGGTACTGCCTGCGGCGTTCTTCTCGGAAAGCTTATGTACCTTCTTTCCGGCGGAAAAATCAACCCGCTTATCGGCTCGGCAGGCGTTTCCGCTGTTCCTATGGCGGCGCGCGTTTCGCAGAAGGTTGGCGCTCAGACCAACCCCTCGAACTTCCTGCTTATGCACGCTATGGGTCCGAACGTTGCCGGCGTTATCGGTACAGCGGTTGCGGCGGGCGTTCTCCTCAGCGTTCTCGGTTAATTGAAAAAAGAAAAAGGCAAGAGGGCGACTTCTTGCCTTTGTTTTTGAAAGGAGATTGTTTATGGAAAAAATTACCGTAAAAGGCGTCGGAGCAGTCAAAACAAAGCCCGATTACGTTGAAATTTTGCTTTCGCTGAATGTTGTTGATAAAGATTACACCGCCGCTGTAAACAAAGCTAACGAAAAGATTGAAAAGCTGCAAAGCGCGCTCTCGGCAGTCGGTTATGCAAAGGACGACCTCAAAACGCTGAATTTCAACGTTTCGACCGAATATGATTACGTTCAGAAGAACGACAGAAGCGAACGAGTTTTCAGAGGGTACAACTGCTCGTACAGCTTGAAGCTTGGCTTTGATTTTACGGCAAAAGCGCTTGCGAACACGCTCACTGCGATTGCAAACAGCGGGGCTGACGCGGAATTTTCAATAAGATTTACTGTGAAAGAGCCGGAAAAGGTTTCGGAAGCGCTTCTTGCTTCGGCAACCGAAAACGCTCGCAAAAAGGCTGAAATTCTCTGCAAGGCTTCGGGAAAAACGCTCGGCGAGCTTGTTTCGATTGATTACAATTGGAGCGAGATTTCGGTGTACTCAGACAGCAATTATGCGCTTGCGGCAGCGCCGAAAATGATGTTGGCGGACGCTTGCGTTCCCGAATTTACGCCGGACGATATTGATTCAAGCGACAGCGTAGCTTTTGTCTGGGAAATCAACTAATTCTCATTTATGAAGAAAAAGTCCCGTGATTTCTCACGGGATTTTGTTTTAATGAAGAAGCATTCTCTCGTCGCAGTATTCGCAAATCAGAATATCTCCGTATCTTAAAAAGCTGTGCGGGAGATATTTTTCGGTCTGCGTAACGCATTTCGGGTTTGTGCAGCAAATTTCATTGTGAATTTCGCCGAGGAGAAGCGGTTTGACTTTCGGAGTGAGGTTCATCGTGGTGAGGATAAGCGCCATTCTGACGTACATTCCGTTGTTTGCCTGACGGAAATAAGCCGCGCGTGGGTCGTCGTCAACGGCAACCTCAATTTCGTTAACCCTCGGAAGCGGGTGCATAACAATCATATCTTTCTTCGCGTAGGACATTTTCGCTTTCGTGAGGCAATAAACGTTCTTCTGGCGCTCGTATTCCTCGTCGCTGTCGAAGCGCTCGCGCTGTATTCTCGTCATATAGAGCATATCCAGCTTTCCTATGCACTCGTCAATTGTCTTTACCTCGATAAAGCTGCTGTTGTGCGACTTGATAAACTCCTTGACATAAGAGGGCAGCGCGAGAGCCGGCGTTGAAATCAGCACGAACTTGTTGTTCGGATAGCAGGAAAGCGCCTTTACAAGCGAATGAACGGTTCTTCCGTACTTCAAGTCGCCGCAAAGCCCCACGGTGAGGTTGTCCAGACGTCCAAGCTCGGATTTGAGCGTAAGCAGGTCCGTGAGCGTCTGAGTGGGGTGAAGATGACCTCCATCGCCCGCGTTTATAACGTGACAGTCCGCGCAAAGCGCCGCCGCTTTCGCCGAACCCTCCTGATTGTGGCGCATAACGAGAATATCCGAGTATGTACTTACGATTTTGATAGTATCCTTGAGGTTTTCGCCTTTTGCAACAGAGGAATTTCCGGGATTATCAAAGCCGATTATGCTTCCGCCAAGTCTTATCATAGCCGCCTGAAAGCTCATTTGAGTGCGGGTTGAAGGCTCGTAAAAGAGCGTCGCCATAATCTTTCCTCTGCACATTTCAGAGTATTCTTCCGGATTTGTCTTGATTCGTTCCGCGAGAGAAACAATTTCGTTCCATTGTGAAACCGTATAATCGTCCATATCTATAAGATGATTGTACCGCAAAAAAATCGCCTGCCTTTCTTTCATTTCATTATAACAAAAAATAACCCTTTTTTCAAGATATTTTGAAAAAATATTGCAAAAAAACCGAAAAAGTGATATAATGATAAAGTTTGAGAGGGTGAAAAAATGACAAAAATTGTGAAATTTATTAAGAGCGAGGTCGTTTTGTGCATTGCGTTTTTGCTCGCTTTGCTTTCGATGATAATAACGCCGCCGAGCGCGGAATATCTGAATTACGTTGATTATTCCGTGCTTGCGATATTATTTTGCCTTATGGTTACGGTTCAGGGGTTTGGAAAAACAGGACTTTTCGGCTTCCTTTCGTCTAAGCTCACGAGTCGCTTTAAGAACACGCGGACGCTTTCCGCAGCGCTTGTTTTGCTTTGTTTTGCGCTGTCGATGTTTATAACAAATGATGTTGCGCTGCTGACGTTCGTTCCGCTCACGATTATGCTGTTCAAGGGAAGGGAAAAGGCTGCAATTTACTGTATCGTCATTGAAACGGCAGCGGCGAATCTCGGCTCAATGGCTACCCCCATCGGCAACCCGCAAAATCTCTTCATCTACTCGCGCTATAACTACAATCCCGCTGATTTTTTCGCGGTTATGCTGCCGATTTCGGGTGTTTGTTTTGCGCTTGTGCTTGCTTCGGTTTTTCTTGTTCCGTCTGAGAAAATCGAGCGTGACGACAGCGCCGTTTCGTTTAAGCCTTCGCGGAATTTTTTCGTTTACGCTGTTATTTTCGCCGTGTGTATCTGCACGGTAGCGAGAATACTCGATTACAGGATAACCCTCGGCGTTACGCTCGCGGCGGCGCTTATCTTTGACAGGAAAATCCTCGCAAAACCCGATTATGCGCTTCTTTTCACGTTCGTCTGCTTTTTTGTGTTTGTGGGAAATATATCGGCGGTGCCGCAGGTGAAAGAGTTTATCGGTTCAATTCTTGACGGGAGAGAACTTCTTCTCGGCTGCGGGCTATCGCAGATAATAAGCAACGTTCCCTGCGCTATTATGCTTTCGGGCTTTACGCAAAACTCGGACGCGCTGCTTCTCGGCGTAAATATCGGCGGAATGGGAACGCTTATCGCTTCGCTTGCAAGTCTGATTTCATTTAAGCTTTATTCGCGCTCCGAAAATGCGCGGAAGGGAAAATATTTCGCCGTTTTCACCGTATATAACTTCGTTTTTCTCGCGATTTTGCTCGGATTTGAGTTTGTTCTGGGAAAAGTATAAAAATTACCAAAAAAGCCGCGGTTATATACGGCTTTTTTTATATATAAAATTACAAAAGCACTTGAAAAAAGTCGCGTTTTGTGGTAAAATGAATATGTAGTATTTTTCATTTTTGAAAGGAGCACATTATGTATAGCGATTTAATGGATAGTATCGGATTTCTCGGTGGTTACGATAAAGAGGTTGCCGACGCCATGGGGCTTGAGCTGAAGCGCCAGAAACGTAATCTCGAACTTATCGCGAGCGAGAATATCGTTTCTCCAGCGGTTATGGCGGCAATGGGCAGCGTACTTACAAACAAGTATGCCGAGGGTTATCCCGGAAAGCGCTATTACGGCGGCTGCGAGAATGTTGATATTGTTGAAAATATCGCGATTGAGCGCGCGAAAAAGCTTTTCGGCGCGAAGTTCGCGAACGTTCAGG
Source organism: Oscillospiraceae bacterium (assembly GCA_003516865.1). Taxonomy (GTDB): domain Bacteria; phylum Bacillota; class Clostridia; order Oscillospirales; family Ruminococcaceae; genus CAG-115. Next base: position 15,183 of record DPBR01000065.1, read on the forward strand.
CTCACAGCGGCGCTCAGGCAAACACCGCGGTTTATGTTGCAATACTTCAGCCCGGCGATACCGTTATGGGTATGAGCCTTGCACATGGAGGTCACCTCACTCACGGCTCTCCCGTAAACATTTCCGGTAAAATCTACAATTTCGTCCCCTACGGCACGAACGACGACGGTTTTATCGATTACGAGGAGCTTTACAAGCAGGCTAACAAGTGCAAGCCTAAGCTTATCGTTGCGGGCGCTTCCGCTTATCCGAGAGCAATCGACTTTGAGAAGCTTTCCGCAATCGCGAGAGCTGTCGGCGCTTATCTTATGGTTGATATGGCGCATATCGCGGGTCTTGTTGCCGCAGGTCAGCACCAAAGCCCCGTTCCTTACGCGGATATCGTTACCACGACAACTCACAAGACGCTTCGCGGTCCGCGCGGCGGTCTGATACTCACGAACAACGAGTATCTCGCAAAGAAGATTAATTCCGCGATTTTCCCCGGAACTCAGGGCGGTCCGCTTATGCACGTTATCGCGGCTAAGGCGGTTTGCTTCGGAGAAGCGCTCAAGCCCGAATTTAAGGCTTACGGCGAGCAGATTGTCAAGAACGCAAAGGTTCTCGCGGATACGCTTCTCGAAAAGGGATTTAACCTTGTTTCCGGCGGCACGGATAACCACCTTATGCTCGTTGACCTGCGTCCTTTCAATATCACGGGCAAGGAGCTTGAAACCAACCTTGACGCCGTTTATATCACAGTTAACAAGAACGCTATCCCCAACGATCCGCAGAAGCCCGCGTTTACAAGCGGCGTGAGAATAGGAACTCCGGCTGTTACCACGCGCGGACTCAAGGAGGAGGATATGAAGGTTATCGGCGAGTGTATCTACCTCACCGCAAAGGACTTCAACGGTTCTGCGGATAAGGTTCGCGGAATGGTAACCGAACTTACAAAGAAATATCCGCTTTACGAATAATGCGTGGGAGGACAAGGGAAATGACGACTGTAAAAAATACTGAGGTTCTTTATCAGGAGTATAACGAGGTTGCGCCTATCGGACTGATTGCACTGCGCGGTACGGAGGAGCTTGCCGCGCACATAAACAACTATCTTATACGCTGGGCTGAGCGCAACGGCAGACCTTACGATAACTTCATTATCGAAAGCGAGTGCCCGCGTTTTGCTTCGGGCGATGCAAAGGGTCTTATCAAGAGCACTGTTCGCGGAAAGGATTTGTTCATTCTCGTTGACGTTGGAAATTACAGCTGCAAGTATAAGTTCTTCGACAAGGAGAATTATATGTCGCCCGACGACCATTACGCTAACTTAAAGCGTATTATTCAGGCGGCAAGCGGCAAACCTCACAGAATTAACGTAATTATGCCGCTACTTTACGGCGGACGTCAGCACAGACGTTCTTACCGTGAGAGCCTTGACTGCGCCGTTATGCTTCAGGAACTTCACGCAATGGGCGTCGCGAACGTAATCACGGTTGACGCTCATGACCCGCGCGTGTGCAATGCGGTTCCTCTTATGGGATTTGATAATGTAATTCCGTCTTATCAGGTGCTTAAAACGATGTTCAAGGCATTCCCCGACCTTATTGTAAATAAGGACAAATTTATGGTTATCAGCCCCGATGAAGGCGCGCTCAACAGAAATATGTTCTACGCTTCCGTCCTCGGCGTTGAAATGGGAATGTTCTACAAGCGCCGCGATTATTCTCAGATTGTCAACGGAAGAAACCCGATTGTCGCTCACGAATATCTCGGTTCCGACGTTGAAGGAAAGACTGTTTTTGTCGCTGATGATATTATTTCAAGCGGCGAGTCGATGCTTGATATTGCAAGAGAGCTGAGAAAACGCAAGGCAAAGCGCTTTTTCGCGTATGCAACCTATGGTATCTTCACGAACGGTCTTGAACAGTTCGACAAGGCTTATGAAGAGGGAATGCTTGACGCCGTTTTCGGAACAAACCTTACATATCGCTCGCCTGAACTTTTGAAGCGCGAGTGGTTCAAGGAAGTTGACGTATCGAAGTATCTCGCGTACTTTATTGCATCGCTTAACCACGATACTTCCGTAAGCGCCGTTATCGACCCTGTGGAGAAGATAAACGCGCTTCTTGCAGAACACAGAGGAAGATAAAATGCCTTTAGCAGACAAAATCCGCCCGAAAACGCTTGACGACGTTGTCGGGCAGCCTCATCTTATAGGCGAGGGAAAGCCGCTGCTCAGGATTATTCAGTCGGGAAAAATCCCGAATATGATATTCTACGGGCCATCGGGTGTGGGAAAAACCACAATTGCGAGGATTATCGCAGAGTCGGCGAATATGCGCCTGCACAAGCTAAACGGGACGTCCGCTTCAACTGCGGATATCAAGGAGATTGTCGCGGAGATTGACACTTTTCTCGGCTCAAACGGTATTCTGCTTTATCTTGACGAAATTCAGTATCTCAACAAAAAACAGCAGCAATCGCTTTTGGAATACATAGAAAACGGCAAAATAACCCTCATATCCTCGACTACCGAAAATCCGTATTTTTATGT
>DPBR01000065.1:17811-18252 GCA_003516865.1 Oscillospiraceae bacterium
ATCTCAACAAAAAACAGCAGCAAAGCCTGCTTGAGTATATTGAAAACGGCAGCATAACTCTTATCGCTTCCACAACTGAAAATCCGTACTTTTACGTTTACAACGCGATTTTGTCGCGCTCAACGGTTTTCGAGTTCAAGCCGGTTGAACCTGAAGAACTGAAAAAAGCCGCAAAAAGAGGTTTCGCCGCAATCTCGGAGGAGCTCGGCGAAAAGTTTGATGTTGACGATGAAGCGATTGATTATATTTGCCGCGGAGTCGGCGGAGATGTGCGAAAGTGCCTGAATACCGTGGAATTGTGCGCGGTTGCCGCGGCTGACGGTAAGGTTACGCTTGAACTTGCGAAGGAACTTACGCAGCGCAGCAATATGCGCTATGACCGCGGCGGCGACCAGCATTACGACCTGCTTTCCGCGCTTCAGAAGTCAATTCGCGGCTCGG
>DPBR01000065.1:18493-18854 GCA_003516865.1 Oscillospiraceae bacterium
CGAGAACGCGGCGGTTTACTATGCGGCAAGGCTTCTTGAAGCGGGAGATATTATCTCGCTTTCGCGAAGGCTGCTTGTGATTGCCGCGGAGGATATCGGGCTTGCGTATCCTATGGCAATTCCGATTGTGAAAGCTTGCGTTGACAGCGCGCTTCAGCTTGGTTTGCCCGAAGCGAGAATACCGCTGGGCGACGCGGTTGTGCTGCTTGCGACTGCTCCGAAGTCAAACAGCGGCTATAACGCGATAAACGCGGCGATTGCAGATGTTCAGAACGGACTTACGGGCGATTTTCCGCGTCATCTTCAGAATAAACACTGCGACGGCGAGGACGCTGAAATCAAGGGTCAGCACTACCTTTAT
>DPBR01000065.1:19037-24732 GCA_003516865.1 Oscillospiraceae bacterium
AAGGGTCAGCACTACCTTTATCCTCACGATTATCCAAATCATTACGTTAAGCAGCAGTATCTTCCCGATAATCTCAAGGACAAGGTTTATTATGAATTCGGCGATAACAAGTTCGAGAACGCCTCAAAAGAGTACTGGAAGAAAATCAAGGGAGAGTAAAATCCGTTTCTATTCGTTTGGAACAGAGCGGGGAAGAATAGACCCACTTTTCGATTCGGTCTGAATTAACAAAATATTTCGGCTCATTGTTGTGATACGCGTTTTCGGACGTGTTTACTATAATGAGCTTTATTTTCATTTTTTCGGGAATAATCGCTTTTATGTACACGGAAGCGCGCTGATTTACGAAAACGTCGTTTCGCGGCTCGGCAAGCCCCGCGAGATTTGGCGTAAGTTCAACGAAAATGCCGTACTCCTCAACCGAACGAACGATACCCGTAACGGTTTCGCCCTGCTCAAAAAGCGCGGCGTTTTCGTCCCAAGTGCCGAGAAGTTCCTTGTGCGAAAGGCAAATCCTGTCGCTGTCAAACGACTTGACAATCGCTCTGATTTCCTGACCGACAAAAAATCTGTCGGACGGGTGAGAAATGCGTGAAACAGAGATTAGGTCTATGGGAATAAGCGAGGGAATACCGCAGCCTATATCGACAAAACAGCCGAATTGTTCGAGATGCGTCACTTTTGCGGTGATGATATCGCCTGTTCTCAGCCTGCGGATATAGTTCTCCATACACTTGAGCTGGGCTTTGCGGCGCGAAAGAACCGCATATTCAGCGCCGCTTTCATCAACCGAAAATCCTTCAACAATGAAGCATACGGGTTTGTTTACGCGGGAAATCAGCGCAATATCCTTTGTCGAGCCTTCGATAATTCCGAGCGCGCCCTCCTCGCGCGGGATAACGCCTCTCATACAGCCAAGCCCGACAATGAGGTTGTGCTTGCTGTCGCAGATAATACACGGCGCTTCGAGAATTTTCTCCGAAGAAGCGGCGGCGGAAAGGGAAGCGCGGGTGGAAATTGCCGCAATATTTTCTGGAGAGTTAAGCAAATAGCCTTCCGGCAGAAATTCAGTCATTTTTATACCTCCGAGCGGAATTTGTTTGAAACAGAACCTGTTTTGGTTTCATATTTTCATTAATATGAAGCGGTCGGAGATAATATGCAAGCAATTTACATCAACGGTGAAAATAGCTTGAGAATAAGCCGCAGAGCGCGGACGAAAACGTTCACGGAAAGGCAGTCGTCATAGGTTATTTCATCGCATTCTTCCAGCGTTTTGAAGAAATCCTGCTTTATGTCGGCGATACAATCGGTTTTACAGAGCCACGCGGCGCATTCAAAATGCAGATAAAGACTTCGATAATCAAGATTAATCGTGCCGACAACGCCTATTTCATCGTCGCACACGAAGCTTTTCGAGTGAATAAACCCCGGATAATATTCATAAATCTTAACGCCAAGGCTTGTAAGCTTGCGGTAATGCGCTCTTGTGACTGCGTGAACAAACCATTTGTCGGGGACGTGCGGCGTGATAATTCTGACGTCTACTCCGCTTCTCGCCGCAAGGGTAAGCGCATTCTGCATTTCGTCGTCGATAACGAGATAAGGCGTTGTGATATAGACGTATTTTCGCGCGTTGTTTATGATATTGAGATAGACGTTTTCGCCGACAGGCTCGTCGTCAAGCGGACTGTCGCAGAACGGTACAACAAATCCTGCGCCTTCCTCGCGATATTCCGGTAAACAGCCGTAATTCTTCGGATTTTCACCCGAAAGATAATTCCACATTGTAAGGAACATCACGGTAAATCCGTGCGCTGCTTTTCCTTTAAGCATAACCGCGGTATCTTTCCAGTGACCGTGTTTTTCAAACTCGTTTATATACTCGTCGGCGAGGTTTATTCCGCCCGTGAAAGCCGTTTTCCCGTCGATTATGAAGATTTTTCTGTGGTCGCGGTTATTCAGCTTTTTTGTGAGGAACGGCTTGAATTTGTTGAACACACGGCACTTTATTCCGCGTTTTTCAAGCTCCTTTTCATATTTCACGGGCAGCGTCAGCAAACAGCCTATATCATCGTAAATTAAGCGGACATCGACCCCCGATTTTGCCTTGCGTTCGAGAATATCGAGAATTGAATTCCACATTTTTCCCTCGTTTATGATGAAATATTCGAGATAAATAAAGCTTTCCGCACTCTCAAGCTCTCGAAGCAGCGCTTTAAACTTATCCTCGCCGCTCGGAAGATAGACCGCATTTGTTTCACAATAAGCCGGAAAGCCGCTTTTGCGAAGATAATCCGCCTGTCTTGCGATTGAATAATGCTTGTTTTCGGGTATATCGCCGTTTTGAGCGTCCTTTGACAGCATATCTCTTTCCGCCTGAATATAAGGCGACATCTTGCGGCGAAGTTTTCTTCCGGAACTGCTGTTTCCGAAAAAGATATAGAACATAACCCCGAAAATCGGAAACGCCATAATAACGAGTATCCAGGCGATTTTGTAGCTTGAATTTATATCGGAGTTTATAATAAACATCGAAACAATAACTCCGAGCGCCTGAAAAACAAGGTACGAAGCGTTATAGCAAAAACCGAGTCCAAGGCAAAGCGAGGCGAAATATCCAATCTGAACGACAATTCCGAAAACGCATATTGTGGTTCGGTTGAAGATTTTTTTCAGCAATCGTTTAAGATGAATCATAACATTCTCCGAAAATTAATAGTGCGGCTTATTTATTATATACAAATTTTGCTGAATAAGTCAAAAAAAACAGCCCCGAAGGGCTGATATGTTTTAATCCGCGGCGGGAACAACGTAATAAATCCGTTCCTCCGGATTTGCGTAGTCCAGCTTTTCGCGGGCAATGTCTTCAATGTATTCCTTTAAATTCTCATCATTTTCAAGATAATTTGTAATCTGTGCGTTTTGCTCGTTCACGGAATTTGTCTGTTCAAGAAGCTTGTTGTACGTTTCGGTATCTTTCTGTATCTGGAGCATATCCGAAACAAGCGTGTAAACGACAAAAACAGCAATTACAAGAAGCGCCGCGCCGACAAGCAGACGAAAAAGTCTGTGTTTTTTCGGGTTACGGCAGACCTCTCCTGACGTCAGCTTTGATGACATTTTTTTCACCTTCCCCAATTTTATCTAATCTATTTTTATTATACACTTTTTCGCTGTTTGATTTCAAGTCCATTCTATGATTTTCACGCTTCTTTTCAAAAAGTTTGGAGGCTCTCACAAATCCGCTCTTTATTTTCTGTGTAAAACCAACAAATGTTTTCTTGAAGAAAACGCTTATTTTTTTGAAAAGTCTGCCTATTGTCAATCTCCACGCAACAGACGCTGCGCTTTCAATAAGGTTAAGCAGTCTGCCTATCGTTACAATATACGCGAAAACACCCGCGCCAAATCCGAAAATCGTGTACATTCTGACGTAATTACCAAGCATTGTTGAAAGCCGCATAACGGCGAAAGCCGCGAGAATGAAGAAAGCGATATCGCAGAGAAAAATCGCCGCCTTAAACCGCAGAATAAGCCTGATTATGCGCAGGGCTTCATAGACAAGCCCGAATACAAAGCCGACGAAAAACGCAATCATAAAGCAGTCCGGAATGCTGATATTCATAAATCCTCCGTGTTAACGAAAAAGCTTTTTAATCGGTCCGTCCATCACGCTTTTTTTGCTGTAAACGCACGAAGATATATTTCCGGTCATAGAAAAGTCGCCGGTTTCGGCGTCAAGCGCGGTGACGTGCAAATCCTCGCCTCTTATGACAAGCTCGCCCATAATCGTCGAAAGCACGATTCTTGTTTCCGTGAAGCTGTCGATATCCTTCACGCCCGAAACGCGAAGATTTTTTCTGTTTTCCATAACGATATTCTGCGGAGCGGCAATTGAATTGTTCTGCATAAAAAACACCCCCGTCCATATAGCAAAGCAATTGTTCGCTATAATATATTCGGCGGGGGAGCGCAATATTCATTTTCAGACAACCTCGTAGAGCGCGGCGGCTTCCTCTTTTTTGGTAAACTCTTTAACTTCAAGCACCCTTACTTTAAGCGGTTTTCCGATGTTAATTTCAATAATATCGCCTGTTTTAACCTCATAAGATGCGCGCGCGGGCTTTCCGTTAACCGAAACCTTTTCCGCGTCGCAAGCCTCGTTCGCAACAGTTCTTCTTTTTATAAGCCTTGAAACCTTCAAAAATTTATCCAGACGCATAAATTTCTCCTTAAACAGCTAAAGCGGCGGAAAAACCGCCGCTTAATAACCATACTCAGAAAGAATTACTTCTTCTTGCCCTTCTTCTTGTTAGCAGCGCTTGCGCCAACAGCGTCCTTGAGAGCTCTGCCTGCCTTGAAAGCGGGAACCTTGGTAGCAGCTATATCAATAGCTTCCTTGGTGCGGGGATTGATACCCTTTCTTGCAGCGCGCTCGCGAACCTCGAAAGTACCGAAGCCAACAAGCTGAATGGACTGACCCTTTGCGAGAGTCTCGGTAACTGTCTCGATTACGCCAGCGATTGCCTTCTCGGTATCCTTCTTGGAAAGACCGGACTTTGCAGCAACTTCTGTAACTAATTCTGCCTTTGTCATGTTATTAAACCTCCAAAAAATATAATTCTATAATCTAACGGTTACAAACCGTTGAGGACTTTATCAGCCGCAAGCTTCAGTTCCTCGTTGGAAACCTCCTCAAGTTTCTTTCCGCTCGCGATAATTTCATTTTCGACAGCTCTGAAGTTCATTATAAACATATTTGTTGAATATGTCAAGGCTTTTTCGCTGTCAACCTTGAAAATTCTGCTCAAATTACAAATTTGCAGCAATAATTTACCTAAAATCCGTTGATTTTCAACATCATTTCCCGAAAAATCGCCGCAGCAAAGCTTCCGGATATCTTCACAGATACTTTCGGCGCATTCTTTTACGTCGTTTTCGGATAAACCCGCTCTTGCGGCGCGCTTGCAAACCTTTTCGCCCCTAAGAAGAGCGGGGAAGGTTTTCGGCACGCTTTCCAGCGTTTCCGAATAAGTATCCTGGTGTTTTCCGGCCTTTTTAAGCGCGTCCCAGTTTTTCAGAACCTCGTCCGCGTCCTTTACGGACACCTCACCGAAAACGTGAGGGTGGCGGTAAACAAGCTTTTTGCAAATACCGTCGCAGACATCGTTAAAATCAAATCTACCGGCTTCTGCCTCTATTTCCGAATGAAAAACGACCTGCATCAGCAAATCGCCAAGTTCCTCCTGAAGCATTTCAGGACTGTTGGCGTCGATTCCCTCACAGACCTCGTAGGTTTCCTCGATAAGGTCGGTGCGTATGGACTCATGCGTTTGAACCTTATCCCACGGACAACCGTTATCGGAACGCAGAATTTTCATGATTTTCAGAAGGTCGGAAATATCATATTGGCTTTTAAACTCAAAGTCCATTTCCTAAGCTCCCTTACAATCAGATAGGTAAAAATTGAATAACCTTTTATATAATACCCTATTTTGTCTTATTTTGCAAGTGTTTTTTTGCATTTTTTTATATTTTTTTTGTTTATTATGCCACTTGTACGAAAACAACCCGTTAAAATCAGTAAAATTGCATAAACAGCGCCGCCCAAAAGTGTGGAAATAATTACATTCAAGGTTGGATTTATCATGGTTTCAAGCGCTCTGTGAACGAAAAATGCCGCGGCAGCACA
>DPBR01000065.1:24990-37755 GCA_003516865.1 Oscillospiraceae bacterium
CGGCGTAAAGAACGCGCCGAAAATATTGATTTTTTCGGGGAGAACTCTTTTCAGACAGATTGTGCCGCCGATAGTCATAATCACATAGCCGATTACGCTTGAAAGCGCCGCGCCGGCTATATTTAGTTGTGGAATTGAGATTAGAAGCGGATTAAGCAGGAATTTCAGCACAATCGACGCGCTCATCAGAATAAGCGGAATTTTCGCCTTGCCGATTGACTGAAAAATGCCGAAAAGCGCCGACGACGCGGTCATAAAAATCCCGCCAAGACAAAGTATAACAAAAGAGTCGAGGCACACGGAAACCTCCGCCGCGCGTGATTTATAGAGCATATTGAGGATAGGAGAAGCCAGCGCCGCCGCTCCAAGACACGCGGGACAGGCAATCATCGCGCCTGCGCGAAGCTGAAGTCTGATTTTGCCGATAAGTCTGTCGGTATCTTTAACCTCCCAAGCGGCGGCTATATCGGGCGCAGCCGCAGTCGAAGCCATTCCCGCAAAAGACGGTATTATCATAAAAAGCGTCATTGCAATGCCCGTGTAGCTTCCGTACATAAAGTTCGGGAGACCCTCAATTCCGCCGCAGGAGTTCAGTATATCGCCGAAATTTTCGCTGAAGAATGCGGGATTATTTACGGCAGACTGCGAAAGCGTGCGCGTTACCGTGAGCAGGTCAACGAAAGAAACGCAGTTTACCACGAGCGCCGAAGCTGCTATCGGCGTGATTTCTTTTAGCAGGGAAAGACAGATTTCACGGCGGCTGTATTCACAGCGTTTTGGCGTAACAACGCGGTTTTTGCGCTTTCTCTCAATTATAATCAGCGTGATTAACCCCGCAAGCTCGCTGAGCGATACCGCGAGAACTGCGCCTGCCGCAGCGTATGGCAGGGCGGCGGAATAGGCTTGTTCTTCGGTTGAACAGGCTGTTCCAAATACGTCAAGACCGTTGCTGAAGCGGCTTTTCGCGTAGAAAATGACAGCGAAAGACAGTCCAAGACCGAAAATTGCGCGGGAAACGGCTTCGGATATCGCGGAAGCGGACGAAGGCACAACGTCGGAAAGCCCTTCGCGATAACCCCTAAAAACGCTCGAAATGCAGCACAGCATAACGGCGGGCGAAATGCACAAAACTCCCGCAAGGCTCTGCGGAGAGCAGGCGATGTACTCCGAGAAAGGTTTTGCAAAAACGGCAACGCAAAGCGTTCCGAAAAGTCCGATTGCCGAGAACATCATAAGTGCGCATTTTCTGACGGCTGCCGCGCGGCAGAGATTTCCCGATGCGGAACAGCGCGCAGTTGTACGCATAATTACAGTCGGGATACCCGCTGCCGTTACCGCGAAAATCGGCGAGTAAAGCCCGTATGCCGATGAAAAATAGCCGAGTCCCGTTCCTCCGAGGAGATTTGCGAGAGGTATCTTGAAAAGCGCGCCGACAATTTTGGTTATCGCCATTGAAACGAAGAGAATTGCAGTGTTTTTGATGAATTTCTTTTCTGTCATAATTTTCTCCTTCCGTTATATTTTGTACAAGTATATTAGCTTAAAAGCGTATTTATGACGTGCCGCGGACTGTTTGGGATATAACGCAAAATCGGGTGCGAATAACGCACGATTTTATTGCATAATTTGCGAAAACCGCCCCGAAGTGAAACAGCGGGGCGGCATATATGCAAAATCAGTATTTGCAGTCCTGTATTTTTTCCTGATAGTAGTTAAGAAGTTCGCCGAAACGCTGGAAGTGAACGATTTCTCTTTCGCGAAGGAATTTTATAACTTCGTTTACGTCCGGGTCGTCGGAAAGCCGCAGAATGTTGTCGTAGGTAGCGCGGGCTTTCTGTTCTGCTGCCAAATCCTCCATAATATCCGCGATGGGGTCGGCTTTTGACTGGATATAGGCTGCTGTAAAGGGAACTCCCGCGGCGCTTGCGGGATAAACCGCGTTTCCGCGGTCAACGTAGTAATCGGCGTTGCCGTACTTGTCAAAGCTTTTTGCGCCCTCGCCGTCGGTTAGCTGTCCGACAATGCTTCCGACCATTTCGAGATGACTAAGCTCCTCTGTGCCGATATCTGTGAGGAGCGCCTTTCCGCGGTTATCGGGCATTGTAAAGCGCTGTGAGAGATACCTCAGCGACGCGCTCAGCTCGCCGTCGGGACCGCCGTACTGGCTCAGGATAATGCCGGCAAGCTTTGGGTTTTTGTTCTTGATGCAAATGGGAATTTGCGTTCTTTTCTCAAATATAAACATAATCCACCTCGATTTCTCAGCTCAGCGGAGGGAACGTGCCGCAAAGCCAGTCCCATTCTCCGTCTTTACCCGCAGCCGAAGCGGTAAGCGGGTAAAAGCTGTCCTCAAACGCCGCTTTGCAGGCGTGATACTGCTTTATTGCCTCACGGAACATTTCGATTGCCCGCGTATCATCGGGGTGAGTGTCGAGATAAAGCTTCAGGTCCTGTGCGAAGAACGAAGCTTCTGCGATTGCTTTCAGAAGCTCGTCGCAGGCGGGGGAATTGCCGCTTTCCGCTCTCTGCTGACGAATTTGCGCGTTTTCGTTCTGCTGCATACGTCTGTTTGAATAGTTATTTCCCATTGAAAAGCCCCCTTTGATAATCCTCAAGCGAGATATTCAGTTCGGGAAAAATCGTTCCCGCCTTTAGCGCTTTGGCGGGCGAATAAACCTTTTCCATTCTCTGAAAAGGAACGTAAGCATAACCCGGACTCTTGGGATATTTTATCGAATCCATAAAATCTTCCTTTCTCATAATATTTGCGGTATAATACCCGCTGTCTGATTATATGAGAATAGACCTGTTCGGGTGAATATTCGCGTTAATTTAACGTTAATGCGCTTTCGTGAATTTAAACAAAAACTTTTCACTGTTTTGAAGAAAAAAGGTTTGAAATGTGTTTAAATGCGTGAAAAACAGCGTTTTCATTTATTTACAAATAATTTCAGCAATAACTGTATGACAGTAAATAAAATCAAAATCAAAGCTATTGACATTAAAATAATAATGTGTTATAATGAGTTTGTTCAAAATAATGGAAATTGACCAAATAGGAGGACAATTTTATGAAGAACTTGAAAGTATCTAAGAAGCTGCTGGTATCGTTCAGCATAGTGCTTCTGATGATGGTGACGATTGTGGTTACAGCAATTGTAGGAATGACAACGCTTTTGAAATATTATAATGAGTTTTATAATTCCCCTTTCCAGAACGTTCAGATGCTGAAAGAATTAAGCAAGAGCCTGAATTCGTCCTCGAAAAATATGTTGCAGGCTGCGATTGAAACCGACACAACTACGATAAACGAAAGACTTGCTTTGGCGGACAGCGAAATTATAAATCTTTCCGAAACGGTTAAGCAGGTCAGAAATACGTTTACGGACACCAAACTGATTGATGAAATTCAAACAAGTCTGAATGATATTGACACATCAATCGATAAGTTTACCGAGCTTTGCAAGGCAAATTTGAGCGAAGAGGCTTATGCATTCTACAAGAGCGATTTGATGGAAAAGTTTCAGAACGCAAATACAAAAATCAATAACGGAATTGATATTGCCACCACTCAGGCAAAGAACCTTTACGATGAGGGTACTACAACAAGTAATGTGGTTATTGTTATCGGCGTAACTGTAGGCGTCATTGGTGTTGTTGTCGGAATTGGTTTCTCACTTTACCTTACGAAGTCCATTACGACGGGACTTAAGGACGTTCAGAATGCTGCTAAAAACATTTGCAACGGTAACTTTAAGATTGACATTAAGTACACTTCCAAGGACGAGATTGGCGAACTTGCAGAGAATATGAGAAAAATGTGCAAGGAAACAATCACCGTTATCAAGGATATCGACAGATGCTTCGAGGAGCTTTCCAAGGGCAATCTTAACCTGAGCAACGACAGCGCGGCGCTTTACATAGACGAATACAGCCAGATTAATAAGAATCAGGTCGCTCTTGTCGATAAGCTTAATACGATTATGGCTGATATCAACCAGTCCGCAGAGCAGGTTGCTTCCGGTTCCGAGCAGGTTGCCGCAGGCGCTCAGGCGCTTGCTTCCGGCGCAACCGAGCAGGCTTCTTCCGTTGAGGAACTTGCAGCGACTATTCAGGTTGTAGCAGGTCAGATTCACCAGAATGCCGAGGCAGCGAAATCTGCAAGCTCCAAGACAAATGAAACCGTTGAGGCGATGCACTCCGCAAACACCAAGATGGAAGAGCTTGTCAAGGCGATGGAGGAGATTAAGGAGCGTTCGGGTCAGATTAGCCAGATTATCAAGACAATTGAAGATATCGCTTTCCAGACCAACATTCTGTCGCTTAACGCTGCAATCGAGGCTGCTCGTGCAGGAGAAGCGGGCAAGGGCTTCGCGGTTGTTGCGGACGAGGTAAGAAACCTTGCTTCCAAGTCCGGCGAGGCTGCAAACAACACCAACGAGCTTATTGAAAGCACTGTAAGAGCGGTTGAACAGGGCAACGGTCTTGTAAGCGAGGTTGCCGCGATGATGGAGCAGGTTGCGGTTTCTTCCGGCGAGGTTCAGAAGCTCAACTCCAGCATTTCCGACGCGTCTGCCGAGGCTGCTGATTCGATTGTACAGATTGACACCGGCGTTGAGCAGATTTCAAACGTTGTTCAGACGAACTCCGCTACCGCGCAGCAGTCTGCGGCGGCTTCCGAGGAGCTTTCCGGACAGGCTGAAACGCTTAAGGAGCTTATTTCCGAGTTCAAACTCAGAGAAGCATAATCGCGTATTTAAGATATTTGGGCGTATGCCGCGGATTAAGTTCGGGCATACGCCTTTTTTGTGTAAAAAAGGCGATTTTGCAGCTAATTACAGACTTTTTCAAGCTCGTCGCGGAGCTGTTTTATTATTCGCTTTTCAAGGCGCGAGATATAGCTTTGCGATATCCCGATTTCATCGGCGACTTCCTTTTGCGTTTTTTCCTTGCAGCCGTTAAGCCCGAAGCGCATTTCCATAATCTTTCGCTCGCGTTCGCCGAGATGATTTACGGCGTCGTGTAGAAGCTGCTTTTCGACTTCCTCCTCGATGTGAGAATTAACGCAGTCGTTCTCCGTGCCAAGCACGTCCGAAAGGAGAAGCTCATTTCCGTCCCAGTCAACGTTCAGCGGCTCGTCAATAGAAACATCATAGCGGTATTGGCTGTATTTTCGCAGGAACATCAGGATTTCATTCTCGATACAGCGTGAAGCGTATGTTGCGAGCTTGATATTCTTGTCCTTGCTGAATGTGCTGACCGCTTTTATCAGACCGACCGTACCGATTGAAACGAGGTCCTCAAGCCAAATTCCCGTGTTTTCAAACTTTTTTGCGATATACACGACAAGCCGCAGATTATGTACGATAAGCGTATCGCGCGCCTTGTCAAAATCTGTGTCCATCAGCTTGAATGCAGCTTCTTCCTCTTCCTTAGTGAGCGGAGCGGGAAGCTGCTCCTGACCGCTCAGATAGTGAACATAATTTTTCGCGTATTTTCTCAGAAAACGCTCCGCAGCAAATCTGAGCTGCGCCAACAACCGTTTTAACATCGCCATTCTCCTTTGATAATTTTATGCCGCGGGTATTATTCCGGGGTTAAAGATACATTCGATATCATCGCCGAGATTGCTCTTTGATATTCCCACAAGAACGTCTGCTTGTTTTCCGTCAATAAGCACACTCTGCGCCTTAAAAACGGGAATTGCCGCGCTGCTTGAAACTGTTTGGCAGGGAATAAGCCTAATCTTCTCAAGCGCGTCAAGCTTTCCCGCAAGATAATCGACAATCTCATCTGGAATAATCGCTGCGGTTTTCTCGTAATCGCAGACGATAACAGGTTTTCCAAGAAAAACGTCCCTCACCTCGCAGCCCGTGTCGCAAAGCCCGTGAAGCGTGACTGAAGCGCCGTTTCGCGTTATCTTTACCGTACAGAAACGCGTTTTTTTACCGTCGGAAAGCCGCTTTACAAGCTTCATCAGAAAGTATGCTCCGGCAGTGAATGAAGCAAGCGCTGCAATCGGAATATTGAAAAAGCACACTCCGTTGTTTAAAATCATTCCGTTTGGCGTGAACAGCGCCTCAATTCCCGATAAAATACCGCCGAAAAGCAGCCCGACAAGCATAAAAAACAGCGCGCAGACAAGAAAATCTCTGAGTTTTTGTTTGCCGAACGCTATCAGAACCATTCCCGCGCAAAGAAGGATTTTATATGGGATATTGACGTAAAAGGGAAGCGTCGGAGCAAGAATTATCAGCGACCCAAACGCTCCCAGAAGCGCTGCAAATACGCATCTTCTGCGGTTTGCGCTTCGCCGCAGAGATAAAGCCGCCGCGCGGACGAGAATGTAATTTATATACAGATTGAGCAATATCAGAACGTCTATGTAAACAGTCAAGCTTTTCACCTCGCTTGTACTGTAATTATACAACTTATTCTTCTTGAAACGGGTCGAAAACGGTTGTCAAAAAAGACTTTTTCGGGACAAAAAAACAGCGCGGCGACCGAAAGAACTCACGTTCAATCGAATCGCCGCGCGATTGTTTATAAATCAGTTTCTGCTAAATTCCGCAAGCTCCAGACCTTCGTTTTTATCAAGCGCCCACTTTATGTTCCACTCCGAAGTGAAAATCAGCAGGTAGTTGCCGCGAACGTCCTGAATAAGCTTTGTATCGGACGTGAGAACCAGCTTTTTCAGCTCGTCAAGACCTCCGTCAAGGTGCTTTTTGCTTGTAATCCAGCGTATATACTCGTACGAGAGGTCCTCTCGTATGATATCAACGTTATATTCGCTTTTCAGGCGGTATTCGAGGACGTCGAACTGAAGCACTCCGACAACGCCCACAATAACTTCCTCAAAACCGCTCTGAGGCTCGGAGAAAATCTGAATTGCGCCTTCCTGAGCAATCTGCGTTGTACCTTTGATGAATTGCTTTCTCTTGAGCGTATCCTTTTGGCGTATCCTCGAAAAATGTTCGGGAGCAAACGTTGGAATACCTTCGAATACGACTTTTTTCGACGGGGAACAAATCGTGTCGCCTATTGAGAAAACTCCGGGGTCGAACACGCCCATAATATCGCCCGCATAGGCTTCCTCGATAACCTCGCGTTCGTTTGCCATAATCTGCTGCGGCTGTGAAAGGCGCATTGTGCGGTTGTTCTGAACGTGCAGTACTTCCATTTCCTTCGTGAATTTACCGCTTACTATTCGCATAAATGCAACTCTGTCGCGGTGAGCTTTATTCATATTAGCCTGAATTTTGAAGATAAACGCGGAGAAATGCTCGTCAAACGGGTCGACAACGCCGCTTTCCGTGTTTCTCGGCAGGGGAGGAGGCGTCATTTTGAGGAAGTTTTCAAGGAACGGCTCAACGCCGAAGTTTGTAAGTGCCGAGCCAAAGAACACAGGCGAAAGCTTTCCGCTGTTTACAAGCTCGCTGTCAAATTCCTCCGAAGCGCCGTCAAGCAGCTCTACATCGTCTTTCAGCGTGTTGTAATTCGACTGCCCTATAACGTTTGCGAGATTTTCATCGTTCAGGTCAACTTCCGTTGCGGCAACTTCTTTAGTGCCGTAGTTCATTCCGTCGTTCATCTCAAACGAAATAATTCTGCGGTTTTCACGGTCGTAAACGCCCTTAAAGTCTTTTCCCGAACCGATAGGCCAGTTCACGGGATAGGTCTTTATTCCAAGCTCGTTTTCGATTTCTTCAAGCAGGTCGAACGGATTTCGCGACTCTCTGTCCATCTTATTGATAAACGTGAAAATGGGAATATTCCGCATTACGCAGACTTTAAACAGCTTTCTTGTCTGATTTTCAACGCCCTTTGCCGCGTCGATTACCATAACCGCGGAATCCGCCGCCATAAGCGTTCTGTATGTGTCCTCGGAAAAGTCCTGATGCCCGGGTGTGTCGAGAATATTAATGCAAAATCCGTTGTAATTGAACTGCATAACCGAAGAAGTAACCGAAATTCCGCGCTGTTTCTCAATTTCCATCCAATCGGAAACCGCGTGGCGGGTATTCTTCTTTCCCTTTACGGCGCCCGCCATAGCGATTGCGCCTCCGTAAAGGAGAAATTTTTCGGTAAGCGTTGTTTTACCCGCGTCGGGGTGTGAGATAATCGCAAATGTGCGGCGTCTTTCAATTTCATGTTTAAGGTCGGACATCTTTTTTCCTCTTATATTTAATTAATTATCGTTTTCAGCGTCAAGCTCATCTTCGACAAGAACGTTGTTTTTGACGTCCTCGGCAGTGGGCTGACCGATTCCGCGTTTTTTCAGCGTTAAAATAAACACCATTCCCACGATAATGGGAAGATAGAACGTGAGTATTCTCCAGAGCATCGTTGAAACGCCTATGTAACTGCCGAAAATATCGTTGAAAAAGCCCGTGTAACCGATTTCCGCAGCTCCCATTGCTCCCGGAAGCGGCACGAACGACGATATCATAAGCACAAACGCTTGATATGATATAACTTTAAGCAGACTTGTTCCCTCAAGCCCAAATCCCTTGTAAAGCACATAGGAAATGCTCAGATAGAGGGTGAGCTGCAAGGTTGTGTAAAATACGGATTTAATGATTATCGGAACGTTCTTTTTCAGGAACTTAAAGTTGTTGTTGAATTTATTGATTTCGCGGCTGACAATAACGCGGTACTTCATAGGGTGCTTCATAATCTTCATTTTTGCAAGGAGAGAGATTAAACCGTTGATAACCTTTGTCGTGCCGCTTTTCCAAAGGGCAATTCCGAGCAGAAATATAATTACAATCGTGTTAACGCCGAAGCCGATGAAAACGAACGGCATAAGCCCCTTGCCTGAAAGCTCGGCGCCGAACTGCCCGAAGCCTATGCAAAGAGTGACAACGGAATAAATCGTGAGAACAAACTGGTACACGATAAATCTCGAAAAAAGCGCCGTAAGACCCGCGCTGAGCGGAACACCCATTTTCACGAAATAGTAAGCCTGCATAGGCTGACCGCCCGAAGCGGACGGGGTTATGCAGTTGAAATATTGCCCGATGATAGTGTTTGTTAACGTGTTTCTGAACTTTGCTTCGGGGTGAATTCCTTTCAGAATAGAATGAACCGTGGCGGATTCGCAAAGCCAATAGCCGACCATAAAAGCGATGCACAAGCCGAAAAACAGCGGATTAAGCGAACGAAGCGCATTCAAAACCGCGTCGGGTTTATCGAAAACAAAAAGATATACGAGCATAACAATAAACGCAATGCCGCAGATTATCAAATTAAGTTTATTGCCGCCTTTTTTCTTTTCTTTCTTCATATTTGAATATCATTCCCTTTTCAAAACAATATTATAATTATAAAATACTTTTCGTCCGTTGTCAAGGGCTTTTGCGGACAAATACGGTTTTATTATATAAAATTTGGATATTTATATAAATTTACTTGACAAAATGGGAATAAAGTGGTATAATAAATTGTTAAAATATATCGAAAGGGCTGAATTTGAATTGTTTATGGAGAATGAATACCGTACCGCGTACTGCAACGGGTTCGGTGAAAACGACATAGGAAAAAAGGTTCGCGCTGCGGGTTGGGTTGAGAATATCCGCGACCACGGCGGAATTATGTTCATAGACCTTCGCGACCACTACGGCGTTGTGCAGATTGTTTTTCACAATGAAAGTCTGCTTGAAGGAATTCATAAGGAGTGCGCCGTTTCCATTTCGGGAACTGTTCTGAAGCGCGATGAAAGCACGTTTAACGACAAAATCGAAACAGGTACTATCGAAATCGAGGCGGAGGAAGTGCGTATTCTCGGAAAAGTGACCGAGCAGCTTCCGTTTGAAATTCAGAGTTCCCGTGAAACGCGCGAGGACGTTCGCCTGAAGTATCGTTATCTTGACCTGCGCAGCAAGAAAATGCACGATAATATCGTTCTGCGCTCCAAGATTATCAGCTTTCTGAGAAATAAAATGCAGGAAATGGGCTTCCTTGAGCTTCAGACGCCGATTTTGTCGACATCTTCGCCCGAAGGCGCGCGCGATTACCTCATTCCGAGCAGAAAGCATCACGGTAAATTCTACGCTCTGCCGCAGGCTCCGCAGATTTTCAAGCAGATCTATATGGTATCGGGATTTGATAGATATTTCCAGATTGCTCCGTGCTTCCGCGACGAGGACGCGAGAGCCGACCGTTCGCCCGGAGAGTTCTATCAGCTTGACTTCGAGATGAGTTTTGCAACTCAGGAGGACGTTTTCGCTGTTGCGGAGGAGGTTTTGTCTGCGGTATTCAGCGAGTTCTCGGATAAAAAGGTAAGCTCCGCGCCGTTCAGAAGAATAACATTCGCGGAATCTATGCTGACTTATGGTACGGATAAGCCCGATTTGCGTAATCCGCTGGTTATCAAGGAGCTTTCCGACCTGTTTGTCGACAGTGATTTCAAGCCTTTCTGCAACAAGTGCGTTCGCGGTATACGCGTTCCTAAAATGGCTTCGCAGAGCAAAACGTTTTTCAAGAATATGGAAGATTTCGCCGTAAACGAAGTCGGAATGAAGGGGCTTGGATATTTCAAGGTTGAGGACGGCGAGAACGGCGGTTTCAAGTACAACGGCCCTATCGACAAGTTCCTGAACGACGACCAGAGAAACGAGCTTGCTAAGCGCTGCGAGCTTGAAGTCGGCGATGTGCTGTACTTCATTGCCGATACTGCGAAAAATGCGCCGAAGTTTGCGGGTCAAATCCGCACGGAAGTGGCAAAGCGTATGAATTTGATTGACGAGAGCCGCTTTGAGCTGTGTTTTATCGTTGATTTTCCGATGTACGAGCTTGACGAGGAAACCGGCAAGATTATCTTCACGCACAATCCTTTTTCGATGCCGCAGGGCGGACTTGACGCGCTTTTGAACAAGAACCCGCTTGATATTCTCGCTTATCAGTACGATATCGTGTGCAATGGCGTTGAGCTTTCTTCCGGCGCTGTGAGAAACCACGACCTTGATATTATGGTTAAGGCGTTTGAGATTGCGGGTTACACCGAAGAGGACGTTGCGACCAAGTTTGGCGCATTGTACAGCGCATTCAAGTTCGGAGCGCCGCCTCATGCGGGAATGGCGCCCGGCGTTGACAGAATGATAATGCTGCTTACGGGCGAGGAGAGTATTCGCGAAATTATCGCGTTCCCGCTCAACTCAAACGCGCAGGATTTGCTTCTCGGAGCGCCTACCGAAGTTACCGAACAGCAGCTCCGCGAGGTTCACATCAAAGTGAGAAAACAGAATTAATTGCAAAAAGTTATCCCGGAGAGTTCGACTTTCCGGGATTTTTGTGCATTTTGCAGTAATTTGCAGTAAAAAGCGCTCCCGAAGAAGCGCTTTTGCGTGAATAATCAGTCATTCTTGCTTTCTTTAAGCAAATCGCGGATTTCCGTGAGGAGAACTTCTTCCTTTGTGGGCGCGGGAGGCGCGGGCTTTTCCTCTTCCTTTTTCTTCTTTTTGCCAAGCCCCATAAGGCTGTTCATACCCTTAACGAGCAAAAACAGAATAAGCGCCATAATGATGAAGTTGATTACCGCGGACAAAAAAGCGCCGTAATCAAACTTGACGCCGTTAATTTCAAAATAGCCTCCTATGTACTTCAGAGCGCCCGTTTCGGGGTCTTTTTCAACGCCGCCCGTGATGAGGGCGATGAGCGGATTGATAAAGCTGTTTGTGAGCGCGGTAACAATCGACTGAAAAGCGCCGCCGATGATAACGCCGACCGCCATACTCATAACGTTGCCCTTGAGGGCGAAAGTCTTGAATTCCTCGATAAATTTCTTCATAAGAAAATCTCCTTGATAATGTTAATTTAAGTATATTTTAGCACAACTTGTCCGTTTTGTCAAGCGTTTTACAGCAAGCGCTTGAGATATTCTCCGGTATACGACTTCTTATTCTTGGCAATTTCTTCGGGAGTACCGCACGCAACAACGGTTCCGCCGCCGTCGCCGCCTTCGGGACCCATATCAATCAGATAATCCGCGCATTTTATCACGTCAAGATTGTGCTCTATTACAAGTACGGTATTTCCCGCGTCCGTAAGCCGCTGAAGAATGTCGATAAGCCGCTTTACGTCGGCGGTGTGAAGTCCCGTCGTCGGCTCGTCTAGAATATAGATTGTCTTGCCTGTGGAACGCTTTGAAAGCTCGGTTGCAAGCTTAATTCTCTGCGCTTCGCCGCCCGAAAGCGTTGTTGAACTCTGACCGATTTTGATATAGCCAAGACCAACTTCTTCAAGCGTTTTCAGTTTGTTGTAAATGCGCGGAATGTTCGCAAAGAACTCAACGCCCTCGGAAACCGTCATTTCAAGGACATCATAGATATTCTTTTCCTTATAGCGCACTTCGAGCGTTTCGCGGTTATAGCGATGACCTTTGCAAACCTCGCAGGGAACGAAGATATCGGGTAAAAAGTGCATTTCAATCCGTACAATTCCGTCACCCTCGCACGCCTCGCAGCGCCCGCCCTTGACGTTGAACGAAAAGCGTCCCGCCGAGTAACCGCGCGTTTTGGCGTCGTTTGTTTTGGCGAAAAGGTCGCGGATATCGGTGAAAACGCCCGTGTAGGTCGCGGGATTTGAGCGCGGAGTTCTTCCGATAGGCGACTGGTCAATCATAATAACCTTGTCAAGATGCTCCAAGCCTTTCATATTCTTGAATTTTCCGGGACGCGTTCTTCCGCGGTTCAGCCTGCCGAAAAGATTTTTGTAGATGATTTCGTTTACGAGAGAGCTTTTTCCGCTGCCCGAAACGCCCGTAAC
>DPBR01000051.1:0-5166 GCA_003516865.1 Oscillospiraceae bacterium
CGCACTGCCCGCACTCATTGTCGGCAAAGCCGACAATTCGCACAGTTGTGCGGATAGAAGTGTTTTTTGCCTCGGCAAAGCTGAGGCAAAAAACGGATTTAAAATGCCCGCTTCGCGGGCAAATTCGATTTTTTCGACAGACTGACCGCCCGACTTAACATCGGGCGGTTTTTTTATTCTAATTATCACTTTTTCTTGCTGCTTGAAGACGATTCAGGCTCAGGCGGAACATATTCCGAAATTCTGACGGAGCTTATGACGATATCCTCGACAGGCGCGGAAATTTCGCCCGTGTTGCTTGTCGTAAGTTCAACGGAGCTGATTTTGTCCACAACGTCAAATCCCTCGTAAACCTGACCGAAAATCGTGTAATTTCCGTCCCAGAAAGGATAACCGCCCGTTGTCGCGTACTTTGCGGCAACGTCCTCGGACGCCTTTTCAAACATTGCCGCCATATTATAATAATAAGCCGCGTAAGCGTTTAGGCTTTCTTTTTCCGGGTCTTCGTCGGCGAGAGCCTTGGCGTTGGTTTCATATTCTTCCGCTTTCGCCTTCATTTTAGCGGGGTCGTAGCCGCTCAAATCCTGCGTTTTCTTGCAGTTTACAATATAGAACTGCGTAGCAATCGAGCCGTTTGGATTCGCATAACCGAGCGCTCCGTAAAAATTGCGCGCGTCGGCGCTTGTTTCGGCTTCAAGCGGCTTTCCGTCGTTAATCGCGGGTTTTCCGCCCGTTCCGTCGCCGTTTAGCGAGCCGCCCTGAATACAGCAGTCCTTAACGACGCGGTGAATTTTCAGCCCGTCGTAATAACCCTCCTCGGCGAGCTTCACAAAGTTCTCGACGCCGTTCGGAGCAACGTCCGGAAGCAGTTTCGCCTTTATCACGCCGTAATTTTCAATCGTAATTTCCGCGATTTTATCGCCCGCGGCAAACGTAACTTCGCCGATATTGCCCGGTTTTGCGCCGTTCGAGCAGCCGCAGAAGCAAGCCGCCGTTCCGAGCGCAAGAAGAACGCTTGCAATTTTCCTGAAAATCTTCATAGCTTTGTCCTTTCTGTGAATGTCGGTCAACCGCGTTATTCAACTGTGAAAACTCTGATATCCGAGATGATGATTTCATTAATGGGCTTTGATTGTTCACCCGAAGAATTGTTCTCAACCGTAACCGCCGAAATCGTATCAATCACGTCAAATCCCTCGACGACTTGTCCGAAAACGGTATAATCGCCGTCGAGCTGCGGAGTTCCGCCCTTTTGGTTGTAGATATCCTTGACTTTTTCCGGAAACTTCTCATATTTGTCAATAAAATCCTGATAATACTCCTTGTATTGGGTGTAATAAGTGACAGCGTCGGAAACGCCCTCCGCCTTATATTTCGCAATAAGCTCGTCGCATTGAGAAATAAGCTCTTTAAAGCCCTCAAATTCGCTGTCGAAAGCGTTCTGCGAGTTGTTGTTCACGATATAGAACTGCGTTGAGTTCTGACCGCCTGCGTTTGCGTAGCAGAGCGCGCCGTAGAAATGGCGCATATTGTCCGCTTTTTCAACGCCGAACGAGCCGCCGTTTACGAGGGCGTTGCCGCCTGTTCCGTCGCCGTTAAGCGAGCCGCCCTGAAACATAAACCCTTTCATAACGCGGTGAATGTTCTTGCCCTTATAATAGCCGCTTTCGCAGAGCTTTTGGAAGTTTTCGACTCCGACGGGAGCGGCTTCGGGAAAGAGCTTCGCCTTAATCGTTCCGAAATTCTTAATTTCAATCTCGGCAGCAAGGTCGCCCTTATTAAGCGTAACCTCGTCGATATTTCCGCCGCTGACGTCTGTGATTTGGCTGCTTGAGCCGGAATTTTCACCGCTTGCGCCGTTATTGTCCGCGCAGCCCGAAAAGAGCGCTCCCACGGCGACAGCCGCGCTGATAATCAAACATTTTATTCTGATATTTTTCATACAAAACCTCATTTTTTCTTTAAAACAGTACCCTGCTTTGTTTCCTCAACGACGTAACCCATTTCGGTGATTTTATTTCTGAGTTCGTCCGCGAGCGCGAAGTTCTTTTCCTTGCGGGCAGCCGTGCGCTGTTCAACAAGCGCCTTGACGTCCTCCGGAATTTCGTCGTTATTCTTATTATATAACAAACCGAGTACGTTTGTCAATGCCAAAAATTCGTCCGAATAAGCCTTGATATCGCCCTTGGTGATTTCGGGCGAAGAAACGGCGGTGTTAATCTTTCTGACAAGCTCGAAAACGGCGGCGATTGCGTCCGCGGTGTTGAAATCATCGTCCATCGCGCGGCAGAATTCCTCTCGCGCCTCCTTGATTTCATTCAGCGTATTTTCGCCCGCCACGCCGTCCTTGGCGTTGGGGAGAGTGCGCTCCATAAGCTCCTTGCAGTTGTACAGACGGGTAAGCGCCGACTTGCAGCTTTCGATAACCTCGACCGTGTAGTTAAGCTGACTTCTGTAATGCACGGAAAGGAGCATAAATCTGATAGGCTCATAGCCGAATTCCTTTGCCATATCGCGGACGAGGAAGAAGTTGCCCGCGGATTTGGACATTTTTTTGTTATCGACATTGAGCATACCGTTATGCATCCAGATATTCGCGAGAGCGCAGCCTGTCGCACATTCGCTCTGCGCGATTTCATTCTCGTGGTGCGGGAAAATGAGGTCTGCGCCGCCGCCGTGGATATCGATTGTATCGCCGATATAATGGCGCGACATTGCCGAACATTCGATATGCCAGCCGGGTCTGCCCTTTCCGAAAGGCGAATCCCAATAAGGCTCGCCGGGCTTTGCGGCTTTCCACACGGCGAAATCCATCGGGTCGCGCTTTTTCTCGCCGACTTCGATGCGCGCGCCCGCCTTGAGGTCGTCAAGCGGCTGATGCGAAAGCTTGCCGTAAGCGGGGAATTTCGCGGTTTCAAAGTAAACGTCGCCGTCCGCTTCATACGCGTAGCCCTTCTCAACGAGCGTTTTCACGATATCGATAATAATATCCATATTCTCGGTAACCTTCGGGTGAACGTCGGCTCTGCGAACATTCAGACCCTCCGCGTCTATGAAATATTCCTTGATAGCGTTCTCGGAAACCTCCGTGGCGGTTTTGCCAAGCTCGTTCGCCTTTCTGATGATTTTATCGTCAACATCTGTGAAATTCTGAACATAAAAAACCTTGTATCCCCTGAATTCAAGGTAACGGCGAAGCGCGTCAAAAACGCAGAGCGCGCGCGCGTTTCCGATATGAATGAGGTTGTAAACCGTAGGACCGCAGCAATAAATCTTGACTGTGCCTTCGGTAATCGGTTTAAGCTCCTCTTTTTTTCGCGTCATTGTGTTGTAGATTTTCATTTTATTCTCCTTTATCAGCATTTTCTTTCTTTAATTTATCAAGTTCCGTCTGAAGCTCATCTACGCGGTTTTCGAGCTTTTCGATAAGCATAAGGTGCTTGCACATAATCTCGGACACGGGGTCGGGAATGTGAATCTGGTCGAGGTCGCTGTTGGTGATACGCATGCCGTCCCGCTTGACAACACGCGCGGGGACGCCGACGGCGGTGCAGTTCGGGGGAACTTCTTCGAGAACGACGGCGTTTGCGGCGATTTTCGAGTTATCGCCGATTTTGAACGGACCGAGAACTCTCGCTCCCGAACCGACAAGAACATTATTTCCGAGGGTCGGGTGACGCTTGCCGACGTCTTTTCCCGTACCGCCGAGCGTTACGTTCTGATAAAGCGTGCAGTTGTCGCCGATTTCGGTAGTTTCGCCGATAACGACGCCCGCGCCGTGGTCGATGAACAGACCCTTGCCGATTTTGGCGCCGGGGTGAATTTCGATGCCGGTTTTATGGCGTGAACGCTGAGAAATCCAGCGCGCGATAAAAAAGTGACCGCGCTCGTAAAACCAGTGCGCGCGGCGATAGCTGCGGACCGCCTTGTAGGACGGGTACAGGAAAATAACCTCCCAGCCCGACCGCACAGCGGGGTCGCGCGCCTTTATGGACGCAATTTCTTCTTTAATCTTGTCAAACATAGCTTCTCCAAAAAACAATAAAAGCCCTCGTACCAACGGCACGAAGGCGTTAACTAACGCGGTTCCACTTCGCTTCGGAAGCGGTTTTGCAAAACGGCTTCCCTCATTTTTCCTTAACGCGGAGAACGGGTCTGCATTTCCTCAGACCGGCTGAACGACCGCACTTCACCGCCAAAAGCTCCGCGCTCTCACCTGCCGCGCGGCTCTCTGAAGCCAAAAAACGGTTACTCTTGCCGTATAAACGCCTTTATACATTTATATTATTATACACTATTCCAAAGGATTTTTCAAGCGTTTTTCCGTAAAAAATCCGCGTGAAAACGCAATTTTTTTGTACACTTTATCCTAACAGCACAAAAACGAGCGCCAAAATCAGCTTTGAATCGGCTTTTTCGCTCATCAGAATAAAAATCAGCCCCGCAAGAATTATGAAATCCTTGTCGGCGAAAGGCTGATAAGACGAACCCGTAAAAATGCCGTTTTTGCAGTCTTTTGCAGTAAAATTTGCGTCGTTTTGCAGTCTTTTGCAGCCGTTTTTTTCGGCGGTTTCGGACGTTTTTCCGCATTTTTTGCCGTTTTCGCAGTGGAAATAACCCGAATTTTCCGAAAAATTACGCGGATTTTTTGAACAATTTTCATTCGGACTTTGAGAAAATTTTTCGCGGAAATTACCCGATTTTTCCGAGAGATTTTTGCTTGACAAATTATCAAAATTATCTGCAAAATCGTCCGAATTATCAAAGCGATTTTCGGGTATTTTTCTGCGGAAATTATCCGAATTTCTTATGCAATTTTCGCGTGAAAATCCCCCTGAATTGTCCGCAAAATCGTCTGAATTTTTCAAGTTATTTCCGCACAATTTTTTGCGGAAAATATCCGAATTATCAGAGCAATTTTCGCGTGATTTTTCGGGCATTTTTTCACGGAAATTATTGCATTTTTCGGCGCAATTTTCCGAGGTGTTTTCACGGTAGTTTTTAACGTTAATTCCGCGAGAATTATAATCGTCCACAGCCTTATACAATGCCGATTGAGCGGTACTCCACACCATAATATTACCCCCCTAAATTGCCCTGAAAATTACGCTAAAAAACGCGACGAAAACGCTCCGGAAATTGCGCCGAAAAACGCCTCGAAAAATA
>DPBR01000051.1:5330-11244 GCA_003516865.1 Oscillospiraceae bacterium
TATGCCGAAAATTACCCTGAAATCAGCGGTATTTTTTCCGAAAACAGCACGGTTTTTCGCTCAAATTAATTTATCGAAAAGTCCCGCCTCCTTTATCAGCGGAAGAATTGTAAACAGCTTCAGAAATCGTATCGCCGAGTCGATTTTCGCGCGGTTTTCTTCGCGCAAAAGCGGCTTCAGCGCAAGCAAAAACCGCTCGTTGTCGTCGGGCTGATTCAGCGTTTCAAAAAGGCTCATCATCTTCAGAAGCATCTCCGGGTCAAGTCCCGAAAAAAGTCCCTCGGATTGCTCCGAACCCGCACTCTCATCAGCTTTTTTCTCATCTCCGTCATCGTCCGAAAGCGCGCGGAGAAGCTCCTCGATTCCCTCCATAAACGCGCCTCCTCACCGCAGATTTTCCGCTATTTCTTGCCCAACAGCTTCATCATTTCTTCGGGCGACGACGCGCCTTTCAGCTTCGCCATCAGCTCCTCGTTGTGCAAAACCGCCCGCAGCTTCTCTTTGTCAGCCTTCGACAGACCCGCCGAAAGCGCCTTCATATCGCCCTTTTCAAGCGTTTGCTTCAGGCTTTCGGGCGTTGTTCCGAGCTTTTTGCTCGCCGCCGCTATCAGCTTATCATAATTGTTCATAATTACCCCCGTAAAATCGTCAATTCCGACTGTTTTTTTCAAAAAACCGCTTTTATTTTCCCGATAAAGATGATATAATTACTTTATAGGCAATTATACTCCCGAAAGGACGAAAATATGAAAATTCTTGTCGTTTCCGATACCCATAAAAATTTTGACGCGCTCAAATCCGTTGTCGATAAGGTCGATTTCGATATCCTTATTCACCTCGGCGACGGCGAACGCGAATTTTACGATATCCAAACGCTTTTCCCCGATAAGGGTATGATTTATGTCGCGGGAAACTGCGATTTCGGTCAGCACGAAACCGTTCATATCGCCAAAATCGGCGGCGTGCGAATCTTCTGCTGCCACGGTCACACACTTCACGTTAACGGCGGACTTGAACATCTTGTCGCTACGGCAAAGCAGAACAAGTGCAATATCGCGCTTTACGGTCACACGCACCTTTACCGCACCGAAATTATTGACGGCGTTTTCGTGATGAACCCCGGCAGCCTCGGCTCACCGCGCGGCGGAAATATGCCGTCTTACGGCGTTATCACAATCGATACGGACGGTCGGATTGAGATGAATATTATCACGGTGACGGCAAAATGAGTATGAAAACGATTTATCTTGAGCAAACCGACTCCACAAATTCTTTCCTCAAAGCGCGCTGCCGCGAGCTTCCCGACAAAACCGCAGTAACCGCGCTGCTTCAGACGGCGGGCCGCGGCAGGCTCGGTCACTCGTGGGAGGGAACTCCGGATATGCTCCCGATGTCCGTGCTCCTCAAAAATCCGCAGGAACCCGTCAACATCTCCGCGCGAACGGGACTTGCGGTCTGCGAGGCGCTTGAAAACGCGCTTCCAAGCGGACTTCACGCGGGCGTCAAGTGGCCGAACGACATCATTGTCGATAATCGCAAGGTCTGCGGTATTTTATGCGAGAGCGTGCGGTTTGGTGACTGTCTGAACATAATTATCGGCATCGGCATAAATCTTTCTCAGAGTGAGGATTATTTCACTCGTTTGGGTATCCCGCACGGCGGCTCGCTGCTTTCGCTCACGGGGGTTTCGCCTGAACGAAACGCGCTGTTCGAGAGCGTCGCGGAGCGCGTTATCGAGCGCTGCGGAATGAGTTTTTCCGAGGGCCGCGAGGATTATCGGGCGCGCGTTCTCAACATAGGAAAGGAAGTCAGGATTATTCGCGGCGAGAGCGTCCAAAACGCCTTTGCAGAGGGGATTTCCGAGAACGGATTTCTTATTTGCCGCGATGAAAACGGCGTTTTCGAGGTCAATTCGGGCGAGGTTTCCGTCCGCGGAAAGGAAGGTTATATCTGATGATTGAAAACGAATTCAAGATTATGCTCAGCGAGGCTCAATACGCGCTGCTACGCGATTTTTACGAATGGGACGACGTGATTTCGCAGACAAACCACTATTTCGATACCGACGAGCTTGACCTGCGCGCGCGACACATTACCTGCCGCACGCGCGAAATCGCGGGAGATTATTTTTTGCAGCTAAAACTCCCAACGGACGAGATTTTTTCGCGCGTTGAACTTGAAAAAAAGCTTGATTTTCTCCCTGCGGAAATTATCGGAGAGGAACTCCGCAAGCTTGCGGAAAACGTTGATTTCCCGAACGTAAAAAGGCTCGGTTCGCTCCGCACAAACCGCCTTGTAAAGCGCTTTCACGGCGCTGAAATCGACCTCGACGAGAGCGAATATTTTGGGAAAACCGACTATGAGCTGGAAATTGAGTTTACGGACGAAAACGCCGCGCGAAAGCTCCTCGCGGACGTTCTGGATATCATCGGCGAAAATCGCTCGGAGGACGTTGTCTGCAAAGGAAAAATTCAGCGGTTTATCGATGAATTTCTGCTCCTGAAATAAAAATATCCCGCCGATTTCACGCGATTTCGGCGGGAATTTTATTCGGTTGCCTCGTAAAAACGATTTTTCGGTTATTCCGCGAGTTTCTTCCGCAGATAATCCTGAATTGCCTTCGGCGAAGCCGCGCCCTTCAGCGCCTTGTTCGCCTGTCCCATAAAGAATCCGAACACCTTTTGGTCGCCGCTCTTGTACTGCTCAACGGGCTTCGGATTATTTGCAATTATCTCGTCCACAACTTTCGCCAGAAGGTCGTTGTCCTCCTTAATCCACAAATCCTGCGCGTTCGCGATTTCATCGGGCGAACCGCCGTTTTCAACAAGCTCGCCGAGTATCACTTTCGCGTTCGACTGCGACACCTTGTCCATCTGAAGCAGCTCCACAAGCCGCGCGAACTCCGCTCCCGTGAATTTCAGCGCTTCCATATCAACTTCGCCAAGATTTATCCTGCGCGTAAGCTCGCCGACAATGTAATTCGCAATCGCTTTAGGGTTATCGTATGCCGCGACAGCCTCGTCGAAAAAGTCGCAAACGCGCTTATTTCCAACGATTATATCCGCGTCCGCTTTCTTTAAGCCAAGCGCGTTTACATAACGCTCAACGCGCTGTTCGGGAAGCTCCGGAATGGAGTTCTTGATGGCTTCAAGCTCCTCCTCCGTGAAAATAATCGGCGGAATGTCGGGGTCGGGGAAATAACGGTAGTCGTGCGCGTCCTCTTTCGAGCGCATCGCCGTCGTTTCACCAAGAGCGTCGTTGAAGCGGCGCGTTTCCTGTATAACGCGCTCTCCGCTCTCGATTACCTCCTCCTGACGCTCGATTTCAATCTCAATCGCACGCGAAATCGCTTTCAGCGAGTTCAGATTTTTAAGCTCGGTTCTCGTGCCAAGCTCGCTGCTCCCTTTCGGCGCTATCGAAATGTTTACGTCGCAGCGTATCGAGCCTTGCTCCATCTTGCAGTCGCATATCCCCGCGTACTGCAAAAGCAGCTTTATCTTCTCCAAAAACGCGATAACCTCGTCAGCGCTGTGGAAATCAGGCTCCGTCACAATCTCGATAAGCGGTATTCCGCAGCGGTTGTAGTCCGCAAGAGATATCCTGTTTACCTCGTCGTGAACGAGCTTTCCCGCGTCCTCTTCAAGGTGAATTCGGTTAATCCTGATAACCTTT
The DNA here is from genome assembly GCA_003516865.1 of Oscillospiraceae bacterium. Classification (GTDB taxonomy): domain Bacteria; phylum Bacillota; class Clostridia; order Oscillospirales; family Ruminococcaceae; genus CAG-115. The sequence goes on from DPBR01000051.1 coordinate 9,003, forward strand.
TCTTCGCCGTTTACGTTTATTTTAACCTCGCCCGCAAGACACACGGGACGCGGCATCTGGCTTATCTGATACGCTTTCGGCAGGTCGGGATAGAAATAGTTCTTTCTGTCCCATTTTGTGAAGCGGGAAATATCGCAATTCATCACATATCCCGCTTTTATGATATATTCAACGGCTTTTTGGTTGAGAACGGGCAGAGTTCCCGGCATACCGCTGCAAACAGGGCAGCAGCGCGAGTTCGGCGTTCCGCCGAATTCAGCCGAACAGGTGCAGAATACTTTCGATTTCGTCAGCAGCTCCGCGTGTATCTCAAGTCCCATTGTAGGATAAAACGCACTCATCAAGACACCTCCTCAAAGCTTCGGAGCAACAGGCTTGAAGCCCTGCTCAAACGCGTCCGCACACTGCAAAATCGTCTGCTCGTCAAAACGCTTTCCGATTATCGACATTCCTATCGGAAGCCCGCTTTCCGTGTAGCCGCAGGTTGTCGATATCCCAGGAAGTCCCGCGATATTCACCGTTACTGTGCAGATATCCGCCGTGTACATCTTAACCGGGTCGTTGTCCTGAGCACCGATTTTGTACGCGGGAGTGGGCGCCGTCGGCGTAAGAATTACGTCGCACTTGTCGAAAATCTCCGAGTATTCCTTTATAATCTCCTGCTTCAACGCAAGCGCTTTCTTGTAATATGCATCGTAATAGCCGCTCGAAAGAGCGTAGTTTCCGAGAAGTATGCGGCGCTTTACCTCCTCGCCGAAGCCCTTGTTTCTGCTGTCGATTATAAGCTCGCCGTACGTTCTTCCCTCGCCGCGATAACCGTACTTTATTCCGTCAAAACGAGAGAGGTTTGAAGCCGCTTCCGCGCAGGCTATCAGATAATACGCGGGTATCGCATACTTCAAGCCCGGAATCGAACACTCGATAAGCTCCGCGCCCTGTTTTTCAAGCGCGCGAGCAGCGTCCATTACGCTCTTTTTCACGCAGTCGTCGATAGCGTCCGAATAAAACTCCTTCGGAAGCGCGATTTTCATTCCCTTGACGGGCTGTCCGAGCTTTTCGGTGAAATCCGGAACGTCAATTCTCGCGGAAGTCGCGTCGTGACGGTCGCGCCCGCATATCGCGTTCAGCAAAATCGCACAGTCGCGCGCGTCGTTCGCTATCGGTCCTATCTGGTCGAGCGAGCTTGCAAACGCAACCAAGCCGTAGCGCGAAACTCTGCCATAGGTCGGCTTTATTCCCGTAACTCCGCAGAACGAGGCGGGCTGGCGTATCGAGCCGCCCGTGTCCGAGCCGAGAGCCGCCGGCGCAAGCGACGCTGCAACCGCAGCCGCAGAACCGCCCGAGCTTCCCCCCGGAACGCGCTCCAAATCATAGGGATTTTTCGTCTTTGCGAACGCGGAGGTCTGCGTTGAACCGCCCATCGCAAACTCGTCCATCGACGCCTTTCCGAGCAGCACAAATCCCTGCTCGTTCAGCTTTTCGATTACCGTTGCGTTATACGGCGGAATAAAATTCTCGAGCATCTTGCTCGAACAGGTCGTTTTCACGCCCTCCGTGCAGATGTTGTCCTTGATTGCAAGCGGTATTCCCGTGAGCGCGGAGGCTTTTCCCGCGTCAATCAGCTTCTGTGCATTTTCCGCGTCGCAAAGCGCTTTTTCCTTGGTCACGGTAATGTATGAAAGCAGCTTTCCGTCAAGCCGCTCGATATTTCCGAGATATTCCCCGCAAAGCTCTGCGGCGCTTATCTTCTTTTCATCGAGAGCGCGGCGCAAATCGCGGATTTTCACTCTTGTCAGGTCCATATTTCTCTCCTTATTTTATTCCACAACTTTCGGTACGACATAGCAGCCGTCCGTGTTCTCGGCGTTCGCAAGCAGCTTTTCCGTCGGAAACGACTCCTCGGAAACGTCCTCGCGTGTGTCGCCGAATCGTATTTCATTATTATCCTTTGTGTCGTCATATTCGAGGTCAAAGCTCTTGATTTCGTCCATAAGGTCGATTATGCTTCCCATTTCACCCATAACCTTCCTCATTCCGTCGTCGTCATAGGACAGCTTCGACAGACTGCACAAATGCTCTATCGTTTTCATATCAACCGCCATAAAATCAATCCTTTCTTTGTTTTCGCAAAAACACAATACTCTTATATTATATCCTATTTCTGCTATTTTTTCAAGATGTATTTGAGAATTTTGATGATTTGGCGAATTTAACAAATATTTGCATTTTCAAAAAGCATTTT
>DPBR01000051.1:11446-11733 GCA_003516865.1 Oscillospiraceae bacterium
TTTGCATTTTCAAAAAGCATTTTCTTGCACAAAAGCCAAATTCCCGCTTTCAAACTTCCGCTTCGTTTCAACAGCGGCGCTTATTATATTAATGTATAGCGCGGAGTATCAAAACGATATTGCAACAACGCAAAAATGAAAGTTTCTTTTGAAATTCCTGCAAAAAGTTCTTGACAAGAGCGAGAAAAGATGTTATAATAAATTTGTGCTCAGGCATTCCGCACGGTTTTTCCGAGAGCGGCTCTGCCTTATCCGGCGGAAAACCCGCCTTATTCAAGGAGTGAGGA
>DPBR01000051.1:11956-12129 GCA_003516865.1 Oscillospiraceae bacterium
CCTTATTCAAGGAGTGAGGATATGTTAAAACGAGAGGGAGAAACGCGAATCCCCGCAGGCTGCGCTATTTCGGGCTTCATAAACAGAGATGGCAAGCGCACGAACGGCAGCGTTATAGTAAATTCAATCGCCTGTATGCACGAGCGCTCGAACGGCTTGGGCGGAGGCTTCGC
>DPBR01000051.1:12357-12634 GCA_003516865.1 Oscillospiraceae bacterium
GCTTCGCAGGCTACGGTATCTATCCCGAATACCGCGACCAGTACGCATTTCACGTTTTCTATGACTCAAGCGAGGCAAGAGTCAAAACCGAGGCTTTTCTCGACAGGCATTTCGACGTCGTTAATCTTTCGAGAATACCGATAAGAAAAAATCCCAGAATTACCGACGAGCCGCTTATCTGGCGCTATTTCGTCAACCCGCTTCCCACAAAGCTTCAGGACAGTCAGCTCGATGAAAGAACGTTTGTCGCGCGCTGCGTTATCAACATAAACGACAA
>DPBR01000051.1:12911-13063 GCA_003516865.1 Oscillospiraceae bacterium
GTCTTTTCAAGCGGCAAGAATATGGGCGTTTTTAAGGCGGTCGGCTATCCCGAGGACGTCGGCGACTTCTATCGCCTTGAAGAATACAGCGGCTGGGCTTGGACAGTCCACGGACGCTATCCCACGAACACTCCCGGCTGGTGGGGCGGCGC
>DPBR01000051.1:13260-13623 GCA_003516865.1 Oscillospiraceae bacterium
GGTGGGGCGGCGCGCACCCGTTCTCGCTTCTCGACTACACAATCGTTCACAACGGCGAGATTTCCTCGTATGACGCGAACAGGCGCTTTATCGAAATGTTCGGTTATAAGTGCAATCTGCTCACGGATACCGAGGTTATTACATATATCGTGGATTATCTGCACAGGCGGCTCGGAATGCCGCTCGAGGACGTTGCGAAGGTTATCGCTTCGCCGTTCTGGAACGAACTTGACAGCGGTAAATTCTCCCCCGAAGAGGAAGAGAAAATCCGCCACTTCAGAAACGTTTATTCAAGTCTTCTGATTACGGGTCCGTTTTCGATTATTCTCGGCTATACAAACGGCATTATGGCGCTTAACGACA
>DPBR01000051.1:13813-14295 GCA_003516865.1 Oscillospiraceae bacterium
ATGGCGCTTAACGACAGACTTAAGCTGCGCTCGATGGTCGCGGCGGAAAAGGGCGCTACAATTTATATTTCCTCCGAGGAATGTTCAATAAGAACAATGTGTTCCGATGTGGACAAAATCTGGAGCCCGCGCGGCGGAGAGCCGATTATCGCGGAGCTTTACAAAAACTGCGCGGAAAGGGTGGATTAAGAAGTGGCTGTAAATTACAATAATCCTCTTTTTGAGGTTCTCAGAGACCCCGACCGCTGCATTAAGTGCCGCGTGTGCGAAAGGCAGTGCGCGAACGAGGTCCACAAGTACGACCCCGAACTCGATAAAATGATTTCGGATGAGAGAAGCTGCGTCGATTGTCAGCGCTGCGTGTGCCTATGTCCCACAAACGCGCTCAAAATCCGTCCGAACGAGAATATGTTCCGTCCGAACGCAAACTGGAGTATGCAGCTTATGGACGAGGTTTATAAGCAGGCGGGAAGCGGCGGAGT
>DPBR01000051.1:14494-14835 GCA_003516865.1 Oscillospiraceae bacterium
CAGGCGGGAAGCGGCGGAGTTCTCCTCTCGGCTATGGGCAACCCGCAGGATTACCCCGTTTACTGGGACAAAATCCTCCTCAACGCTTCGCAGGTTACAAACCCGCCTATCGACCCGCTTCGCGAGCCTATGGAAACAAAGACGTTCCTCGGCAAAAAATCGCAGAAAATTTCCTACGACAAGGACGGAAAGGCGTATTTCGAGAAAACTCCGTTCCTTGAGCTTGACGTTCCGATTATGTTCTCGGCGATGTCGTTCGGTTCAATCAGCAAAAACGCTCACGAGAGCCTTGCAAGAGCCGCAACGGCGCTCGGTACATATTATAATACCGGCGAGGGCGG
>DPBR01000051.1:15045-15531 GCA_003516865.1 Oscillospiraceae bacterium
GAGGGCGGTCTGCACCGCGACTTCTATCAGTACGGAAAGAATACTATCGTTCAGGTCGCTTCGGGACGCTTCGGCGTGTTCAAGGGCTATCTCGACGCGGGCGCGGCTATTGAAATAAAAATGGGTCAGGGCGCNNGGCGCAAAGCCCGGTATCGGCGGTCATCTGCCCGGAATGAAGGTCAACGAGGAAATTTCCAGAACGCGTATGATTCCCATGGGCGCGGACGCGATTTCCCCCGCTCCTCACCACGATATATACTCAATTGAGGATTTGCGCCAGCTCGTAAACTCGCTCAAAGAAGCCACAAACGGCGAAAAGCCGATTATCGTCAAAATAGCCGCCGTTCACAACGTCGCAGCTATCGCTTCGGGTATCGCGCGTTCGGGCGCGGATATCATCGCAATCGACGGTTTCCGCGGAGGAACGGGCGCCGCTCCCACAAGAATACGCGATAACGTCGGTATTCCGATTGAGCTTGCGCTCGC
>DPBR01000051.1:15725-16156 GCA_003516865.1 Oscillospiraceae bacterium
ATTCCGATTGAGCTTGCGCTCGCAAGCGTTGATTCAAGACTCCGCGACGAGGGTATCAGAAACGACGTTTCAATAGTCGCGGCAGGCTCTATGCGCTCGGCGGCTGACGTTGTAAAAGCTGTCGCGCTCGGCGCAGACGCGGTTTATATCGCTTCCGCGGCGCTTCTCGCTATGGGCTGTCACCTTTGCAGAAGCTGCAATACCGGCAAATGCAACTGGGGTATCGCAACTCAGAGAGCAGACCTCGTGAAAAGGCTCAATCCCGACGTCGCTTACGAGCGCCTCGTGAACCTCGTAACCGCTTGGAATCACGAAATCAAAGAAATTATGGGCGGTATGGGCATAAACTCCATCGAGGCTCTCCGCGGAAACAGACTTATGCTGCGCGGAATCGGGCTTTCCCAGAAAGAACTCGATATCCTCGGCATAAT
>DPBR01000048.1:0-6598 GCA_003516865.1 Oscillospiraceae bacterium
GACATCTTTCTGCCCTGCTCGTCGCGCACAAGTCCGTGTATAAGCACGTCCTTAAACGGCTTTTCGCCCGTGTGTTCGATACCGGAGAATATCATTCTCGATACCCAGAAGCCGATAATATCATATCCCGTAACAAGCGTGTTCGTGGGATAGAAATATTCGAGGTCGGGCGTCTTTTCCGGCCAGCCGAGCGTTGAAAACGGCCAGAGCGCCGAGCTGAACCATGTATCGAGCGTGTCCTCGTCCTGCTTCATCGCGCCGCCGCATTTCGGGCATTTTTCGGGGGCTTCAAGCGAGATTTCCGTATGTCCGCACTCGGGATTTTGGCAGTAATACGCGGGTATTCTGTGTCCCCACCAGAGCTGACGGGAAATGCACCAATCGCGGATATTCTCCATCCAGTAAAGATAGCTGTTCTCGAAACGCTTCGGGATATAGCGAAGCTCTCCGCTCTTAACAACGTCAATCGCGGGTTCTGCGAGCTTTTTCATCGAAACAAACCACTGAAGCGACGCACGCGGCTCAACCGTCGTTCCGCAGCGCTGACAAGTGCCTACGTTGTGCTTGTGCGGAACTACCTTTACAAGAAGCCCCTGCGCCTGCAAATCCTCAACCATAGCCTTGCGCGCTTCATATCTGTCCATTCCTGCGTATTTTCCGCCGACGTCTGCGCGGATTGTCGCGTCGTCGTTCAGCATATGAATTACCGCGAGATTGTGGCGCTTTCCTACCTCAAAGTCGTTCGGGTCGTGCGCGGGCGTAATCTTTACGCAGCCCGTTCCAAACTCCATATCGACATAATCGTCCGCCACAACGGGAATTTCCCTATCCGTGAGCGGCAGCTTCAGCATCTTTCCGACAATGTTCGTATAGCGCTCGTCTTTCGGGTTAACCGCAACCGCAGTATCGCCGAGAAGCGTTTCGGGACGCGTCGTCGCAATCTCAACATTTCCCGAACCGTCCGCTATCGGATAATTTATGTGCCAGAAGAAACCGTCCTGTTCCTCATATTCACACTCGATATCCGAAATGGACGTCTTGCAGTTCGGACACCAGTTGATTATTCTCTCGCCGTGGTAAATCAGACCCTTGTTGTACAGGTCCATAAACACCTTCTCAACGGCTCTCGAACAGCCCTCGTCAAGCGTAAAGCGCTCTCTCGCCCAATCGCAGGACGAGCCGAGCTTTCTCTGCTGGAGGTCGATTCTTCCGCCGTATTCGCGCTTCCAATCCCAAGCGCGCTTCAGAAAGCCCTCTCTGCCTATCTGTTCCTTTGTAACGCCCTCTTTCTTCATCGCAGCGACAATCTTCGCTTCCGTCGCAATCGAAGCGTGGTCCGTTCCCGGAAGCCACAGCGCGGAATATCCCTGCATTCTTCTCCAACGGATAAGCGTATCCTGAAGCGTGCTGTCGAAAGCGTGTCCGAGGTGAAGCTGTCCCGTGATATTTGGCGGCGGCATTACTATCGTAAACGGCTTTTTCTTCGGGTCAATCTCCGCGTGAAAATAGCCCTTTTCTTCCCAATCCTTGTAAATTCTCTCCTCAAAATCCTTGGGATTATAGGTCTTGCTAAGTTCCTTTCTCATTTCCTCAATTGTCCTCCGTTATTTTCAATCTATCGGCTTCTTCTTCATTCGGCGTAACGTAAAGCGTTCTGTTATCCGTAAAAATCACCATTCCCGGACGCGCGCCCGCAGGCTTTTTCACGAACTTTACCGCAGTATAGTCCACCGGCACTCCCGAACCGTTTTTCGCCTTTGAATGATACGCCGCAAGCCGCGCCGCTTCTACTATCGTGCGCTCCGGCGGCGTTTTGCCTTCCGTTTTTATTATAACGTGCGAACCCGCGATATCCTTGACGTGAAGCCAGATATCGCTCGCTTTCGACGTTTTCAGCGTGAGTTCGTCGTTCTGCTTGTTGTTTTTGCCCACAAGTATCGTAAATCCGTCGCTCGAACGGAATTTGAGCGGCTCGGATTTCTTCGGCTTGCCAAGCGTCTTTTCGCCTCGGATAAGTCCCTGTTCGGCAAGCTCGCGCTTTATCTCCGTAAGCTCGCCGTCGGTTTTGGCGCGCGTTACGCTGTCAAGCAGACTTTCATAATACGAAAGCTCGCTTTTTCCCTCCGCAATCAGCCCCGTGAGCATCTTTTCCGCGGTACACAGCTTTCTGTACTCGGAATAGTATTTCTGCGCGTTCTGCGCGGGCGTAAGCCTTGCGTCAAGCGCGATTTTTCGCTGTTCGCCCGTGTAAAAATCATCGAGCAAGGCGCTTGTCATTCCCTTTTCAAGACGGTAAATATTCGCGTTTACGATGTCGCCGCAAACCCGCAGATTTTCCCTGTCCGCGCAATCCGCAAGCTCTTTTTTCCGCAGCTCGAGCTTCCTCGCGGTTCTCTCCGCGCGGCTTTTTATCAGCTTCAGCATATCCCGCGCGCGCTGGCTTGCCCGGTCGGATTTCTTTTCGTAAAAATCGTCCAAGAGAGCGTTCGCGCTTGCAAAATGCCGCTTCGCAAAGCCGTTTCCGTACTGATTGACGTCAACGAACGAAAAATCCTTCTTCGCGCCGCTTTCGTCGATTATCTCCGTAAAGCAAGCCGATTTCCTCGCGTTTTCAAAGAAATCGTCAAGCCGCTCTTTCTGCTCGTCCGTCAGCTCGCAGCACGCCGCGTCCGTATCTCCCGCCGCGTAAAACGCCGCTTCGCGCGCAAATATCGGCGAAATCCCCTCCAAAACCGCAGGAAGCGCTTTCGCAAGCCGCTCGGTCTTATTCTCAATCAGCGCCGAGATTTTGCGGTCGTTTGCGGTGAAAAAGTCAACTCGTTCAAGCCGCGGCGGCGTTTCATACACGATATTCGGCAAAATCCTCCGAACGCCCGAAATTTCGTCCGTAACGCGCTTTACGCTGTCGATAACGCGTCCGCCGCGCACGAGAATTATATTGCTGAAGCGCCCCATAATCTCGGCTGTGAGCGTGTTCGTCACGATATCGCCGATTTCATTCACGCACTCGAAATCAAAGTAAAGTATCCTCTCCAGCCCGTCCTGTCGTATCCCCAGAAGCCTCCCGCTTCCAAGGTGCTTTCTCAGAAGCATACAGAACATCGGCGGGCTCGGCGGATTTTCAAGCGCCGCTTCCGTCAGATTTACCCGCGCGGACGAACCGTTCGCCGAGAAAATAACCCGCTTCGCGCCCCTGTCCGAGCTGTTCGGCTTTCTGAACGTTATGACAACTTCTTCCCTCGATGGCTGGAAAATCTTCTCAATCCGCGAACCCACAAGCTCCGAAAGCTCCTCGCGGACGTATTTCAGCATTGCGCCGTCAAGTGACAAGTCTTTTCTCCTTATTCCTCAAAACTGTATCCGCAGGGGTCCTCCTCGGCTTCCGAGGAAAAAACCGCAACCTGCGGGAATTTTTTCGTGACAATCGCGGCTATCCTGTGGGACGCCGCTTTTTCCGTGCCGTAATGTCCCGCGTCGACGAGCGCGATACCGCAGTTTTCCGCCTCAATCCAGAAATTATGCTTTATATCGCCCGAAATTATCGCGTCTACGCGCTTTTCACGGGCAAGCTCCATAACTTTCCCGTCAATCCCCGCGCCGCAGCACACCGCTATCCTGCTTATCCCGCGCTCCGTTTTCAGGTATTTCACGCAGTCGAGATAAAGCGACTTCCTGCAATGCTCCGCGAGCGCTTTCGCCGTGAACTCGAACGGCGTATCGCATATCGCTCCGAAGCCGCTTCCGTCAGCCTGCGTAACCTCCAGAATACCGCTCTTTTCAAAGCCCAGAAGCTCCAGAAGCGTATCGTTTACGCCGCCCTCCGCTATGTCAAAATTCGTGTGTATCGCAATCGCCGCTATGTTCTTCTCGATAAGCGCGCGCACGGGACTCCAGTTCGGCACGGTTTTAAGCCCGCCGAAAATCACCGGATGATGAGATATAATCAGGTTTGCGCCCTTTTCAGCCGCTTCCTTTATCACCTTGCGCGTTATGTCAAGACAGCAGCATATCCCCGTAACCTCGGTTTCGCCGCCGCCCACAAGCAACCCCACATTGTCGAAGCTCTCCGCCGTCCGAAACGGCGCGGCTTCGTCAAGAAACTCAATCACTTCGCCTATCGTCATCTTCCACAGTCCACCGCTTTTCTCATAACAGCGTCAGCCTGCTTCCGAAGCCGCTCGGCTTCTTCGGCAAGCCCGCCCGATTTTTCCATTCCGCGCGCGTTTTTCCGCAGCTTCTCCGCGATAAATTCAAGATAAACCTTGTCGCGGTTTTTCCCGCAGAGAGCCTCAATTTCGCTGATTTCACGCGCTTTTCCCGTATAGCGCCACAGCATAACGGAGTAGATTTTTCCGCCCTCGCAGGCGGTTTTTTCCTCCAGAAGCTCAAATCCCGCGCCGTAAAGCCGTTTCCGCATAACCGCAGCCTTTGTCATCGGCTGCAAAATAAATCGCGTATTTTCATTCTTGAAACGGCAGCGCTCCGTGATATCCGCGATAAGCTCGCCGCCCATTCCGCATATTATCACATCATCGGCAAAATCAATACCGTCAAGTCCGTCCGATTTCACCGTCAGAACGCTCTCGGCGTTAAGCTCCGAAAGCGTTCTCCGCGCGGCTTCAAGCGGTCCGTCTTTCACGTCCGACGCGATTACGCGGCAATTCTTCTCAAGCGCCAGAGCGGCGGCAAGTCTTGCGTGGTCGCAGCCTACGTCAACCGACGCCGCGCCGCTTCTGCAAAAATCAAACGCTGCTCTGAGCCTACTGTCAAGATAAACCAAAATCAGCCGTTTATCGCAGCGTTCAGCTTTTCGACGATTTCGTCCGCGTCCACTCCGTGAACCATACAAGCCTGTCCGATAGACTCGCCGCGCGCGGACGGGCAGCCGAGACAGTGCATTCCCATTCCCATAAGGATAGGAGCCGCAGCCTCCGCGTTTACTTCGAGAATATCTCCTATAAGCGTATCAACCGTAATATTCATAATTTTACTTCCTTTCTTAATGCATATCGCATAATAATATATACATTTTATATTATATCACATAATTTGCGTTTTGTCTACTACAAATTTGCTTTGTACGGAAAATTTCACAAATCCGCACAGCGTTTTTCGTTCATTTTAACCGAGGAGGGATATCTTGCAGGCTTTCTTTATCGGCTCGCCAAACCGCCTTGAGCTTTTCGGGGCGCTTCACAACGCCGTTTCCGCAATTTTCGCCGTTTTGTGCGCGCTTGTTATCGTTTTCCGCAAAAATCTCGCAAATCCACGCTTTCATATTATCGGGAAAATCGCCGCTTATATTCTTTCGGCAAATATGCTCGTTCACTATTCATCAAGAATAATTCTCGGAATATGGTCGATTGAGGAGGATTTGCCGCTTCACCTTTGCTTCATCACCAACTTTTTTATGATTTATATTCTCCTCACGGACGACAAGCGCGGATTTTACGAAATTATCTACTATTTCACCGTCATAGGACCGCTTCCCGCGATGATTTTCCCCGATTTGCGGTTTTCGCCGGATAGCTGGGTTTTCTGGCAGTTTGTTATAAGCCACCATTTTATGCTGCTTGTGAGCGTTTTTTGCCTTGCCGTTAAAGGATACGCGGTTTCGCTGCGCGGCGGCGCGCTCGCTTTTATCGCGGGGAACGCCTATATCGCGCTTATCTCGCTCTTTAACAGGCTCGCGGGCACAAATTACGCTATGATAAACGCGCTTCCCGAACAGCTTTACGAGGTATTTCCGTTTCTTTCCGCGCTCCCGCCGATTTTCTGGCTGGAAGCCGCGGGCGTTCTTTCCCTCGCCGCAGCGTATAAATTCGCGGTTTCTTTCGGAAAAAGCGTTCGCCGAGCGAGAAAAGGCGGGTTTTACGGAAAAACAGTGTAATTTCTCGTTTTTTTACACAGAAGCGAATTATCATTAATAACAATAAAAAGTGCTGAAAATATTTTTTATTAGTAAATATTAACAATTATCGGTTTCGGACGAGCGAAACGTCTTGACAAAGAGCGCCGTTTGTTGTATAATAAGCAAAGTTTTTCTTGAAAAAACTAAAATATATACAATTTTTATGAGGTGGATTATGAACAAGACAATCAAATCGGTTATGGCAGTTCTCGTTATCCTTACGCTTTGCGTTGGTCTGCTCGCGGGCTGCGGCGGAAGCAGCATTGTAGGCGACTGGAAGGTTACCGGTGCAGAGGCTATGGGACAGAGCGTAGACCCCGCTGAAATGGGCGATACCTCGACCGCTATCGTAACGTTCAACGCGGACGGCACAATCACTTCCAACGGTCAGAGCGGCGGAACCTGGAAGCTCGACGGCGACAAGCTCTCCATCACCGACAGCGGAATTACTCTTACCGGTACATTTAACGGCACCAACATCACTATTGATATGGGATTTGCAAAGGTTATTTATTCCCGCGCTTAATCGGTTTACCCGATAATGCAATGAAACCCTCGCTTAAACGCGGGGGTTTTTTGTTGACTTTTTCATTAAAATGTGTTATAATATTGCTATCTTTTATTGAAAGGAATTATCACTATGAAGTATGACTTCCAAGCCATTGAAAGCAAATGGCAGAAATACTG
>DPBR01000048.1:6789-7004 GCA_003516865.1 Oscillospiraceae bacterium
AAATGGCAGAAATACTGGGACGAACACCGCACTTTCCATACCGAAAACGACTACTCAAAGCCGAAATACTACGCGCTCGTTGAGTTTCCGTATCCTTCGGGCGACGGTCTGCACGTCGGTCACCCGCGCCCTTATACCGCTATCGACATCGTTGCAAGAAAGCGCCGTATGCAGGGCTATAACGTGCTTTTCCCCATGGGCTGGGACGCGTTCGG
>DPBR01000048.1:7213-7401 GCA_003516865.1 Oscillospiraceae bacterium
CCCATGGGCTGGGACGCGTTCGGTCTGCCTACCGAAAACTACGCTATCAAAAATAAAATTCACCCTGCTGTCGTTACCGAAAGAAATATAAATCGCTTCCGCAGTCAGCTTAAATCTCTCGGTCTTTCTTTCGATTGGGAGCGCGAGGTCAACACCACAGACCCCAACTACTTCAAGTGGACGCAGTG
>DPBR01000048.1:7453-14091 GCA_003516865.1 Oscillospiraceae bacterium
GGCCTGCCGACCGAGAACTACGCCATCAAGAACCACGTCCATCCTGCCGGCGTGACGAAGAAAAACATCGATCACTTCCGTGAGCAGCTCAAGCGCATCGGCTTCTCCTTCGACTGGACGCGCGAGGTCAACACCACCGATCCGAACTACTTCAAGTGGACGCAGTGGATTTTCCTTAAGCTGTTTAACGCGGGTCTTGCATACAAGAAGGAAATGAGCGTTAACTGGTGCACGCAGTGCAAAGTCGTTCTTGCGAACGAAGAAGTCGTTAACGGCACCTGCGAGCGCTGTCACGGCGAGGTTATCCACAAGGTCAAAAATCAGTGGATGCTCAGGATTACCGAATACGCGCAGCGCCTCCTCGACGACCTCGACTCCGTTGACTACTTCGAGAAGATTAAAACCGCGCAGGTTAACTGGATTGGACGCTCCACGGGCGCGGAGGTCAACTTCTCCACAACCGCGGGCGATACCCTCACCGTTTACACAACCCGCCCCGATACCCTTTTCGGAGCGACTTATATGGTTATCTCGCCCGAACACCCGCTTATCGAAAAATGGGCGGGCGAAAATAAGCTCGCAAACATTGACGCTATCCGCGCTTATCAGGCGGAAGCGGCGAAAAAGTCCGATTTCGACAGAACAGAGATGAATAAGGACAAAACCGGCGTCAAGCTTGAGGGCATTCTCGCAGTTAACCCCGTAAACGGCGCGGAAATCCCCGTTTTCATCTCGGATTACGTTCTTATGAGCTACGGCACGGGCGCGATTATGGCTGTTCCCGCGCACGATACCCGCGACCACGAGTTCGCGGAGAAGTTCAGCCTCCCGATTATCGAAGTCGTTAAGGGCGGCGAGGACGTTCAGAAAGAAGCGTTCACGGACTGCGCTACCGGCATTATGGTAAATTCCGGCTTCCTTGACGGGCTTTCCGTCGAGGACGCTAAGGTTAAAATCAAGGATTGGCTCACCGAAAAGGGTATCGGTCACGAAAAGGTTAACTTCAAGCTCCGCGATTGGGTTTTCTCGCGGCAGAGATACTGGGGCGAGCCTATTCCCGTCGTTTACTGCGAGAAGTGCGGCTGGGTCGGTCTGCCCGAAAGCGAACTGCCGCTGAAGCTGCCCGAAGTTGACAGCTATATGCCTACCGACAACGGCGAAAGCCCGCTTTCTACCCTTGAAAGCTTCATCAACACCACTTGCCCGAAATGCGGCGGCGCGGCTAAGCGCGAAACCGACACAATGCCGCAGTGGGCGGGTTCGTCTTGGTACTTCCTCCGCTACACCGACCCCAAGAACGACAAGGAGCTTGCTTCAAAGGAAGCCCTCAAATACTGGCTGCCCGTCGATTGGTACAACGGCGGTATGGAACACACCACGCTTCACCTACTTTACAGCCGCTTCTGGCACAAATTCCTCTACGACCAGGGTATCGTTCCCTGCAAGGAACCGTATGCAAAGCGCACTTCTCACGGTATGATTCTCGGAATTGACCCGAAAAATCCCGGAAAGTTCTGCAAGATGTCAAAGTCGCTCCATAATGTCGTTAATCCGGACGAGGTTATCGCGGAATACGGCGCGGATACTATGCGTCTTTACGAAATGTTTGTCGGCGACTTTGAGAAAGCCGCTCCGTGGCAGGAAAACGGCATTAAGGGCTGCAAGCGCTTCCTTGAAAGAATATGGAATATGTCCGAAAACCTCAAGGACGGCGACGAGTACAGCGAGAAGCTTTGCTCCGCTATGCACAAGACAATCAAGAAGGTTTCCGAGGACATCGAAACGCTTAAATTCAACACCGCTATCGCTACTATGATGGCGCTCATCAACGCCGCGGAAGAAGCGGGCGGCTTCAATAAAGCCGAGTTCAAGTCGTTCCTCATTATGCTCAACCCGTTCGCGCCTCATATCACCGAAGAGCTGTTCAGCACGCTCGGTTTCGGTATCCTCAACGAGGCAAAGTGGGTTGAATACGACGAGAAGCTTTGCGCGGACTCCACCGTTGAAATCGTTGTTCAGATTAACGGAAAGGTTAAGGGTCGCTTCAACGCGCCCGCAGGCTCCGATAAGGACGAGCTTATCCGTCTTGCCCTCGAACAGGACGATATCAAGGCGATTGTTGACGGAAAGACTGTCGTTAAGCAGATTGCCGTTCCCGACAAGCTTGTTAATATCGTTGTAAAGTAATTTCACGCAAAAGAAGTCCCGTGAGCGTAAACTCACGGGATTTTTTTATTATTTTTCAAGCTTTCTGCGTATCGCTCTCGCCGCCGAAAACAGCCCGAAGCCGTATCCGCCAAGCAGAGCCGCGGTCACTATTCCTACTATCAGCGCCACGGGAACGGAAAGTTCCTCCGGCGGGAATAAGCCGTAAGCCAGTTTTCCCGTTATGAGAAATCTTATGTAATCGAATATCAGAAATGCTGTCACGAACGCGGGCGCAGGCAGGAATTTTTGCGGTTTTCGCTCCTTTTCGCCTTTTGCGAGCAAATAAAATATCAGCGTCAACAGCGGGTTTATAACGTGCAGGAAAATCATTCCGCCGCTAAAATTGAATTTCGCAAGTCCCGTCGCCGTACAGCCGACAGATATCAGAAAAACAACGCTTATCGCCACGGTTTCAATCAAAAACAACACGCGCGGAAGCTCTTTTTTCCCCGCAAATCCGACTATCGCGCTCACGATAAGCAGCAAGCCGCCCGCCGTGTTCGACAAAAAAGTCATCTCGTACATAAATTCCGGCTGCGGAATGTAGGTGTAAAGCGCCGTCGATATGAGCATTATGCCGAGCAAAAGCTCGATTATCGGGATTTTCTTCAATGCGCCGCTCTCCTTTCAATAAAAAAGCCGCTTTGACTTTTCATCGGAAGCGGCTGTTTTTTCTGCTAAAATTAGCCGAGAGTTACGATTACTTCGTGAACTCCGCCGTTCTGTACGGGAATTACGTTGCCTGCAACTTCATTTCCGTCAACAGTCATCGACTTAACGCCCTTGCAAACGTGATTCGGGTTCTTAACGGTAATGTTGTAGGTTGCGCCGCGGAACTGACGAGATACCTTCATTCCGTCCCACTCGTGAGGAATGGACGGGTCAATCTTCAGACCGTCGAAATCAGCCGCAATACCGAGAATATACTGCGAAATCGCAACCATATTCCACGCAGCGGTACCCGTAAGCCAGCTGTTCTTGCCCTGACCGAAGTTGTCGCCGGGCTTTCCGATGTCCGCGCCTGCGTCCTTGCCGCCTATCATCTGACCGTAAACGTAAGGCTCGGTCTTGTGAATATCGGAGGTTTCCTCGGTGAACGCAGGTGCTATCTCGGAATAGTACTTGAACGCACGGTCGCCCTCGCCCGCATATGCGGCAGCGCAGATAATCCACGCGTTATTGTGCGTGAAAATGCCTGCATTTTCCTTGTATCCGCCGGGATAGGTCGAGATTTCACCGTACTGAATGTAGTACTTCGTGAACGCGGGATTGTTCAGCACAAGACCAAACTTGGTGTTAAGTCTTTCGTCAATGGCATTGAGCGTCTTTTTGGAAGCTTCGGCGTCGATATCGGACATAATCGCGAAGCCCTGCGGTTCAATGAAAATCTGTCCTTCCTCGCACTCCTTAGAGCCCATCTTCTTGCCCTCTGCGTCATAAGCTCTGAGGAACCAATCGCCGTCCCAAGCGGAATCCATCATAGCTTTCTTCATCTTGTCAATCTCAGCCTGCGCCTTTGCAGCTTCATCGGTCTTGCCGAGATGATTGAGAATATTGACGTAATTCGGTCCCGCATAAGTGAAGAGCGCGCCGACAAACGCGGATTCCGCAATCTTCGAGTAACCGCCCTCCGCCTTGAACTTCGGGTTGGTGTAAGTCTGGAAAGACTCGCCGGGAGTGTCGGAATAGCAGGAGAGGTTGATGCAGTCGTTCCAGTCCGCGCGCATCGCAAGCGGCAGACCGTGAGGACCGAGATTATTTACAATGTGATAGAACGAAACCTTGAGGTGGTCGAGCATCGGCTGTGCAATCGACATATCGTTGTCGTAAGGCACCATCTCGTCGAGAATGGTCCAATCGCCCGTTTCCTTGATGTACGCGGAAACGGAAAGAATGAGCCAAAGCGGGTCGTCCGAGAAATCGCCGCCGATATCCGCGTTGCCCTTCTTGGTGAGGGGCTGATACTGATGATAGCAGCCGCCGTCCGGGAACTGAGTAGACGCGATATCGATAATTCTCTCTCTCGCTCTGTCGGGAATCTGGTGAACGAAGCCGAGAACGTCCTGGTTGGAGTCGCGGAAGCCCATTCCGCGTCCGATGCCGCTCTCGAAATAAGAAGCTGAGCGCGAAAGATTGAACGTAACCATACACTGATACTGATTCCAGATATTAACCATACGGTTAACCTTATCGTCGGGAGTATCAACGTTGAGTATTCCGAGAAGCTTATCCCACGTTTCTTTAAGCTCCTTAAGTCCTGCGGCAACCTTTTCGGGAGTGTTGTACTTCTCAATCATCGCATTGGACTTAACCTTGTTGATTGTCTTTCCGTCAGCCTCGAACTTCTCCGCAACAGGCATTTCAACATAGCCGAGAATAAACACAAGCGTCTTGCTTTCGCCCGCCGCAAGGGTGATTTCCTTGTAGTGCGAAGCGATAGGCGACCAACCGTCCGCAAAGGAATTGTTCGCCTTTCCGTCAAGAACAGCCTGAGGATTGTGGAAGCCGTTATACAGACCGATAAACGCGTCGCGGTCGGTATCGTAGCCGTCGATAGTATCGTTTACGGTGTAGAACGCAAAATGGTCACGTCTGTCGCGGTATTCGGTCTTGTGGTAAATCGTTGAACCGACTACCTCAACGCGTCCCGTAGAGAAGTTTCTCTGGAAGTTTGTGCAGTCGTCCTGAGCGTCCCAAAGACACCACTCCGCAAACGACCACAGCTTGAATGTCTTTGCAGCGCCGCTTTCGTTTGTGAAAACAAGCTGCTGAACCTCGCCGTCATAATTCTGCGGAACGAAGAACGTAGCTTCGGCTTTAAGTCCGTTTTTCTTGCCCGTGATAACGGTGTAACCCATACCGTGACGGCACTCGTAGCTGTCAAGCTCCGTCTTTACGGGCGACCAACCGGGATTCCAGACGGTATCGCCGTCTTTGATGTAGAAATATCTTCCGCCCATATCGATAGGCACGTTGTTATAGCGATAACGCGTTATTCTGCGCAGACGCGCGTCCTTGTAGAAGCTGTATCCGCCCGCCGTATTGGAAATCAGCGAGAAAAATCCCTGTGTTCCAAGGTAATTTATCCACGGATAAGGCGTGCGCGGGGAGGTGATGACGTACTCTTTGGCTGCGTCGTCAAAATGTCCGAATTTCATTGGTTCATACCGTCCTTCCTTATTTTGGCAATTAATATACATTGCCCTAATATAAATTATACTCTATTTGACGTATAATTACAAGTCCTGAAAACGTTTCACCTAAAATACATTTCAAACAAATTTTTCAAGCGTTTTATAGTCATTTTGACGAAAATTTACTTTTTGCTTGTCCATTCTTTATTATTATGTTATAATAAATCTATGCGTTTATTTTCATTATAATCAAGGAGAAACTATGTTTGAACTTTTAAAAACCGAAAAACTCGCCCGCCGCGGTATTCTGCACACCGTTCACGGCGATATCCAAACGCCGTTCTTTATGAACGTCGGCACTTGCGCGGCTATAAAGGGCGCGGTTTCCAGCGTCGACCTCAAGACAATCGACACGCAAGTCGAGCTGTGCAATACCTATCACCTCCACCTCCGTCCCGGAGAGGACGTCGTGTACAAAATGGGCGGACTTCAGAAATTTATGAACTGGGATAAACCCACTCTTACGGATTCCGGAGGATTTCAGGTATTTTCTCTCGCAAAGCTGCGTAAGATTAAAGAGGAGGGCGTGTATTTTTCTTCGCATATCGACGGCAGAAGGCTGTTTATCGGTCCGGAAGAAAGTATGCAAATTCAGTCGAAGCTCGCTTCAACCATCGCTATGGCGTTTGACGAGTGCGTTGAAAATCCCTCGCCCGTCGATTACGTTCAGAAGTCCGTTGAACGCACAACGCGCTGGCTCGTCCGCTGCAAAAACGAAATGGCGCGGCTTAACTCGCTTGACGAAACTATCAACAAAAATCAGCTTCTTTTCGCGATAAATCAAGGCGGAACCTATGACGATATCCGCATTGAACATATGAAAACCATCGCGGAAATGGGTCTTGACGGCTACGCAATCGGCGGTCTTGCGGTCGGCGAACCCGCGGAGGTTATGTATCATATCCTCGACGTCGTTATGCCGTATGCGCCCGAAAACAAGCCGCGCTATCTTATGGGAGTCGGCACTCCGTCAAATATCATCGAGGGCGTTCGCCGCGGTATCGATATGTTCGACTGCGTTATGCCCAGCCGAAACGCGCGCCACGCAACTTGTTTCACTTGGAACGGTATTCTTCACGTCAAAAACAAGGCTTATGAAACCGATTCCCGCCCCATTGACCACGAATGTAACTGCCCTGCCTGCCGCGATTTCACGCGCGCTTATATCCGTCACCTGTTCAAAGCAGAAGAGATCCTGGGAATGCGCCTTGCTGTCATGCACAACCTGTGGTTCTA
>DPBR01000048.1:14263-30906 GCA_003516865.1 Oscillospiraceae bacterium
TTCAAGGCTGACGAGCAGCTCGGCGGCAGACTTTGCGTTCTCCACAATCTCTATTTCTACAACAATCTGATGCAAAAAATCCGCGGCGCGCTCGACGACGGCAGCTTTGAGGAATTCGCCGACAAGTATTCCGTCCTCCTCGCACAGCCCGCCGACGAGTAACGCGGAGCAAAGGTGCTTCTATGTCTTTTATCGAACTTTTCCTCGTTGCCGCAGGGCTTTCCGCAGACGCGTTCGCGGTTGCCCTCGCGGACGGTCTTAGCCTGAAACGCCGCCGAAAGGGCGCTGTTATCGCGTTTATGTTCGGGCTTTTTCAGGCGCTTATGCCGATTGCGGGATATCTTCTCGGAAACGGCTTTGCGGGACTGATTTCCTCCGTTGACCACTACATAGCGCTCGGAGTTCTAGGATTTATCGGCGGAAAAATGATAATCGAGAGCGTCCGCGAGCTTTACGGCGGCGATTCCTGCGAAACGGAAGCAAAAGACCCGTCTTTCCCCACAATTCTCCTGCAAGCCGCCGCAACAAGTATTGACGCGCTTATGGTCGGCGTTTCTTTCGCGGCAATCGGAGTTAAAATCGTTCCCGCAGCCGCTTTTATCGGCACGATTACTTTCGCGATTTCTCTTGCGGGAATTTTCGGCGGGCGGAAATTCGGGCTGAAACTCGGCGCTAAAGCTGAGCTTCTCGGCGGTTTCGTTCTTGTGGTTATCGGCGTTAAGACGTTTCTGGAGCATATTTTGTGAGGAAATTATGATAAAAGCAGCTATTTTCGACCTTGACGGCACTCTCCTCAATTCAACGGAAATGTGGGAAACGCTCGGCGAACGCTTTCTCGCGGAGCTTGATATCGCGCCGAAAAACGGGCTTCGCGACGAAATCCGGGATTTGTCGCTCCCCGAAAGCGCGGCTTTTTTCAAGCGGGAATACTCCGTTCCGCTCTCGGAAAGCGAAATCCTTGCGCGGCTCGTTTCGCTCTCCGAAAGCGTTTACACCCGCAACGCTCCGCTAAAGCGCGGCGTTAAGCGGCTTCTCGGCTCGCTTGAAATGCTCGCGATAAAGTGCGCCGTTGCAACCGCTTCGGATAAAAACCTCGCGCTCTCCGCTCTCGACAGGAACTGCATTTCGGGGTACTTTTCGGGCGTTTTTTCCTGTTCGGATTACGGCGCGAAAACAAAGCCCGATATTTTCCTCAAAACAGCTGATTTTCTCGGCGAAAATCCCGCGGAAACAGTCGTTTTTGAGGACTCGCTCACCGCTGTTCAAACCGCGAAAAATGCGGGTTTTATCACGGCGGCGGTATTCGACGGCAGCGAAAAACAGCAAGATTTTCTCCGTGAAACCGCTGATTTTTACGGCGAAAGTCTTGATGATTTGCGGAAGATGATTTTTTTGAAATAATCCGAGCGTGCTCCGAATATCCAAAACCGCGCTATACTCACAAGCAGCCGCTTAAACGGCTGCTTTTTTGCTAATATTCACCAAACAAAAAGGCACTCATCTCTCGATAAGTGCCTTATTTTTGATATTTACGGCTGCAAATTTGCCTGTTTCCAAGCAAACACACAATGCCACAAACTGCATAACCAAGCGTTTCGTAAACTCCCGAAAGGGATAAAGATTATCTCTTGGAGAACTGCGGAGCGCGGCGTGCTGCCTTGAGTCCGTACTTCTTTCTTTCCTTCATTCTCGGGTCACGAGTGAGGAAGCCTGCCTTCTTGAGTACGGGACGAAGCTCGTCGCTGTACTGAAGAAGCGCTCTGGAAAGACCGTGACGGATTGCGCCCGCCTGTCCGGTAACGCCGCCGCCTGCAACGGTGCAGATAATATCAAACTTCTCAAGAGTATCGGTGAGCGCAAGAGGCTGACGAACGATAAGCTTCAGCGTGTCAAGACCGAAATAATCATCGATATCTCTGCCGTTAATAGTAATGGAACCGCTTCCGGGATACACTCTTACGCGTGCAACAGAGTGCTTTCTTCTGCCCGTTCCGTAGTAGTAAGGTTTTGATTCGTACATAAAAAGCCCTCCTTAAAACTTGTAATCAACCGGCTTCTGAGCCGCGTTATTGTGCTCAGCGCCCGCATAGCAGCGAAGACGCGTAAGCGCCTTTCTTCCGAGCGTGTTGTTGGGCAGCATTCCGTTTACAGCAAGCGTCATTGCCTTTTCGGGATTTTCCTTCATAAGCGTGCCGTAGCTGACTTCCTTCAGGTGTCCAATCCAGCCGGTGTGCCATCTGTAATACTTCTTCTCAAGCTTCTTTCCCGTAAGAACCGCTTTTGCACAGTTTACGATAATAACGTGGTCGCCGCAGTCGCAATGAGGCGCGAAAGTGGGCTTGTGCTTTCCTCTGAGCAGGTGAGCAGCCGTTGCAGCTACGCGTCCGAGCGGCTTTTCAGCAGCGTCCAGAACGTACCATGCGCGCTCAACTGTCTGTGCGTTAGGCATATAAGTTGACATTAGTTTTTCCTCCTGTTAATATTCAGTCGATAGAGAACGAAATCTCCGTATTTTTCAATCAACAAAAGTTATTATACATATTTTACGCTCATTTGTCAAGCCCTTTTTACCTTAAATTTAAAATATATCCCATTTTCTTTGCATTTCTCTCAATTTCTCTTTGATTTTCTCTGTTTCTCACAATTCATTTCATTTTATCGCAGAACGCATAAACTCGGAGATAATCGGCGAAAAACAGAGAAATAATTAGTATATTCAAGATATTTTACAGATTTGCGCTCACCGGCGCTTGACAAACGGAAAATATAGTATTATAATATACTCAAACATTTGAACATACGTTCAATCGATACAATGAAAGGGTGTGAATAAATGGAAAAAGAACTTCCGGAATGCGAGTTTATGCACGCGCACCCCGAAAGCGTCGACAAAATCCGAGAAAATATGCCCGACGACGATACGCTGATTGACCTGTCCGAGCTTTTTAAAGTGTTCGGCGACTCGACGCGCATAAAAATCCTAACGGCGCTTTCGTGCGGAGAGCTTTGCGTCTGCGACCTTTCAACGGTTGTCGGAATGACAAGCTCGGCGGTTTCGCACCAGCTCAAAATCCTCAAAAACGCAAAGCTCGTAAGCTTCCGCCGCGATGGAAAAACGGTTTTTTACTCGCTTGCGGACGACCATGTCGGAACGATGCTGAGCCAAGGCATTGAACACATAAACGAAGATTAATCAAAACGCATATTACAACGGAGGCTTTTTATGAAAAAGATATTCAAACTTGTTGACCTTGACTGCGCGAACTGCGCTGCAAAAATGGAAGCTGCAATCAAAAAGCTTGACGGCGTTAAAAACGCAAGCGTCAGCTTTATGACGCAGAAACTCACGCTTGAAGCGGACGACGAGCTCTTTGACGATATCCTGAAGCTCGTTGTTAAAACGTGCAAGGCGGTTGAGCCTGACTGCGAGATTGTTATTAAATAAGTGACGAAATAAGGTGAGCTTATGAGCAAAAAACAGAAGAAAACCCTTTTGAGAATTATCATTGCGGGAGTTATTTTTGCGGGCGGACTGTTCGTGCCGAAAGACGCCGAAGCGTTTACATTCTTCTGGTTTCTGAGGCTCGGAGTATTCCTCGCGGCGTATTTTACCGCGGGCTGGGACGTTTTGTGGAAAGCAATCCGCAATATCGCGCACGGTCAGGTTTTCGATGAAAATTTCCTTATGACTATTGCGTCTGTCGGTGCAATGATTATGGGCGATTATGCCGAAGGCACGGCGGTTATGGTGCTGTATCAGGTCGGCGAGCTTTTCCAGTCGATTGCGGTCGGGAAATCGAGAAAATCAATCGCCGATATGATTGACCTCAGCCCCGAATATGCAAACGTCGAGCGCGGCGGCGAAGTTTCCGAGGTAATGCCCGATGAAGTCGCGATAGGCGAAACCGTTGTAATCAAGCCTGGCGAAAAAGTGCCGCTTGACGGCGTGGTTATTTTCGGTTCAAGCGGGCTGAACACCGCCGC
Source organism: Oscillospiraceae bacterium (assembly GCA_003516865.1). Lineage (GTDB taxonomy): Bacteria > Bacillota > Clostridia > Oscillospirales > Ruminococcaceae > CAG-115. The sequence goes on from DPBR01000048.1 coordinate 18,248, forward strand.
GCTGACCGGAGAAAGCGCTCTGCGTGACGTTTCGGAGGGGGACGCAGTTCTCAGCGGAAGCGTGAACACAAACGGACTTCTGAAAATCCGCACTACAAGCGAATACAGCGACTCAACCGCGGCGAAAATCCTCGAACTTGTTGAAAATTCAACGGAAAACAAAGCGAAAACCGAAAATTTCATCACGCGTTTTGCGCGGGTTTATACGCCGATTGTGGTTATCGGGGCAGTTCTGCTTGCGGTTATCCCGCCGCTGTTCGACGGGAACCGGAACGAGTGGATTTATCGCGCGCTGACGTTCCTCGTTGTAAGCTGTCCGTGCGCGCTGGTAATTTCGGTTCCGATGTCGTTTTTCGGCGGTATCGGAGGCGCGTCTAAGCGCGGAATTATGGTTAAAGGCGCAAATTACCTCGAAGAACTTGCAAAAGCGAGAACGTTCGTTTTCGATAAAACCGGAACGCTGACAAAGGGCAGCTTCGAGGTTTCGGAAGTCAACCCCGCGGGTATCTCGGAGGAAGAATTGCTTTCGCTGTGCGCTTCCGCAGAGAAAATCTCAAATCACCCGATTGCAAAATCAATCGTCCTCGCTGCGGAAAAACGCTCGCTTAAATCGGACGCGGAAAACGCCGAAGAAATCGCGGGATTTGGCGTGAAAGCGGTCGTTTCCGGCAAAGAAATCTTTGTCGGAAACGCAAGGCTTATGGAACGGAACGGCGTTTCAGCCGAGAAAACAAGCGCCGTCGGAACGGTTATTTACTGCGCGGTTGACGGAAAATACGCAGGAAATATCGTGGTTTGCGATACCCCGAAAGACAACGCGGCTTCCGCTCTGAAAAAGCTCACGGAGCTTGGCGCGGACAGAAAAATTATGCTTACGGGCGACAGAAAGAGCGCCGCGGAGGCTGTTGCGAACGCGCTTGGAATTGACGAGGTTCGCGCGGAGCTTCTCCCCGAAGGAAAAGTCAGCGCGGTTGAGGAGATTTACGCCGCAAAGCCGCCGAAATCCACGCTTTGCTTTGTCGGCGACGGAATGAACGACGCGCCGTCGCTTGCCCGCGCGGACGTTGGAATTGCAATGGGCGCGCTCGGTTCGGACGCGGCAATCGAAGCTGCGGATATCGTCCTGATGAACGACAACATCGAAAGCGTGCCGCTTGCCGTTAAAATCGCGAGAAAAACGCACAGAATTGTCACGGAAAATATCGTGTTTGCGCTTGCGGTAAAAGCGGCGGTGCTTGTACTCACGATTTTCGGAATAGGCAATATGTGGACTGCGGTTTTCGCGGACGTTGGAGTTTCGATTATCGCGATAATAAACGCCATGCGCGCTATGAGAACGAGCAAACTGTAACTTATCGATAATCTGCCCTCTCGCATAAACTGCGGGAGGTTTTTTCTTGACATAATGCATTTTTTTTGGTATAATGAAGTAAACGGCGGGGGACGGTTGCAATGAATAAATCAATTGAAAAAGTAAGCGGCGAATATAAGCATTATGTATACAGGGAAATCGGGCTTATTAAAGGATATAAGCTGACGAATGAAACTAACGAAACAGACGGAATTATAATCAATGATATCAAAATAGAAATCAATATGGAAAGTGAATCGGGAAGAAATTTTTACGCTGAGATCGAGAACAAATTTCGCCCCGAGGAGCTTCCGAAGAAATACGTTTCTTCCGCGAATTACATTTACTCTGAGCGTGAAGAAAACGGCTTTGTTTATATAGCGATAAAAATACTCACAAATAAATCAAATAAGCTTGAGGTTAAGGCGAAGAAAAAGCTTATTCACAAGATAAACAAGTATACATAACCCAGCAAAAAATGCGCCCGCCTTCTCGGCGGGCGTTTTGTGTTTTACAGTCATTGATGAGGGGATATCATAAGCCTGTTACGCTCCTGTGCCGTTATATTTGAGAGCGCCGCGCATCCAGATTTTATAGCTTACCCAGAAAAACAGCACCCCGATAAGCGGCGAGAGCCACGATAAAATCGGAACTTCATCGGGTCTTAGAATAACAAGACTCGGATAGTACGCGATAAACGCAATCGGAACGACAAATGTAAATACAAAACGGAATACAGGACCAAAAATCGTGATAGGATATTTTGCGTAATCCTTGATTCTGGTTACAAGGTCAAGCACGAAAAACGAGTTCTGAATCCAGAAGCAGGTTGCCGCGGCGGCGTTCTGAAGCGCTATCATAACAAGCGACGCCGTTATCAGATAAACAATCAGCTTCAGCAGCATAAGCGCCGAAAATCCAAGACCGAGATGACTCCATGCATAGACAATCGTGCCTATTCCGAAAGCAAGCTGCCCCAGACCCTTGATATCGAACACTTCCGCCTGAAAGTAGAAAAACAGATTTACGGGACGGAAGCAATACTTTATGAAATCGCCGGAATACACCTGCATTCGCAAGTTCCAGTTGTTGTCGAAAAAGCACTGAACGGGCGTTACTGAAACAAGCGAAAAGCCGTATAAAAACAGCATTTCATAATAGCCCCAGCCGTTTATCGACGGGAAATTCTGGAATAATATCCAGAAGCTCACAAATCCCGCGATATTCGTGAAAATCATTCCGAGCGTCGAAATGATAAAATCCGCGCGATAGCTCATTTTGCTCTTGATGTCCTGCGCGAGAATTTTTCTGTAAATGCGGAAATAAAATCCCAGACCTTTTTTCTTCATAAATCAACCTCCGTTTACGGTAATCCTCTTTACCGAGAATTTCCAGAACAGCTTTGTAAGAAGGTTCATCGCAACGTACCAGAAAAGCTGCGTTCCAAGCGTAACGAGCAGCCATTTCGGTTCGGGATTTCCGTTTAGGAGTATCGAAAGCGGCGCGTTGTAAATCGACTGAAACGGCATATACGATACAATCGTTCTGAAAGGTTCGGGGAAGAATGCAAGCGGAATCGTCGCGCCCGACAAAAGCAGAACGACAACCTGCTTCATCATATTTATTCCCCAGATTGATTCTGTGTAAAGACAGACAGTTCCGATAAAAAAGTCAATGCTGAAATTAATGGAAATCGACATCAGAACAGATACCGCGAAATACAAAAGATTTATGCCCAGCGGAATTGCGCCGTTCGTTACAATCGACACAACGATAAACGTCGGCAGAAACGTGAATAAGAACTGTATTACAAACATTCCCGCGTTTCCCCAGAAAATCAATCTTCTGTACGACATAGGCTTCAGAAGCTTCAGCGTGATTTCGCCCGTCTGAATACTTCTTCCGATATCCCAGACTATGTACATCTCCATAAAATTATATAATGCGGTTGCAAGAACCAGATAAATCAGAGTATCGGAAAAGGTCATTCCGTTTACAATATCGGTTCCCGCAGAGGCGTAAATCGCCTGCCACAAATAGAAAACAACTATGAGATAAAGCAGGTTTCCCGCCAGAATGACAAGCGCGCTCATTCTGAACTGAAGCGATTCGATGATACACGCCCGCAAAAGCGTCAGATATCTCTTAATCTTCACTTAACGCCCTCCTCATAGATTTTTTTGATAACTTCCTCCGTCGATATTTCCTCAAGCTGCATATCGCGGATAGAATAGGTTTTCTGGAGCTGCGAAAGCAAGTCCATAACCTTTGATTTCGCCTCGTCAACGAGAATTGATATCCATTCGTCATTCTCGGAAACGCTGAATTCCGGAAGCTCCGCGCGGATTTTTGCGGCGATTTCGGTCTGATTTCCGCCAACGCGGACTTTAAGCGTTCTGTAATAACCGAAAAATCCTTTGAGATGCTCGATATCGTTGTCATAGAGCATTTTGCCGTGGTCGATTATGACAATTCTGCGGCAGAGCGCGTCAACGTCGCCCATATCGTGCGTTGTGAGGATAACGGTTGTTTTTTTCTCGCTGTTGAGCGCGTGAATAAGCGTGCGGATTTTCGATTTCATCGACACGTCAAGACCGATTGTCGGCTCGTCGAGAAAGACAATCTTCGGATTGTGAAGAAACGCCGCGAGAATATCGCTCAAAGTGCGCTGTCCAAGCGACATCTGACGCACGGGCTTGTGCAGAAGCGGCTCCATATCGACAAGCGAGCCGTAAAGCTCCAGCATATCGTTGTAATCCTTGTCGCTTACGCAATAAATATCCTTGAGAATTTTGAACGACTCCACAAGCGGAAGCGCCCACCAAAGCTGTGTGCGCTGACCGAAAACAACGCCGATATTCTGCGCGTTTGAGGTTCTGTTCTTATACGGAACAACTCCGTTTACGAGAATTTCGCCCGAAGTGGGTTCAAGAACGCCCGTCATCATCTTGATTGTCGTGGATTTTCCCGCGCCGTTCGGTCCGAGATAACCGACAATTTCGCCCTGTTCAATACTCATACTGATATTATCGACAGCGCGGACAATTTTGTAGTTTCTCGAAAATAAATCCCTGAGGCTTCCCCTAAGCCCCTCGCGCCGATTAAGAACCTTGAATTCTTTTGTGATGTTTTTGATTTCAATAATTTTTGACATATGTACCTCGCTTTTTCTTTCTTTTTTGAGGGGTTAATTAACGATTGAACAATATACATTATACATTATATTTCAATAAATGTCAAGTCTTTTCGGATAACCTGCAAAAAGCAGAAAAAAACAGCCGCAAACGCGGCTGCTCTTTGAAAATCTTAGGCTTTAAGAAGTAATACCAAAATGTAAATCAGCGCAAGATGAGCGGGATAAACAATGTAGAAAAACCATTTGGAGAATACGGGGTGTTTTCCCTTTTTCCCGCTGTAAAACACCGTTCTGAAGAAGTATCCCGCAAGAAGCGAGAGCGTTCCCGCAATAAAACTCGGCGTTATAACCTTCGGATTTCTTTTCGTGCGTATTTCGGTCGCATTGCTGCCCATCGTTCCTCCACAAAAGTTCCGAAAGCGCGTTATACCTTTCCGACTGCGGCTTTGGCGGGATATTCAACCTTGAACAGCTTCGCGGCGTGCGGTTCTTTCAGCAGTACGATTGAACCGATGATTGTAAACGCCATTTCGGGAAGCATATAAAGTCCGTTGTAGCTGATGGAATAAATGAACGGATTCCAGCCCTCCGGCGCCCAGCTTCCGAAGAATACAACGCCGCTTATAACATGGCTTACAAATCTCAAGAACGACGCAAGCGCTATTCCGCCGATGTATCCGGGAACGCCGTGCTTTCTGAACAGTCCCGCAAGTCCCAGTACCGTAAAGGCAGCCAAGTAATCGAAAACTATGCAGCCGACAAGCGCGGCGGGCGTAAGTCCCCAGCCGACAACTTTTGCGATATCGAGCAAAAGCTGAATCAATGCGTAAACAGACGAACAGAACAGCCCCCACTTGCAGCCGAACATTATTGAAAGCATACACACGGGAAGCATACTCAGCAGCGTCACCGAGCCTCCGAGCGGCATTTCAAATATCTTCACCATACTCAAGCCCACAGAAAGCGCAATCATTATTCCGCTCATTGTAAGCTTTTTAACGTTGATTTTTTTGTTTTCCGACATAATATCATTCCTTTCTTTTTTGCGCAGATTTCACTGCTTTCTCATTATACCACACATTATTGCTTTTTTCAAGACTTATTTCGTCACTTTTCCGCAAAATTTTACTCAATTTCTCACAATAAGCTCGGCGCGGCAAAAAGACAGTTCTTTGCGGCAGGCGACTCTGAAATTGCTTATATCTGCATTCAGGTAAAGGAAAATTCGCTCGGCGGGTTTACCGCGGACGACGCCGTGGTTTATTAATCGGCAAAACCGCTCGGATTTGCTCCGCAGCCCCGCAAAAACCAAAAACGCCCGCAATCGGCTCGAAAAAAGCCTTTTGCGAGCGTTATTTATTGCACGTTTCAAACGTTTTTCCTTACAAAACGGAAAACCGCTCCGCCTGAAATTATCGGGATAACTTCAGGCGGGCTGCCGCCTGCGGAAATACTGCGCGTTTACTTCTGCAAACCCGTGTTTTCCGGCTGCGACGTCGTTGACGTATCGGAAGCGTCGTTCTTCAGCTGCGCGATAACCTCCTGCGCGAGCGGACGGAGTTCCTCGGGAAGCGCGCTCAGGTCGCCGTTTTTCACCGCTTCAGCCGCTTTTGCAAGCTGTTCCTCCGTCATTCCCGCCGCCGTCAGCTCGCCGCGATATTTCGCCATAACCTCCTCAACCTGCTTGTCGGTAAGATTAAGGCTCTGCGCGGTCGGCTGCTGCTCGCCGTTTGCGTCAATCGTGTAATTCTCGTGCAGAACAAGCTCGTCAATCGTCACAAATTCAAATCCCTTTTCTTTCAAGCCTTTGAGGATATCCGGCAAAGCGTCCGTTGTATTCTGCAAATCGTTGTGGAACAGCAGAATTGAGCCGGATTTCGTGTTGTCGAGAACTTTTTTCGTTATCTGCTCTGCGGTCGGCTTGTTCCAGTCAACGCTGTCAACGTCCCACTGTATCGTTTTCAGCCCCATTCCGTCAAGCGTTGTCAGAAGCGAATCGTCGTATTCGCCGTAGGGAGCGCGGTAATAGGTCGGCTTTCTGCCGGTTATCATCTCGATTTTGCGGGAACATTCGCGCGTGTCGTTTATCAAATCGTTCACGTTAATCCCCTCAACGTGCGGATGCTTGTCGGAGTGATTTTCAATCTCGTGACCCGCGTCCGCGAATTTTTTCACGTCTTCAGCGCATCGGTCGCACCAATCCCCCGTAATGAAAAACGTCGCTTTTGCGCCGTATTCATCGAGAATTTCAATCAGCTCGTCGGTGTTCGAGTTCTCCCAAGCCACGTCGAACGTCACAGCAACCTTGTTGTCGTTCCGCTCGACGCGGTAAATCGGAAGCTGACGCTGCTGCGCTTTTGTCCCGACGGAAGTCACCGCCGCCGTTATCACAACCGCCGCCGTTGCCGCCGCAGCCGCCGCTATCGCCGCCCCGCGCTTAATCTGCTTTTTTGTAAATGAAAATGCTCGCATATTTTCCCTCCGTTAACTGTACGGTATTGCCTTTAAATGTACCGATATTGCCTTAGTTTTTGTTCTATTTCTATGCTTGATTTCGGACAGATATGACAAGCAGATTTTTCAACAAAATTTGCCAAAGCTCTTGACAAAGGGAACAAAGTGGTGTATAATAATTAAGTAGCGATTTAAGCAGCGCGGAAATGAGGAAATAATAATGGCTCTTGTGAATATTATGGAAAAGATTGTCGGAGATAAGCTTGAGGAAATGCTGAAATCGGAGGATTGCTGCAAATGCGAGCGCTGCATTGAGGATATGACGGCGATTGCGCTCAACAAGCTGCCCGCAAAATACGTCAGCACCCACAACGGCGAGCTTTTTTCAAAGCTTGATTCTACGCTGCGTCAGAGTATGGTTGACATTAATGTCGCGGTTTCAAACGCCATTGCTCTCGTTTCCAAAAATCCCACGCACGGCAAGTAATTTTACGATAAATACGGCAAAAGCCCTCGCCGAACGGGGGCTTTTAAGTATATAACAAAGGTTTTGCCGCCATAAACGAGAAAAATGAGAGCGATTTTCCAAATAACGAAAAAACGCGGAGAAAACTCCGCGTTTTTGTTTTTTACAGTTCGTTTCTGTTTTCAAGCGCTTTGACAAGCGTTACGTTATCCGCAAATTCAAGCGCCGAGCCTGCCGGCAGACCGTATGCAAGCCGCGTAACCTTAATTCCCAGCGGCTTTATAAGGCGGCTGATGTACATTGCGGTCGCTTCGCCCTCAACAGTCGGATTTGTCGCCATAATTACCTCTTTCACGTCCGAAAGCCGCGCAAGAAGTTCCTTGATTTTCAAGTCCTCGGCGGTTATTCCGTCCATCGGCGACAAAAGCCCGTGCAGAACGTGATAAAGCCCCTCGTAACCGCCCGCTCTCTCGAACGCGGAAACGTCTTTCGGCGACTCCACAACGCAGACAACGCTTTTATCGCGGTTATCATCGGAGCAGATTTCACAGACGTCGCGCTCGGTAAAATTCTGACAGCACGAGCAAAGCTTTACGCTCTTTCTTGCCTTAACGAGATTATCCGCCATCTCGCAGACCTCGCTTTCGGGAAGATTAAGCACATAATAAGCAAGCCTCTGGGCGGTTTTTATGCCGATACCCGGAAGCTTCGCAAACTGTTCCGCCGCAAGAGCAAGCGGAAGAGATACAAATTCCGACATTTTATCAGAACAGTCCCGGCATTGAAACGCCGCCCGTTACCTTGGACATTTCCTCGGTGCTGTATTCCTCGATTTCGGTGATAATTTCGTTAACGCCGCTGATGATGAGGTCCTGAAGCATCTCGATATCCTCCGGGTCAACAACCTCCGGCTTCAGCGTAACCGACTTCAGCTTCTTGTCGCCTGTCATCACAAGCTCAAGCGCGCCGCCGCCAACCTGCTTCGTGAACTCCTTGGATTCAAGCTCCTCCTGAATGCGTGTGATATCCTCCTGCATCTTCTGAGCCTTTCTCACCATCTGGTTCATATTTGCTCCGGAATTCTGATATTCTGCGGGAAGTCTTGATTTCATAATATTTTCCTCTCATTCTTGTTTAATTTCAATTCCAAGCTGACGTGCTTTGCCGAGCAGCTTGTCGATTTCACTTTGATTATTTTCTTTTTCCGCGTCGGAAATGGCTTCTTTCTCGATTTTCACGCCGATTTCAAACCCCAGCGCCTTTGATATTTCCGCTCTGAACGCGTCGAGTTCCTCGTTTTTCACGTTATTCACAAGCATATTGTTCGAAGAACGGATAACGAGCGTCCCGTTTTCAATCTCCGCTTTCGAGCCTTGAAGCATTGTCGCGGTCATAAAGTCGCACTTCGCAACGGCGTTTTCCCAATCTTCCTGAGTGATTTTTTCGGGAATATCGGCAGCGGGTCTCGCTTCATTGTTCTCGGTTTTTTCTTCGGAAGCAGCGGGATTTTCGTCCTTTTCGGGAGCAGGTTCCTCGGTTTTTTCTTCGGGAACAGTCTCTGCCGGTTCAGCCGCGAGAGCGGGTTCAGCCGCTTTTTCTTCAATAACGTTCAAAACGGGCGGTTCGCCGAAAAAAGGCGGCGGTTCGGGAATCGGCGCGCTTTCCTCGCTTTCAACAAGCTTTGCGGTTTCCTCGCCGAGCGCCCTCATTCTGTTGAGATTTATCAGGCTTTCGCGCGACATTTTTTCCGGCGGCGTCGGAACAAAATCCTCTTTGGGAAGCTCCTTCACGCGCATTTCGGGCTTTACGCTCACCGTTCTTGCGGGAGCGCCCGCGTCTGCGCCAAGCCCCAGACACATCTTCACGAAGCACATCTCCGCGAGAATTTTCCGTCCGCGCGTTTTACCGATATTATCCGCGCACTGCCTCATCAAATTCATACAGCGCAGAATATCCCCGAGCGAGTACGCTTCCGCAGCGGCTTTGATATCCTCGATATCCGAGGGCAGCGCCGTCAGCAAATCAACGTCCGTGGGCGCGGTTTTGTATATCATAATATCGCGGAAACGCTCGGAAAGGTCGTCTATAATCAGCGCGGGGTCTTTCGAGCGGCTGTAAAGCTCCGAAAGCAGCCTTATACAGCCCGCCGCGTCGTGTTCCGCTATCATTTTCGTAAACGCCGTCAAATGCGACGTTTCCGCAACTCCCGCGCACCTTCTCACAATCTCGCTTGTGACGTGCTTGTCCGCAGAAGCGCAGCGGTCGAGTATCGACAAAGCGTCGCGCATTCCGCCGTCCGAGAGCCTTGAAATAAGCTCCGCCGCGTCGTTATCGAGGGTTATCCCCTCCTCGTTTGCCGCGAAAAACAGCCTTTTCGCGCTCTCCGCAGGGTCAATTCTCCGAAACTCGAACCTCTGGCAGCGCGAAACAATCGTTGCGGGAACCTTCTGAAGCTCGGTTGTCGCAAGAATGAACTTAACGTGCGGCGGCGGTTCTTCAAGCGTTTTCAGCAGCGCGTTGAACGCCGCCGGCGACAGCATATGAACCTCGTCGATTATATAAACCCTGTATTTGCACGAAACGGGCGTGTAATTCACCTCGTCGCGAAGCTGACGAACATCGTCGACGCCGTTGTTTGAAGCAGCGTCCATTTCAACGATATCGGTCGCGGAGCCGTCCATAATCTCCTTGCAGCGGTCGCATTCAAGGCAAGGATTTCCGTCTTTCGGATTAAGGCAATTAACCGCCATCGCGAGGATTTTCGCGCAGGTTGTCTTACCCGTGCCGCGCGAACCCGTAAACAGGTAAGCGTGACCCACGGAACCGCTTTTTATCTGATTTTTCAGCGTCGTGGTGATAGGCTCCTGCGAAATAACGTCGTCAAACGTTCTCGGACGATATTTTCTGTATAAAGCAAGATACATCAACCCACCGCCGTTCTTTTATCAAAATGTGCCGTTATATTCCTTCATTTCCGACAGCGCAAGCTTTCTTTCGTTTATAACTTCATCGCCGCCGTATTTTTTCTCGCAAACCCACAGCTCGCCGTTATTCAGAAACAGCGAAAAGTTGCTGTAAAAGCGATTTTCAAGCTGGTAGCCTTGTTTTTTCGACAAATCGTACGCGATAATTCTATCATCGACAATCCCCGAACCTATCGAAACCTCCGATATGATTTCGCGCTTTCCGTCGCCGTTCAAATCGCTTAAATAAACGTTCCAGACGGGCATTCCCCAAAAGAGTCCCTCTCCGTCCGCGCTGACGCTCAAGTTGTTCCACACGAACTTTGTTCCCGCGTATTCGGGAACAGCGAACTCCCGCGTATCTTCCCAACCAACATCGCCGTCCCACAGGCTGAACAAGAACTCGGTTTTCGGCGCGTTTTCCTCGGTATTCTTCCCGAAAACGGCCGCCAAAACCGCCGCCCCCGCCACAACCAGCGCGAGCAGGGAAATCATTATTATCTTTGGCGTTTTCATTGTCAATCCCTCGCAAAACGACAATTATCAAGGGCAATTACCAAGAAGTGTTCTCGATTATGGGAACAGGCTTGCCGTACACACGCGGCAAATCGCTTAATGCTGCTCGGTTCCCCGCCTGACATGGTTCACGGCGCCGCGTTGTCGGGGTCTGCCCCCATAATCGAAAACACTTCACAAATTACATTATACAACATTTCCTCCGAAAAATCAAGTACTTTTTGTAATTTATCATATTGACAAACATACGCTTCATAAAGTATAATAGTAACGGACCATAAAAATCGGTTGGAGGAGAAACAAATGTCAAAATATTTCGGAACGGACGGCTTTCGAGGCGAGGCTAATATCGGTCTTACCGTTGAGCACGCTTTTAAGATAGGCAGATTTATCGGCAATTATTACGGAAAAGAGCACCGCTGCTCGGTTGTTATCGGAAAGGACACGCGCAGAAGCTCGTATATGTTTGAATACGCGCTTACGGCGGGACTTACGGCTTCGGGCGCGGACGTTTTTCTGCTTCACGTCACGACGACGCCCTCGGTTTCCTATGTTGTCAGAACGGACGATTTCGACTGCGGAATTATGATTTCCGCGTCGCACAATCCTTTTTACGACAACGGAATTAAGCTGTTTAACTCGCGCGGCGAGAAAATGGAGGACTCGGTTATCGACGAGATTGAGAAGTATCTTGACGGCGAAATTCCCGAAATTCCGCTTACGACAGGCGAGGAAATCGGCAGAGCCTCGGATTATTCCGCGGGCAGAAACCGCTACATAGGCTATCTTATCTCGCTTGCGGCACATTCTTTCAAGGGTAAGAGAATAGGTCTTGACTGCGCGAACGGCTCTTCGTTCACGATAGCAAAGAGCGTTTTTGACGCGCTCGGAGCGAAAACCTACGTTGTCGGAAACAAGCCGGACGGATTTAACATAAACGAGGGCTGCGGCTCAACGCATATCGATAATCTCGTTAAGCTCGTCCGCGAGGAACAGCTCGACTGCGGATTCGCCTTTGACGGCGACGCGGACCGCTGCATCGCGGTTGACGACAAGGCGGGAGTTGTGGACGGCGACAAAATTCTCTATATCTGCGGAAGCTTCCTCAAAGAGCGCGGTCAGCTTGACAACAACGCCGTTGTTACCACGGTTATGTCAAATCTCGGACTTTACAAGGCTTTCGACGAGCTTGGAATTAACTACGAAAAAACTCCTGTCGGCGATAAATACGTTTACGAGCGTATGAATGAAAAGGGATTTGTTCTCGGCGGCGAGAACAGCGGTCACGTTATCTTCAGCAAGTACGCAAGCACGGGCGACGGCATTATCACCGCGCTAAAGGTTATGGAAGTAATCTGCGCGAAAAAGTGCGCGCTGTCGGAGCTTTCAAAGGGTATGACGGTTTATCCGCAGATTTTGAAGAACGTCCGCGTTAAGGACAAAAAGGCGGTTCTCGGCGACGAGGACGTCAAGGCGGCGGTTAAGGCGGCGGAGGAAGCGCTCGGCGGCGAGGGACGCGTGCTTGTGCGCCCGTCCGGAACGGAGCCGCTGCTTAGAATTATGGCTGAAGCGATTTCCCGCGACGTCTGCAAGAAGCATATCGATGATATCGAAAAAGTCGTCAGAAAAAAGGGATTTTGCGTAGATTGAGAGTGCAAATTCGTGCAAAACGCGAATTAAAGAGTTAAAAGCAAACGGGAGAACCGAAAATTCTCCCGTTTTTTATTACACGCGTTCCGTTTGACTGCTCCGCGCGGAGTAGCGCGGCTTCGC
>DPBR01000048.1:31107-38017 GCA_003516865.1 Oscillospiraceae bacterium
CGCGGCTTCGCCGCGAGTGCCTCCGGCGGCTTAAAAACTTTTTATGAAGAAAAAGGTAAAAAAACCGCAGGTTTTCTGGAAGAAATTCAAAAAGACTTTAAGCGCTTCGCGGTGCAACTGCCAACTTTGCGCGATATGCGGTGCATTTCCAAACTAAAGCGCGGGCATTTCTGTCCGCGCTTTGTTGTTATTACAGAATGGCAAGCTCTCCGTTCGCTACTCCAACCTTTACTGTATCGCCCTGATGAAGCTTGTCCGCGAGAATTTCCTTCGCGATAAGCGTTTCAAGATTACGCTGAATATAACGCTTCAGCGGTCTTGCGCCAAACGCGGGGTCGTAGCTCTCGTCGACGATAAGCTGCTTCGCTTCATCGGTGATTTCAAGCGAAAGCTGCTTGTCTTTCAGGCGCTTTGCAAGGTCCGCAACCTGAAGGTCGATGATACCGAAGATATTCTCCTTGGTAAGCGGCTTGTAGAACACGATTTCATCAAGTCTGTTCAGAAATTCGGGTCTGAACGAGCGCTTCAGCAAAGCGTCAACGTTATTTCTCGCTTCTTCCGTGATTTCACCGTTCTCGTCGATACCCTCAAGTATATACTGCGAGCCGAGATTTGACGTAAGAATGATGATTGTGTTCTTGAAGTCAACCGTTCTGCCCTGACTGTCGGTTACTCTGCCGTCGTCAAGGATTTGCAGAAGAACGTTGAACACATCGGGGTGCGCTTTCTCGACTTCATCGAACAGCACAACGGAATATGGCTTTCTGCGAACCGCGTCCGTAAGCTGACCGCCCTCCTCGTAGCCGACGTATCCTGGAGGCGCGCCGATAAGACGGGATACCGTGTGCTTCTCCATATATTCGCTCATATCAAGACGGATAATGTTGTGTTCATCATCGAAAAGCGCTTCCGCAAGAGCCTTTGCAAGCTCCGTTTTACCAACGCCCGTAGGACCGAGGAACAGGAACGAACCAAGCGGCTTGCGCGGGTCGTTTATTCCCGCTCTCGAACGCATAATGCTCTCGGTTACGCGCTGAACGGCTTCGTCCTGACCCTTAACCCTCTTGTGGAGCGTATCGGCAAGGTGAAGTATCTTCTGACGCTCGCCCTCGACAAGCCTGTCAACGGGAATACCCGTTCTGCGCGCGATAATTCTGGCGATTTCTTCCTCGGTGACTTTATCGCGCAGAAGCGAATCCGCCTTTGCCTTTTCGGCGATTTCTTCCTCGTTTTTCAGCTCCTCTTGCAGCTTCGGCAGCTTTCCGTACATAAGCTCAGCCGCCTTGTTCATATTATATTCGCGCTTTGCTTTCTCGATTTCAGCGTTTGTCTGCTCGATTTCCTTACGCAAATCCTGAACCTTCGAGATTGCGTTCTTTTCGTTCTGCCACTTCGCCTTCATAGCCGAGAATTTCTCGCGCTTTTCGGCGAGTTCCTTGCGGATTTCCTCAAGATGCTCCTCGGAAAGCTTGTCGGTTTCCTTTTTCAGAGCGGCTTCTTCAATCTCAAGCTGGAGAATATCGCGCGAGATTTCGTCAAGCTCCGTGGGCATACTGTCCATTTCCGTGCGTATCATCGCGCAGGCTTCGTCAACGAGGTCGATTGCCTTATCGGGCAAAAATCTGTCGGTTATATAACGGTTCGAGAGCGTTGCCGCGGCGATTATCGCGTTATCCTGAATCTTAACGCCGTGGAACACCTCATAGCGTTCTTTCAGTCCGCGCAGGATTGAGATTGTGTCCTCAACGTTCGGCTCGTCTACAAGCACTTTCTGGAAACGACGCTCCAGAGCGGGGTCCTTTTCGATATACTTTGAATATTCGTCAAGCGTTGTCGCGCCGATACAGTGAAGTTCGCCGCGCGCAAGCATAGGCTTCAGCAGGTTGCCCGCGTCCATTGCGCCGCTTGTTTTACCTGCGCCAACGATAAGGTGAAGCTCATCGATGAACATAATAATCTGTCCGTCGCTCTTTTTCACCTCGTTCAGAACCGCTTTCAAGCGCTCCTCAAACTCGCCCTGATACTTGGCGCCCGCAATAAGCGCGCCCATATCAAGCGAGAAAAGCTTTCTGTCTTTCAGATTTGAGGGTACGTCGCCGCGCACGATACGCAAAGCAAGTCCCTCGGCTATCGCAGTTTTGCCGACGCCCGGCTCGCCGATAAGGCAGGGATTGTTCTTCGTTTTACGCGAAAGTATGCGGATTACGCTTCTGATTTCGCTGTCGCGCCCGATAACGGGGTCGAGTTTGTTCTGACGAGCAAGCTCAACCAAGTCCTGCCCGTATTTTTTCAGCACATCGTAGGTTTCTTCGGGAGTCTGAGATGTTACGCGCTGATTTCCGCGAACCTCCCGAAGCGCCGCTAGAATTTTCTTCTTGTCGATACCGAAGCTCTTCACAAGCCCCGAAACGCCGCTGTCAGCCTTTTCGAGCAGCGCGATAAGCAGATGTTCAACCGAAACATAATCGTCGTTCATATGAGCCGCCTGAGCCTCCGCTTCTGCGAACACCCGGTCAAGGTCAGACGAAATGTAGATTTTTCCGGCTTCTCTGCCGCTTCCCGAAACGCGCGGCATTCCCTCGATAAACTTCAGCGCCGCCTGCTTCAAGCCGTTTGCGTCAATGCCCGTTTTCGAGAAAAGCTGCGGAACAAGCCCGCCCTCGTCCGACAAAAGAGCATACAGCAGATGCATTTGCTCAACGCAATTGTTCTGATAGGATACCGAGATATCCTGCGCCGCCTGAACGGCTTCCAAGGATTTTTGAGTTAATTTGTTGGCATTCATTGTCAGTTCCCCCTTTTATATGATGTATTTTTGATTTGAAAGCGCGGCTTTATAATAAATTTCGGCGGCTCTCCGCGCCTGCCCTATGTCGGGCAAAGCCCCGAAATATTCCTTCATCGTTCCGTCAAGCGTCGCCATATAATCCGCGACAGCCTGTCCAAGCTCGTCGTCCGAGATATCCTCGCGCGGCATATTCAGCGTCCGCGTAAATTTTCCCGCGTTTATCGTGAAAACAATATCGTCCGACAAATGCTTTGAAATATACTTCTTTTCAAGTGCAATCCAACACTCAAAAAACTCGCCGAGCGTGTTTATCAGCTCCGCGTTCTGCGTCCTGAACGAAACGCGGATTTCGCCCGCCTTTCTTCCGCCGCCCGAACGTATCTCAACCGAATACCGCGCGGTCGGTTTATAGCGGTATTTCAGCGACGAGCGCGCGCAGAGCGTTCCCGAACCCGGCATTTCCGTAAGCACGAAGCCTTCTCCCATCGCGCCGCGAAGCGCCTCCATTATCTCGCGAAGCCGCATTTCGGGCGTTGTCAGCGCCACGCGTTCCGCAAGTATCCTGTTTATCATCGCCGAGCGTGAAAGCCCGCTTGAATGAGCCAGCGTGTCAACAGCGTCAACCACGTTATCCGAAAGCACAAGGCTGTAAATGCTGTTTCCCATATCAATCACCCCTTTGGAAACTCGCTTGCTTGTATTAATAATTGTATCACACGTTTATTAATTTGTCAAGCGTTTTTAATAAAATTTTGCACAAACTTTCAAATTATTTTTTGGCTATTTTGTTAAATTTGCCCTTGACAAATACCCCCAGAGGGTATATAATAAACATGAGTAAAGAGAAAGGAGCGCGAAAATGGAGGAAAAATGCTGCTGCAAAAAGAAAAAGCTCCGCTCGGAGGACGAAAAAAAGCGGCTTATAAACCGCCTGAACAGGATTTCGGGGCAGATTAACGGCATAAAGAAAATGCTTGAAAACGACGATTACTGCGTTGATATCCTCACGCAGAGCGCCGCGGCTTCGGCGGCTTTCGGGGCATTTGAAAGAGAGCTTCTCGACGAGCATATAAGAACCTGCGTTGCGAATAATATAAGAAACGGAAACGACGAGGTTATCGAAGAGCTTGTCGATATTCTGAGGAAAATGATGAAGTAGGTGAAAAAATGGAAAAATATGACATCACGGGAATGACCTGCGCGGCTTGCTCGGCGCGCGTGGAAAAAGCCGTAAAGGGCGTTGCGGGCGTGAAAAGCTGCGCCGTGAACCTGCTCACAAACTCAATGACGGTTGAGGGCGGAACGCCGGCGGATATTATAGGCGCGGTTGAAAAAGCGGGCTATGGCGCGTCAAAGGCAGGCGAAAAGCGCACGGAAATGCCTTCCGCCGATAAGGAAACCGTCAAAATGAAGACGCGGCTTTTCTGGAGCATAGGATTTCTGCTCGTTTTGATGTATATTTCAATGGGCGCGATGATGTGGGGATTTCCGCTTCCCGCGTTTCTCGCGGAAGATTGCGTCGCCGTGGGACTTGCGGAGCTGCTGCTGACGGGAATTATAATGGTGATTAACCAGAAGTTCTTCATAAGCGGTTTTCGCGGGATTATCCACAAATCGCCGAATATGGACACGCTCATTGCGCTCGGAGCAACGGCGGCGTTCGGATACAGCGTTTACGCGCTTTTTGTGATGTCGAACGCGCAGGCTGTCGGAAACGCGGAGCACGCAATGCGCTATATGCACGAGCTTTATTTCGAGAGCGCGGGTATGATATTGACGCTGATTACGCTCGGAAAGCTGCTTGAAGCTTACTCTAAAGGCAAAACGACAAACGCGCTCAAAGGGCTGATGAAGCTTGCACCGAAAACCGCCGTGCTGATTGAAAACGGAATTGAAACCGTTGTTCCGGTGGAAGAAGTGAAAATCGGCGATATTTTCAGCGTTAAGCCGGGCGAAAGCGTGCCGGTTGACGGAATTGTTGTCGAGGGCGAAACCGCCGTTGACGAGAGCGCGCTCACGGGAGAAAGCGTTCCCTCGGACAAAATTGTCGGGGACGAGGTTTCCGCCGCGACTATAAATCAGTCGGGATATATACGCTGCCGCGCGACAAGGGTCGGCGAGGACACTTCGCTGTCGAAAATAATCAAGATGGTGAGCGACGCGGCGGCGACAAAAGCGCCGATTGCAAAGGTCGCGGACAAGGTTTCGGGCGTGTTCGTGCCTGTCGTTATCGCGATTGCGCTCGTAACCATACTTGTGTGGCTCTTGTGCGGATATGGCGCGGGATACGCTCTGGAACGCGGAATTTCCGTGCTTGTTATATCGTGTCCGTGCGCGCTGGGACTTGCAACGCCCGTTGCGATTATGGTCGGAAACGGCGTCGGCGCGAAGAACGGAATTTTGTTCAAAACAGCCGTTTCGCTTGAACAGACAGGCAAAACCGACATTGTTCTCCTCGACAAAACAGGCACGATAACCAAAGGCGCGCCCGAGGTCACGGACGTTTGCACCGAGGACGGAACGGACGAAAACGAGCTTATGCAAACCGCGTTTTCTCTCGAAAAACGAAGCGAACACCCTCTCGCGGCGGCGATTGTAAAATACGGAAGCGAGCGCGGTTTCACCGCCGAAGAACCGAGCGAATTCAAGGTTCTGCGCGGAAGCGGACTGTCGGCGACGCTCAGCGGAAAAGAGTATATCGCGGGAAATCTGCGGCTTTGCGAAACTTATTGCAATATATCGCGGAAAATGCGCGAAAAAGCCGAAGAACTCGCGCTTGAGGGAAAAACTCCGCTGTTTTTCTGTCGGGAACAGAAACTTCTCGGCATAATCGCGGTTGCGGACGCGATAAAGGAGGACAGCCCCAAAGCGATTTCTCAGCTTAAAAATATGGGCATCAGAACGGTTATGCTCACGGGCGATAACCGCAGAACTGCCGAAGCCGTGGGCAAAATCGCGGGCGTTGACGAGGTTATCGCGGAGGTTCTTCCGGGCGATAAAGAGGACGTTGTTCGCGAACTTCAAAAGCAAGGAAAAATCGCGATGGTCGGCGACGGAATAAACGACGCGCCCGCGCTCACCCGCGCAGATACTGGAATTGCGGTCGGCGCAGGAACGGATATCGCGATTGACGCAGCGGACGTCGTTCTGATGAAAAACACGCTTCTCGATGTTCCCGCGGCAATCAGACTTTCGCGCTCGGCACTGCGGAATATTCACCAAAATTTGTTCTGGGCTTTTTTCTACAACGTAATCGGAATCCCCCTCGCGGCGGGCGTTTGGATTCCACGGTTCAACCTGCGGCTTAACCCGATGTTCGCTGCCGCCGCCATGAGCCTTTCAAGCGTTTTCGTCATTACAAATGCCCTGCGGCTCAATCTCGCCAACATTTACAGCGAAAAACACGACAGAAAAATCCGCGCAAAACGCGTGAATACTATTAAAAAGGAGAAAAATACAATGGAAATTACAATGAAAATCGAAGGTATGATGTGCGGTCACTGCGAAGCAACCGTCAAAAAGGCGCTCGAAGCCATTCCAACTGTCATCGAAGCCAACGTTTCCCACGAAAATGGCACTGCCATAGTGAAACTCTCGGAAAATACCGACTTCAATGTCCTCAAAAAAGCCGTCGAGGATAAGGATTACAAAGTCATCTCATAAGTCCATTTCACTCACAGGTGACGGCTTCGCTCCGGTGCCTCCGGCGGGGGTCAGCACAAACTTAGGTAATGAACCGCGAAGCGAAAGGTGTGCACGAGAGAACCGCAGGTTCTCCCTGGCACGCTGCTTTTCTGAAGAAAAAGGTCTTAGTTAGCGGCTCTAGCCCTATGAATCAAGCTATTACTCGAGTAATGCATAAGAATCTATGCCTAGTTTGTTGCTCCACGAGATGTGCAGGTGTGTTTGCTAAATACGAAATAACGGGAGAACCAAAAATTCTCCCGTTTTTGTTTGTTGTAATTAAGCACACGGAGCATCTTACCGGGCATAGATTCTTGTGTTCCACCTGAGTGAAAACTTGATTCATAGGGCGGTATCGCGGACTTGAAGTTTTGCCAAGGAATTAAAAAGTCTTTTTAGATTTTTAAGACCTTTTTCTTCAGAAAAAGGTCTTAAACC
>DPBR01000048.1:38151-41392 GCA_003516865.1 Oscillospiraceae bacterium
ACTGAGCCACTGACGCGAAGCGACAAAAAAGTCTTTTTAGATTTTTAAGACCTTTTTCTTCAGAAAAAGGTCTTAAACCCCGCGGGAGCGACTGGAGCGCGGAGCGCGACGACTGAAGGCGAAGCCGTCCACCGTGAGCGAAGCGACGACTGAAGGCGAAGTGGCGGATAAAAAATCAGTCGGGAAGGACGTATTTTGCCTTATAGTCGTTAAATTCGTCCATAAACTCGGACTTATCGAGTTTTTTGAGTTCGTTGATATATTCGTGGGTATCGAGGCTATTTTCCTGAATTTGGATAAGGCAAACGGCGATATTTGAGCAGTGGTCGGAAACTCGTTCAAAATTCGTGAGCAAATCCTGGAGGATAAAGCCGAGTTCAATTGTGCAAACACCATCGCGCAGGCGTTCGATATGGCGGTTTTTCAGCTCTGCGCGGAGCGTGTCGATTACGTCCTCGAGGGGTTCGACTTCTTTTGCAAGCGCGATATCGGACGTCATAAACGACTTTATCGACATATCGAGAATTTCCTTGAGCGCGCTTGTCATAACGCCGATTTCCTTTTCCGCTGCCTCGGAGAAATGGATTTTTTTCGTATGCATTTCCTCGGCGGCTTCCTTGATGTTGACTGCGTGGTCGGAGATACGCTCAAGGTCGCCGATTGTGTGAAGCAGGTTTGAAACGACTTGGCTGTCGCTTACGGAAAGGTCTTTGGAAGCGACTTGCAAGATATACGAGCCGATTTTATCCTCGTAAATATCAATCGTATTCTCGTTATCAACGACTTCCTGCGCCGCTTTCGGGTCGTATTCCTTAACAAGACCGAGCGATTTCAGCAGGGTTTTCTGCGTGAGCGTCGCCATTTTGTAAGCGACGTTTTTACACTGCTCAATTGCGATTGAGGGGGTATTCAGGAAGCGCTTGTCGAGCATAGGCGTTTCTGCGGAAGCTTCTCCGGGCTTGTCGCGGATTGTAAGACAGGCGAGCTTTTCGAGCTGTTTTGTAAACGGCAAAAACAGCGCTGTTGCGAGGACGTTGAAAGTAGTGTGGATTATCGCAATTCCAACGGCGTTGAGCTGTTCGTTCATAAACGGCAGGTCGATAAACGCGTTCACCAGGTAGAACAGCGCAAGGAACACGAATGTTCCGATTATATTGAAGTAAAGGTGTACGATTGCAACGCGTTTTGCGGACTTATTTGCACCGATTGAAGAAAGGAGCGCCGTCACGCACGAACCGATATTCTGACCGAGAATAATCGGAAGCGCAATAGAATAAGTAACCGTGCCGGTTTTATTTGAAATAGACTGAAGAATACCGATTGAAACGGACGACGACTGAAGCACCGCTGTAAGCAGCGCACCCGCGATAACGCCGAGAATGGGGTTCGAGAACATTGTCATAATGCTCGTGAACTGCTCGTTGTCCTTCAGTCCCTCTGCCGCTGCGGACATCTGACCCATTCCGAACATCAAAAGCGCGAAGCCAACCATAATCGTGCCGACAGTGCGCTTTTTATCGGATTTGGTGAACATCGCAAGAATAATTCCGAAGATTGCAAGGAGCGTTGTAAACGTATTTACGCTGAAAATCTGTGAAACAATGCTGCCGCTGCCCTCAACAGACGAAAGGCTGACGAGCCAAGCCGTTGCCGTTGTACCGATATTCGCGCCCATAATGACGCCGATAACCTGCGAGAGCTTCATAAGTCCCGAGTTTACGAAGCCGACAAGCATAACCGTTGTCGCCGCTGAGGACTGAATAAGCGCGGTTACAAGCGCGCCCAGACCAACGCCCTTTATGGGGTTCGAGGTCATTTTTTCGAGCAGCGATTCTATTCGTCCGCCCGCAAACTTTTCCAAAGCGCCGCTGAGCGTATGCATTCCGAACATAAATACCGCGAGTCCGCCCAACATTCCAAGCAAATTCTGAAAACTCATATCAAATACTCCTGTATTTTTTCATCTTCTCGTTTTTGTCAATTCTTTTCCATACATAATTATTATACAGGATTTTTTTGAAAAAGTATAGGGGGTTTTGCGCATTTTTTCAATAAAATTTTTTCGGGAATTTACTTTGTTTTTCGATTATAAAGCGATTTGTCACAAAAAGCAAAAATAAAATTGTTGAATTATCACAAAAATTGGCTTAATTAAGAAAAAACTTTGTAAAATTTATCGACAAATTGAATAAAATGTGTTAAAATATAATCATAGAATATTACAAAGGGGGTTGTGATTATGAAAAAAATTATCACGATATCAAGGCAGTACGCAAGCGGCGGCCGCGAAATAGGACAAAAGCTCGCGGAAAAACTTGGAGCGGAGTTCTGCGACCACCGACTTCTTGAGGAAGCGGCAAAGGCAAGCGGTATCCACGAGAGCCACTTTGTTGAAAACGACGAAAAGCGCACGAACAGCTTCCTCTATCTCCTGTCCACGACTTACGGACAGGGCGGTGTGCCGTTTGACGACTCGCTTTTCTTCGCAACGCTCAACGCCGAGCGAAAACTCGCTTCCGAACATTCCTGCGTCATCATAGGAAGATGCGCCGATTACGCTCTGCGCGACTTTGAAAACGTGCTCAATGTGTTTATAACCGCGCCCATTGACGTCCGCGTAAAGCGCGCAGTCGAGGTCTACGGAATTGAAGCGAAACACGCGGAAGATTACGTCAAGCGTATCGACAAACAGCGCACATCTTACTACAACTATTACACCGACAGACGCTGGGGTCAGCCCCAG
This sequence comes from Oscillospiraceae bacterium, assembly GCA_003516865.1. Lineage (GTDB taxonomy): Bacteria > Bacillota > Clostridia > Oscillospirales > Ruminococcaceae > CAG-115. The sequence goes on from DPBR01000048.1 coordinate 40,895, forward strand.
AATTACCACGTCTGCATCGACAGCTCCGCCCTCGGCATCGATGGCACCGTCACCCTCCTCGAACAATTCGCCGCCGCTTTCTATAAGGATTGATAGGATTGCTGCGCCTTCAGTAGGTCGCTTCGCTCCAGTCGCTCCCGCGGGGCTTAGAACCTTTTTCTGAAGAAAAAGGTTCTAAGAACTCCAAAAAGACTTTACTCGCTTCGCGCTTAAGTCTTAGTTTCTTCTACCGCCCTATGCGCTAACCTATCACTCAAAGGAAAAATACGAAGCTATGCCTGCTTTGTTGCTCCACGAGATTTGCGGCTATGTTCGCTAAATACAAAGTAACGGGAGAACCGAAAATTCTCCCGTTTTTGTTTTGTTGTAGTCAAGCAGCCGGAGCGTCTTACCCGGCATAGATTCGTATGCGCCACCTGAGTGATAACTCGATTCATAGGGCAGTATTGCAGACTTGAAGTTTTGCCAAGGAATTAAAAAGTCTTTTTGGATTCTTAA
>DPBR01000048.1:41589-53500 GCA_003516865.1 Oscillospiraceae bacterium
CCGCCGGAGGCACTGAAGGCGAAGCCATCCACTAGAGCGAAGCAAAAACTCCCCCTTTTCGGGGGAGTTTGGTTTATTTAAGTAAGGAATCAGCCTTTTTTGTTGCCGCAGCCTTTGCAGAAGTTTGCGGTTGCGTTGTTGAGGGTACCGCACTTAACGCAGGTCCACGGCTGAGGCTCGGCAGCAGGCTGCTGAACGGGCGTAGGAACGGGCTGAGGAGCGGGAGTGGGCTGCTGAACAGGCTGAGGAACAGGAGCAGGAGCAGGAACAGGAGCAGGAGCAGGAGCAGGCTGCTGATACTGAACAGGCTGAACAGGCTGCTGGAACTGCTGCTGAACGGGCTGCTGATAAGCGGGAGCGGGCTGCGTTGCGGTTGCAACGAAGTTGGGGATATTTGAATATGCGTTTTCGGGAAGCTGGTTCATACCGTTTTCCTTGCGATAAGTCTGGTCGAGGCGCATTTCAACGTTATTCGTATGTTCAAGATAAACCATAAGAAAAGCGAAGAAGAACAGCGCGGGAACGAAGATTTCACAGAAAAGGTAAAAGGTTCTTCCGGTTGCCGCGCCGACAATTGCGCCTACGGTTCCGAGAATAAGTATCGACCAAGCCAAAATAAAACCGATTTTTCTCCAAAGTGATTTCATAAGTAATCCTCCCGAAAAGTAATTATTATAGTTTGAACAAGTCCACTCTTATTATAACACGTAAACTATTTTTTGTCAATGGGTCATTCGCGGTTTTCACCTATTTTTTTACTTTATCCCCTTGAAAAAGCGTTAAAAAAATGTTATAATAACTTGATATGTAAAAAATTCTTATTTTTTAAGGGGTAAAATAATATGGATACTATGAAAGGTCTGAAAAGAACCTGCTATTGCAATGAAGTTGCGCTTGAAATGAATGAAGTTACGGTTGGCGGCTGGGTTGCGCGTGTTCGCGACAAGGGCGGAATCATATTCATCGACCTGCGCGACAGAACGGGTATCGTACAGCTCGCGTTTGACGAAACGACCGAGAAATCCGTGTTTGAAAAGGCGAAAACCGTGCGTTCCGAGGACGTTCTTATGGTAAAGGGAAAGGTTCGCGCGCGTGAAAGCGTAAACAGCGAGATTAAGACGGGAAACGTTGAAATTCTTCCCGACGACCTGAGAATACTCTCAAAGGCGCAGACGCCTCCTTTCGAGATTGTCAGCAACTCAAAGACAAACGAGGAATTAAGGCTGAAATACCGCTATCTTGACCTCAGAAGAAAGCCGCTTCAGGATAACATCATTATGCGCCACAAAATCGCGCAGTGTGCAAGGGAATATTTCTATGAAAACGGTTTCCTTGAGATAGAAACGCCGATGATGATTAAATCGACGCCCGAGGGCGCGCGCGACTATATCGTTCCTTCGCGTATCCACAACGGAAAATTCTATGCGCTTCCGCAGTCGCCGCAGATGTACAAGCAGCTTCTGATGATTTCGGGATTTGACAAATATATCCAGCTTGCGCGCTGCTTCCGCGACGAGGACCTCCGCGCGGACAGACAGCCCGAATTTACGCAGATTGACCTTGAAATGTCGTTTGTTGACACGGACGATATTCTCGAGTGCCTTGAGGGTTTTATAAAGCGCCTTTACAAGAACGTTCTGGGCGTTGAAATCGAAACTCCTCTGCCGCGCCTTACCTATGACGAGGCGATGAGCAGATTCGGTTCGGACAAGCCCGATACGCGCTTTGAAATGGAGATTACCGACCTTTCCGAAACCGTTAAGGACAGCGATTTTGTCGTGTTCAAAAACGCGCTCGAAAACGGCGGCTCGGTTCGCGGTATCGTTGCGAAAAACGGCGCGGAAAAGCTCTCGCGCAAGGAAATGGACAAGCTCACAGAGTTCTCGAAGGGTATCGGCGCAAAGGGTCTTGCTTACGTTCGCTGGGTTGACGAAGCGCCTTCCTGCTCGTTCGGCAAGTTTATGAAAGAGGGCGAGCTTGAGAAAATTCTCGCAGCGCTCGGCTGCGAAAAGGGCGACGCTGCGCTTATTGTCGCGGATAAGGACAAGGTTGTACTCCCGACGCTCGGCGCGCTCCGTCTGAAAGTTGCGAAACAGCTCGAAATTATTCCCGAAAAGTGGAATTTTGTCTGGATAACGGAATTTCCGTTCTTTGAATACGACGACGAAAAGGGCGAATGGGCGGCAATGCACCACCCGTTCACAATGCCGCTTGAGGAGCATATTCCCTACCTCGAAAGCGACAAGGGACGCGTTCGCGCGAAGTGCTACGACCTTGTGCTGAACGGCGTTGAGCTGCTTTCCGGCTCAATCAGAATAAACAACCCCGAGCTTCAGCAGAAGATGTTCGAGATGCTCGGAATGACGGACGAGGAAATTCAGATGAAGTTCGGCTTCCTTGTTGACGCGTACAAATATGCCGCTCCTCCTCACGGCGGCGCGGGAATAGGTCTTGACCGCCTTGCGATGCTTATGTGCGGCTGCGACAGTCTGCGCGATGTAATCGCTTTCCCGAAAGTTCAGAACGCTTCAGAGCTTATGAGCGAAGCGCCCGGCGAGGTTTCGGACGAGCAGCTCGCGGAGCTTGGTATCGCTGTTGTAAACAAAGAGGACTAACCGAGGAATTTATGGATAAAAAAGAGTATAGGCAGCTTATTTCAATGGCGGCAAACGGCGACGCAAAGGCTTTTTCAAAGCTTTATGAAACGGTTTACCGCGATATGTACTACACCGCGTTCTATTCGCTGAAAAACGACAACGACGCGATTGAAGCGGTTACGGGAGCGGCGCGCGACGGTTTCAACTCCGCTGCAAGGCTCAGGAACGAAGCGCAGTTCCGCGTTTTTATGATGAGAACGCTCTGCGCGAGAATAAAGATGTTCTTTAAGGAATACGACGGCGGCGGTCTTTCGGGAAAACAGCCCGAAATCAAGAAAATGCTGTTTACGCTTCCCGATATCGAAAGGCTGCTTATAGTTATGCACGTCGGGGGAAGATTTTCCGTCGAGGAAACGGCGGCGTTTGCGGGAATGACGGCGGGAAGCGTGAGAAAAAAGCTGATTAAAGCGGCTCAAATGCTCGGAATTGAAGATTGAACGTGTAATCGGGGAGAATAGAAATGACTTTTGAGGAAATGCGTGCGGAAATGCGGCGGAAAGTTGTTCCGGAAAACGTAATACCGCAGAATATAATCGAATATCTGATGGACGACTCTGCAGAGCTGCCCGAACTTGACGCGTTCACGTTCCTCAACCGCCTGCGTTCGCTCGGCATAGGTTCGGCGGATTTCCAGTATCTGCTTGAAGCGTGCGGCGCGCCCGCAACGTGCGTTGAAAAGATAGAGAGAAATCCCGCGATGAACCTGCAAAACCTCATTCTCACGCTCGAAAATTCGGGGCTTACCGCGAAAGATTACACGGTTATGCTGTATACCGCGCGGCAAATCTGGGAGAGAACGCTCACAATCCGCCTTGAAAAATCGTCCGATGCAGCCGAGGAAATCGGTTACGTTGAAAACGAGCCGGAGGAAGAAGTCCGCGTTCCCGCCGCTGTCGGAAAGCAGCGCGAAGAACCGGAAAATCCCGCTCCCGAAGCCGCAGGAAAACAGCGCGAAGAACCCGTAAATCCCGTTTCCAAGGGTGTTTTGCCCGCGGAAGAATACGAGGATTCCGATGAGCCGTCGCTTGAGGAAGTGCTAAGGCAGGTTCGGCTTCTCGACAATCGCGGGTCTTATAGGGAGGACGAGAACGCCAAAGACGCGGAAGTTCCGAAAACCGCAGCCCAAAAAGCGGCCGAAGAACCCGAAATTATCTATACGGAAGAAACCGAAAAAATTGAAGAACCCGAACCGCCCGCGCACGACGTCGGCGGACTGACCTCGGATTTCTCGAAAATTTTCGATATTATAAAGGAAAATAAACATTCCGCGCGCGAGGACGTTTCGGATAACGAAGCGGAGAATATTGAAACAGAGGATATCACGGCGGAAGATGAAAGCGAATACGCGGAGCAAACCGCGGAAGTTCCCGCCGAAGAACCCGTTTTTGAGCAGACGGAAACAATGTCGGTTACGCGGATTCTTGCAGGTATGCGGAAAAACGCGCCCGACCGGTCCGCCGAGCGCGATATTTTCGATGAAGAAGTTGATGAAAGCGGCGAGCCGGAATCTCCCGTTGAGGACGAAGCGGAAATAAGCGCGGACGAGGATTATGGCGATTTTGAAAACGGCGAAACCGCGCCGCTTATTGAGATTGACCAGACGCTTTTCAGCAAAGAACGACCGAAAATTACGCGCGAAGAAAAGCGCGAAGAAGCGCATTATGAGGACGATTACAGCGAGGACGAGGAAGAAGAGGATTATCCCGAAAAACCTGCGAAGTCCCGCGCAAACGGCAAATATCACATAAAGGCGCTTATCGCGGGAGCGGTCGGAGCGGCTGCGCTTGCGGCGCTTGCGGTTTTTGCCGGTAAATTCGGCGAAAAAGCCCCGGAAATGTACTTCGCGCAGACTAACGACGAGCTTTTTACAAGGGTTTTCGAGTCTTATATGCCGGAGGAAGAAAGATTTATCGGCGGCGGGGATATCTGCGTTTATTCGGACGGCTGCGGAATTTTCGGCGAACTTCTTATCAATAAGAACGGCGAAATGAATTTCTCGGACGATAAGAACGTTTACTGCGTATCAAGCGATAAAATCTCGGTCGAGAGCTTCGACGGAACGGTTCTCGACTCGGCGAAATACATCGTTCCACCCGCGAAAACAAGCTTTGTGACTGCGTTTGAACAGGACGGCGCGCTTTACTGCGTGTTCTCGGGAGATGCGGACGGCGCGGGCGAAAAAGAATGCGGATATATGAAGATAAAGGACGGAACGGCGCTTTTCACGGTGCGTCAGGACGGCGTTCTCAGCGATTTCTCGCTTGACGGAGGAAAAATCTCGCTCGGTTCGGTTTACGTTCCGAAATATTCAAAGAGCTTTTCCGCGAACGATACGGACGTGTATCTTCCGCGCGTCGGAAAAGACGAGAAAAAGCCGCTTACCGCGGAAAATGTCGCCGTGAGCGGAACGAAAGGCTGTTCGTTCGCGGTTTGCGCGGAATATACGCTTGACAGCGGCGAAAACAGCGCGGCAAAGGCGGTTCTCGGAAACCCGGTTTCTGCGGGCGCCGACTACAAAGCCGCATTCAACGGCAAATCCGATGAAACCGAATACGGTCTGCTCGTGAGCTTTAAGGACGGAATTACCGCGAAAAAATGCGAAAAAATCTCCGCCGCGGCTTTCGGAAAGGACTTTGCGGTAACGCTTGAAGGTGAAAACGCAAATCTGCGTTCGGCTGATTTCACGGCGAAAAGCGCGCTTTCAAACTTCGCGGAAAAAGCCGAAAAGCTGAAAATTTCGGAAAGCAGCCTGCTTGTCGGGAACAAGGACGGCTTTTTTGCGGCGTTTGACTGCGGCGATATCTCGCAGCCGTCGGCAATGAAGCTCACGAAAACGAACGGATTTGTTTCGGGCGATTACGCGGCGGTATTCAGCGTTGACGGCGGGCTTGAAATCACGCTCTACAAAAGGAACGGCGAAAAAGCCGACGTTATCGGGAAATACACGAAAACGTTCACGGAGGACGAGCTGAAAACGCTTGTTCTTAAGGGCGCGGAAACAACGGCGTTTGCGGCTGATTCCTGCGGCGCGGCGTTCGAGTATTTCGACGGCGTATCCGTAATTTCACAGTATGTGGTTTTCGGCAGAACCGAAGGCTCGAAAACGCTCTATGACGACAAAACAGGCTTTACGAGAGCTTTCGCGGCGGGAGGAAAAATCTACGCCGTAAGCTCCAAGGGCTTTGACTGCGTTACAGGCAAAAACACTTGACAGAACAAATGATTTTGTTGTATAATAAAGGTAACACCGCACAATTAGCGGCTTCGCCTTTTTCATTCGCTCACTTGATATTTTTAGTGTGATTTGTAAAACAAATCATACGGTCAGAATATCCAAAACTCCCTTGAAATACATACAGTATTCCATCGGTCGTTTTGTTCATTCTGACGAAAAACTCTCTGCGTGATTGAACGAAAATAATTTTGCGGTGTTACCTAAAATCAGCCACGAAAAGCCATATTTGCGGCAGATTTTTGTGGTTATCGGAAATAATGGCATTGATTTTATGCGGGAGAAACGCTGATGGACGAGAAAAAACGCGCAAAAATTATGAGAATATGCCGCGTCGCGGCGATAATCCTCGCTCTGGTTATGATTGCGGGGCTTGTTATCGAGCCGTTTTTCAGGTAAAAATCGCGCATTTTAAATAAAAGGAATGATTTGATGGGTTTGTTTTACAATAACGGAGTAGCGGGAAGCGGCGTTTCAAAGGGCGCGGGTCGGAAAAAGCCGTTCAAGCGGTTCTGCGAGCTGTTTGTCAGCAAGTTCTGGAATTATTTTCAGATTAATCTGATTTACTTTCTTTTCTGTCTGCCGATTGTTACAATCGGTCCGGCAACCGCGGCTATGACTGCGATTATGAGGAATTTCTACCTTGAAAAGCCGCAGTTTATCTTCCACGACTTCAAGCGCGAGTTCAAGAAAAATTTCAAGCAGGCGTTTCCTATCGGGCTGCTTGATATCGCGGCTGTTGCGCTCGGCGTGTTCTCAATTCTTGTTTACAGTCAAAGTCCCGAAATGGATACCACGGGAAAGGTTTTTTATGTGATTTCGCTTGTGGGAGTTGCGCTCGTGATTATGATGAGCTTCTACATCTATCCGCAGATTGTGGCTCTCGACCTGAAGCTCGGCGCAATCGTGAGAAACTCGCTTTTGCTTGTTTTCCTTAATCCGGTCGGCGATATCATAACCCTTGCGTTTTTCTTCGGTTATGCGGCGCTTATTTGGTGGTTCTGGCTGTTTGTTGTGTTCCTGACGCCGATTGTTCCGTTTGCGTGGCTTGCGCTGATTTCATTCTGCTCCTGCTATCCGACAATTCAGAAAGTGCTTATCAATCCGTATTACGAAAAAACGGGCGAGAAAAACCCCGAAATTCCGGATTACGACGAATCGGCGGTGTTTACCGACCGCGGAGGAAGCGAACAGCCGATTAATATTAAGGAAAAGAATATTAAACAGCACGGCGGTAAAATAATTAAGTAAACAGCAAAAATTTCATATAATAAGGAAGGATTTTATTATGGCTTCAAGCGTTATTGTCGGAACCCAGTGGGGCGACGAGGGCAAGGGTAAAATCATTGACATTATGGCGAAAAAAGCGGACGTTGTTATCCGTTCAAGCGGCGGAAACAACGCAGGTCACACGGTCGTTCACGGAAAGGATACCTATAAGCTTCACCTGCTCCCGTCGGGCATTCTCTACCCGCAGACCCTCTGTCTGATAGGAAGCGGAGTCGTTGTAGACCCCGGCGTTCTCCTCGGCGAAATTTCCGAGATGAACAAGCACGGGATATCCTGCGATAATCTGAGAATAGACGCGCGCGCGGACGTTATTATGCCGTGGCACAGGGAGCTTGACAAGCTTGAAGAAGAGTTCAAGGCAAAGCAGACGGGCGTTAACGTTGGAACAACCGGCAGAGGTATAGGCCCTTGCTACGCGGATAAGGCGGACAGAGTAGGTATCCGTATGTACGACCTCGTTCACCCCGAATGTTTGAAAAAACTCGTGAAAAATACCGGCGAATTGAAAAATCTTATCATAGAAAAAGTATTCGGCGGAAAGGCGCTCGACCTTGACTCTGTTTACGAAGAGTACAAGGCTTACGGCGAAAAGCTTGCAAAATATATCACGGACGGCTCTGTTCTCGCGTTTAACGCATATAACGAGGGCAAAAAAGTGCTTTTCGAGGGCGCGCAGGCGACCCTTCTTGATATCGACTTCGGAACGTACCCGTTCGTCACCTCGTCGCACCCGATTGCGGGCGGCGCTTGCGTCGGTACCGGAATAGGCCCGAAGATTATCGACGAGGTAATCGGCGTCGGAAAGAGCTATACAACCCGTGTAGGAAACGGTCCGTTCCCCACGGAGCTTGACAACGAGCTTGGCGAACTTATCAGAAACAAGGGCGGGGAATTCGGCGCTACCACGGGCAGGCCGAGAAGAACAGGCTGGTTTGACGCGGTTATTATGCGGCACGCGGTTCGCGTAAACGGTCTTACCGCGCTTGCCATCAACAAATTCGACACTCTGAGCAACCTCGGAAATCTTCAGGTCTGCACGGCGTACAAGAAGTCCGACGGAACCGTTCTCAGCGACTTCCCGATGACCCTTGAAGAACTCGCCGACTGCACTCCCATATATGAAGAAATCGAGGGATATACGGGCGATATTTCGGCTTGCCGCAAGTTTGAAGAGCTTCCCGAAAAATGCCGCGCGTATATAACCCGCCTTGAAGAACTCTGCGGCTGCCCGATTAAGATAATCGGCGTGGGCGCGGGCAACGACCAGGTTATTTTCCGCTGATGAAAATAATCTTCATAGGCGATGTTGTCGGAAAAAGCGGCTGCGAAGCTCTTTCCTCAAAGCTCTTCGAGATTAAGAACGAGTATAAAGCCGAGCTTGTTATTGTAAACGGCGAAAACAGCGCCGAGGGAAACGGCGTCGACCGCCGCTCGGAGCAGACGATTTTTGACGCGGGCGCGGACGTTATCACAACAGGAAATCACGCGTTCAACAAGCACGAAATAAACGAGGAATTCGAGCGCAGCGACAGGCTTATCCGTCCCGCGAATTTCGGAAGCGCGCTTCCGGGAAACGGAATGTGCGAGCTGGATTTCGGGAGTTTTAAGGTGTGCGTGATAAACCTCATCGGAACGGCTTTTATGCAGCCTGTGGATAATCCGTTCAAGTGCGCGGAGGAACTGCTTTCGCAGACGGCGGCGAAGAATATTATCGTTGATTTTCACGCGGAGGCTACTTCGGAAAAGCGCGCAATGGGATTTTTCCTCGCAGGAAAGGTTTCGGCTGTCCTCGGAACGCACACTCACGTTCAAACCGCGGACGAGCAGATTATCGACGGCACGGGTTATATAACGGACGTTGGAATGACGGGCGCGAAAGACTCGGTTCTCGGCGTTGAAAAGGACATCATAATCGAAAAATTTCTCACATATCGTCATATCAGACACGTTTTTGCGGGCGGCGAGTGCATAATATGCGGAGTTTGCCTTGAAATTGATGAAAAAAGCGGAAAGTGCGTTTCGATTGAACGTTTTTGCAGAAATTCAAAATAATTTATATAAGGGAACCTCTAAAAACCGGGACGCGAGCAGATTTCGTACATGACTTATATCAGATGCTAGGCGCCAAACCGCAGCGTTTTCGCGAAGCGATAATGCGTATACTTGATGTATTTCAAGGTTTGGTAACGACGCAGATGATATAAGTCATAGAAATCTGCCGTGAAGGAGGTTTTTAGAGGTGACCATAATAAACTATTCAGAAAGGTGAAACATAATTGTTTCATAGGGTGAGTAAGATGGAAGTGGTTAAGGTATCGGCACATTCCGTACCGAAGTCTGTTGCGGGCGCAATCGCGGCAGTTGTACGCGAAAACCGCGAGGTCGAGGTTCAGGCTGTCGGCGCGGGCGCGGCAAATCAGGCTGTAAAGTCAATAGCAATCGCGAGAAGCTATATGGCGCTTGTAGGCGTTGACCTTATTTGTATTCCCGCGTTTACGACTGTCATTATCGACGATGAAGAACGCACGGCGATGAAATTTATCGTAGAGCCGCGCTGAAATTGAAAAAAATTCTTCTGATAACCACGGGCGGCACGATAGCCTGCTCCGACGTCAACAGCGGCAGAACGCCCGAAAGCACGGCGGAAGAACTTCTCGAAAAAGTACCGGAGCTGCCTGAAAATACGCAGATTGACTGCGTTTCGCCGTTCTGCAAGGACAGCACGGATATGTCGCCGAGCGAGTGGACGGCGCTTGCGAAGCTTATTCGTGAGAAATACGCGGATTACTGCGGATTTGTGATAACGCACGGCACGGATACGCTCGGCTATGCGGCTGCGGCGCTTTCCTGCCTTATAGAAAACAGCGAAAAGCCCGTTGTGCTCACGGGGAGTATGAAACCTATGGGCGCGCGCGGCTCGGACGCTCCCGAAAATCTCAAAAATGCGCTTTTTTACGCCGCAGACGAGGGTTCGCGCGGCGTCTGCGTTGTATTTGACGGGAAAATAATCGACGGTTGCTGCGCGGTCAAGGTTGACACGGAGAGCGTTTCAGCGTTCGAGAGCGTAAACGAGCGCGAAAAACAGCACGGTGAAACGCGATTTTTCGACAGAATGGACGAGAGAGTTGCCGTTGTTACGATAACTCCGGGCGCTGAACCGCCTATTATTCCCGAAAACACAAAGGCGGTTGTCGTTCTCGGCTTCGGAATGGGCGGAATACCGTCTTGCCGCGGCTGGTCGGAATGGCTCGAAAAGCTGCTTGAACGCGGAGCTTACGCTGTGATGTCAACGCAGGTTCTGCGCGGCGGGAGCAATCTTTCGCTGTATAAGGTCGGAAGCGTGCTTCTCGGAAAGTGCGGCGTTGTTGACGCAGGGAAAATGACCGCGCAATACGCGGCGATGAGGACAATGTTCGCGCTTGCTTATTCGGAGGATTTCGAGAGCTTCAAGCGCGTTTTTCTTCAGAATAAACAATAACCGAAAGGCTTCATATTATGAAATATATTCCCGTTGAACAGCTAAATACTGCCGCAAAGTCGCCTGAACAGCTTATCGGCGACGGCGAAAAAATCTACGCTGAGCAGATTGAAAACGCCGCGCAGGGGATATTTGAACGCCGCGAAAAAAGACCGGTTGTGCTTCTTTCGGGACCGTCGGGTTCGGGAAAAACCACGTCCGCGCACAGAATTGCGGTTCTGCTTGCGGATATGGGCTGCAAGGCGCACACGATTTCGATGGATAACTATTTTCTTCCGATGCACGAAAACGAGGCTGCGCGCGATGAGAACGGGAATATTGACTTTGAAAGCCCGCTGAGGCTTGATATCCCTCTGTTCAAAAATCACCTCGAAATGCTTTTTAAAGGCGAAGAAATCGAAGTTCCCTTGTTTGACTTCGCAAAACAGGAGCGTCAGAGCGGGTTGCCGCTCAAAAGAACAGGCGGCGATATCGTAATTCTTGAGGGAATACACGCGCTTAATCCGCTTGTTACGGGAAATTCCGAGGATTTCACCACCTGCGTTTACGTCAGCGTGAGAACGCGAATTTCCGATGGAGAAAAAATTCTTCACCCATCGAAAATCAGGCTTATGCGCAGACTTATGCGCGACAAACTGTACCGCGGCAGAAGTATAAGCGAAACTTTTGAGTTCTTCAAGTCCGTTGAGCGCGGCGAAAACCTCTATATTATGCCGTACAAGAACCGCGCGAATTTCGATATCGATACGTTTATTGAGTACGAACCGCTGGTTTACCGCGATATTCTCCTCCCTGAGCTTGAGAAAGCTTCGGCAGACTGCGCGGATTACTGTGATTATTCAGACATCGAGTATTTTCTGAAGCTGCTTTCGCCCGTTGACAGCAGCATAGTTCCCGAAAATTCTCTCATCAGAGAGTTTATCGGCGGTTGACGCTTCGCTTCAGTCGGTCGCTTCGCTTCAGTCGGTCGCTTCGCTTCAGTGCCTCCGGCGGCCTAAGACCTTTTATTTCGCTTCGCGTCAGTGGCTCAGTTTGCCTCACAGGTGCAACTCGGCAGCGAGTCCCGCTAAACTGCTCCAAGTTTTCACCGAGCTTTGGTTAAGCACCGCGAAGCGATTGAAGTCTTTTTGGAGTTTTTAGAACCTTTTTCTTCAGAAAAAGGTTCTAAACCGCCGGAGGCACTCCGCGCGAAGCGCGGGACTGGAGCGAAGCGACAAATACGCGTAAAAAAGCGCTAAAGGGGTCTGGGGGAAA
>DPBR01000048.1:53736-61374 GCA_003516865.1 Oscillospiraceae bacterium
GTTTTCCCCCAGCGTTTGTGTTGACTTTAGGCAACACAAACGTGCGAGCAGGCTTATTGCAAATCTATCTTTGACTGCGGTCCGGCAGTCAAACGGAACGAGTTGGCAAAAACCTACCTGTTTCGCAAAGCAATCAAACGAGCAAGCTCGGTTAAAACTATGTTTATTGCAAAGCAAGCAGTTGGTAAAACTTGAATGTGAACGCTCCCGAAAATCACCAGCCTGAGGATTTTCGGGAGCGTTCACGCGATTTTGGGGGTTCGACGCCCCCAAAATCGCCTTGGCTTCGCAGAAGCCAGCCCCTGTTCGCGTACCAAAAAGCTAGGATATCACAAAGCAAACGGGAGAACCAAAATCCTCCCGTTTTTGTTTTATTCAAGCTCAAACGCGCCTGTATAAAGTCTGTAATATTGACCTTTTTCCGCGATAAGCTTATCGTGCGAACCGCGCTCGATAATTCTTCCGTGGTCGAGAACCATAATTACATCGGAGTTTTTGACGGTTGAGAGCCTGTGCGCGATAACAAACACCGTTCTTCCCTTCATAAGCGCGTCCATTCCCTTTTGAACAATCGCTTCCGTGCGTGTATCAATCGAGCTTGTCGCTTCATCGAGAATCATAACCGGCGGGTCTGCGACAGCCGCTCGCGCTATCGAAATAAGCTGGCGCTGTCCCTGAGAAAGACCGCTTCCGTCGCCTTTGAGCACCGTGTTATAGCCGTCCGACAACATTCTGATAAATCCGTCCGCGTTTGCGAGTTTCGCTGCGGCAATGCACTCCTCATCGGTTGCGTCGGGCTTTCCATAGCGCAGATTGTCCATTACCGTTCCCGTAAACAGGTTTACGTCCTGAAGAACCACGCCAAGCGAACGCCTTAAATCCGCTTTCTTTATCTTGTTGATGTTGATGCCGTCATAGCGGATTTTTCCGTCCGCAATATCGTAAAAACGGTTGATAAGGTTGGTAATCGTGGTTTTGCCCGCGCCCGTTGCGCCGACAAACGCGATTTTCTGACCCGGCTCGGCGTAAATGCTGATATTATGAAGAACCGTTTTCTCCGGAACATACCCGAAATCAACGTCGTCAAGCACGACGTTTCCTTTAAGTTCGGTATAAGTGAGCGTTCCGTCGCCGTGCGGGTGCTTCCAAGCCCAGATATGCGTGCGCTCTTCCGTTTCGGTAAGATTGCCGTTTTCATCGTATTTTGCGTTTACAAGCGTAACATAGCCGTTATCGGTTTCGCTTTCCTCGTCAAGCAGCTTGAAGATACGTCCTGCGCCCGCCATTGCCATAGCGACGGAATTGAGCTGCTGCGATACCTGACCGATAGGTCCGATAAAGCTGCGGGAGAGCTGCAAAAACGCCGCAATCGAGCCGAGCGAGAGTATATCCACGGAGAAGCACGCAACGTTCATAGCGTTATTTATCGCGAGAACCGCGCCCACAATCGCGATTATAACGTACAGCAGATAGCCCATACAGTTGTTTATCGGCATAAGCACGTTTGCAAAAGCGTTTGCCTTGCAGATGTTCTCGGAAAGCTCCAAGTTGCGTTCGTCAAAGCCCTCTTTCGCTTTATCCTCGCGGCAGAACAGCTTTATAACGCGCTGTCCGTTTACCATTTCCTCGATATAACCGTTGAGGCTCGCCATTGACTTCTGCTGACGAATAAAGAAAGTTCCCGATTTACCCGCAACTTTTGCGGTGATAAACATAATCAGCGCCAGAACAACCACAACCACAAGCGTAAGCCAAACCGAAAGGCTCAGCATCGAGCAGAAAACCGCGATTACGGTTATACCCGACGACAGAAACTGCGGAAGAGCCTGCGAAAGCATTTGCTGCATAGCGTCCGCGTCGTTCGTGTAAAAGCTCATAACATCGCCGTGCGTGTGCGTGTCGAAATACTTAATCGGTAGCGTCTGCATATGCGAAAACATCTCGTCGCGTATCTTTTTGAGAACGCCCTGCGATATCGTCGCCATAAGCCTTGACTGAAACAGCGCGCTTATCGCTCCCACAAGGAAAATTCCGCCCATAAGGAAAAGCGTTCTGATAAGTCCCGAAAAGTCAGCCGCCGCGCCGTTTGATGTTGCTTCAACGATAGGCATAATGTTGTCGTCTATGAGCGTTTTTATGAAAAGCGAGGAAGAAACGCTTGCCGCCGCGTTTGCAACAATGCATATTCCAACGATTATCAAAAGCCCGCGGAACGGCTTCATATAAGTCAAAAGCCGCTTTATAACCTTAATATCGAACTTCATCGGGACGCGTGCGCCGTGCGGAGGCCGTCCGCCGTGCATCATTGATTTGCTTTCATTACTCATCTTCGCCCGCCCCCTTTGTCTGGCTGTCGTAAATCTCGCGGTAAATGGGGCTTCTCGCGTAAACCTCGTCTGAAGTACCCATATCCGCGATTTTACCGTTATCCATAATTATAATCTTATCCGCGTCGCATACCGAAGAAACTCTCTGTGCAATAATAATCTTCGTTGTGTCGGGAATATCCTCCCTGAATGCGCGCCTAATCATCGCGTCCGTTTTCGTGTCAACCGCGGAAGTCGAATCGTCGAGAATGAGGATTTTCGGCTTCTTCAAGAGCGCTCTGGCAATGCAAAGACGCTGTTTCTGACCGCCGGAAACGTTTGTTCCGCCCTGTTCAATGTAGGTGTTGTATTTTTCGGGCATCGCCTCTATGAAATCGTCCGCGCAGGCAGAGCGGCAGACCGCTTCAACCTCCTCGTCGGAAGCGATTTCGTTGCCCCAGCGGATATTCTCGGCAATCGTCCCCGAAAACAGCACGTTCTTCTGCAAAACCATCGCGACATTGTTTCTCAGCGCTTCGAGGTTATAGTCGCGGACATCTTCGCCGCCGACAAAAACCTCGCCCTCAATCGCGTCATATAATCTCGGAATCATCTGCACAAGCGTGGATTTTGAAGAACCCGTTCCGCCGATAATTCCGATTGTTTCGCCGCTGTTTATCCTGAGATTGATATGGTCGAGAGCGTTGTTTTCGGCGGTTTTGAAGTACTTGAAGCAAACGTTGCGGAACTCGATTGAACCGTCCTTAATCTCCTTGAGATTGCGCTCTCCGTCGTTTATATCGCTCTTTTCGTTCAGAACCTCGCAAACGCGGTCCGCGCTCGCTTTAGACATCGTGAGCATTACAAAAATCATCGAAAGCATCATAAGGCTCATCAAAATCTGCATTGTATAGGTGAAAAGCGACATAAGGCTGCCTGTCGTAAGTCCGAAAGCCTCGTTGTTGCCGCTTGCGACAATCTCGTTCGCGCCGAGCCAAGAAATCAAAATCATACAGGTGTAAACGGCAATCTGCATTGCCGGCGCGTTAAACGCAACCGTTTTCTCAGCTTTTGTGAAAAGTCCGAAAATCTTTTCGGATATTTTCGAGAACTTCCTTTTTTCGTGTTCTTCCTGCACAAAGCTCTTTACAACGCGTATTCCGCGAAGATTTTCCTCAACGACGTTGTTGAGGTCGTCGTAGGTTGTGAAAACCTTTCTGAATATCGGGAACGCAACCTTTATGATTATCGCAAGGATTATCGCGAGGAACGGAATTACCCACACGAACACCATCGACAACTCAGGACTTGTTCTAAACGAGAAAATGCACGCGAAAATAAGCATCGCGGGCGCTCTGAACACAATTCTCGTGAGCATCTGAAACGCCATCTGCACATTCGTAACGTCTGTTGTAAGGCGCGTAACAAGGCTTGCGGGCGAGAATTTGTCGATATTTGAAAAGCTGAAGTTCTGGATATTATAGTACATATCGTGCCTTACGTTCCTCGAAAAATAGGACGAAGCGCGCGACGCGGTATATCCCGCCGTTACGCCGAAGAACATTGCTCCAAGCGTCAGCGCCGCGAGAATTGCGCCGTATTTCACAACGGCGTTTATATCTCCGAGCGTTATTCCCTCGTCGATAAGCTTCGCCATTATCGTCGGAATCATAACTTCGATAAGCGATTCCAACAGCACGAAAATCGGCGTAAGAATTGCGGGAAGTTTCGCCTCCCTTATACATTTTGCCAAAGTTTTTATCATTTGTTTACTCCTTTCGGGCGGTTTTCTGTTTCTTTACCGCCGCGCCGCTTTCGGAGGAAGCGATGTTGTTCTGCATTCTTTCAAGAAATCCGCACAAAACCGAGATTTCCTCGTCCGAAAAACCGCTTCGCAGCTTCTTTTCCATTTCTTCGTGCTCGCGGCGCATTGTTCTGCCGATTTCACGGGATTTTTCGGTCAGAACGATTTTTTTAAGCCGCGCGTCGTGAGAAACGCTTTCACGGCTTATCAGCTCCTTCTTCTCAAGCAGCGAAAGCACCTTCGATACCGTCGAGCGCGTTATTCCGAAATTGTTCTCCAAATCGCGCTGGAAAACATCTCTCCCCTCTTTTTCCGCGTCAAAAAGATATCCCATAATCCATTTGTTCGAGCAGGTCAGCTTGTCGAGCTTCTTCGCAAATTCGGAATTGCGGTCGAAATATCGGCGCACGGCATTGTTCAACATTCTCAGCCGTATCCCTATATCGGGACTTTCCTCCATATCATTCACCTCGTTCCGCTTTGCAAAATTGTTGGATATTCCACATTATAATGCAAATTAAATAATTTGTCAAGGGATTTTTTGTAAAAAATTAACCAACATTTCTTCAAACGTTTGTATTATTTGCATATCCCGATTGCAAAAAATACTATTGAAAAATTGCGTGGAATATGTTATAATTACGTTGTATTCTACGAAAGGAGAATTAAAATGTATAAGATTGTAAGAAAAAAAGTACTTAATCCCACGGTTACGCTGATGGAAATTGACGCTCCGCTCGTTGCCGCAAAGGCTCAGCTGGGTCAGTTTATTATTCTGCGCGTTGATGAAAACGGCGAGAGAATACCGCTTACCGTTGCGGATTTCGACCGCGAAAAAGGCACAGTCACCATAATTTTCCAGATTGTCGGCGCTACCACGGAGCTTCTCAATCACAAGAACGAGGGCGAATATATTCAGGATTTCGTAGGCCCGCTCGGAAGAGCGACCGAAACCGAGGGCAAAAAGAAAGTCGCGGTTGTCGGCGGCGGCGTTGGCTGCGCGATTGCTTATCCCGTTGCGAAAAAGCTTCACGAGGGCGGCTGCGAGGTACACTCGATTGTTGGTTTCAGAAACAAGGACCTTGTTATCCTCGAGGACGAGTTCAAGGCGGCTTCCGATATTCTCAAGGTAATGACGGACGACGGTTCCGCGGGAACAAAGGGTCTTGTAACGGACGCACTCAAAGAGCTTATCGAGGCGGGAAATCAGTATGACGAGGTTATCGCAATCGGTCCTATCATTATGATGAAGTTCGTCTGTAAGCTCACAAAAGAGTATGGGATAAAGACTGTCGTTTCGATGAACCCGATTATGATTGACGGAACGGGAATGTGCGGCGGCTGCCGTCTTACGGTCGGCGGCGAAACGAAATTCGCGTGCGTTGACGGACCTGAGTTCGACGGTCATCTCGTTGATTTCGACGAAGCTCTCGAACGCGGCTCGATGTATAAGGAATTTGAAAAGGAAAAACGCGAAGAGGTCTGCAATCTCTTCAAGGGGGTAAAGTAAAATGCCGAATATGAGCTTAAAAAAGAATGAAATGCCCACTCAGGAGCCGAACGTAAGAAACAAGAATTTCTCCGAGGTTGCGCTCGGTTATACCGAGGAACAGGCTGTCGACGAGGCGAACCGCTGCCTTAACTGCAAGAATAAGCCCTGCGTTGGCGGCTGTCCCGTTTCGATTGATATTCCCGATTTTATCGCAAAAATTCGCGAAAAGGACTTTGAGGGCGCTTATCAGATTATCTCGAAGAGCAGCTCTCTGCCCGCTGTATGCGGAAGAGTATGTCCTCAGGAAACGCAGTGCGAGAGCAAGTGCGTTCGCGGAATTAAGGGCGAACCCGTTGCAATCGGACGTCTTGAGCGTTTTGTTGCCGATTGGCACAACAAAAACGCAACGGAAGCGCCCAAAGCTCCCGAAAAGAACGGACACAAGTGCGCGGTTATCGGTGCGGGTCCTTCGGGACTTACCTGTGCGGGCGACCTCGCAAAAATAGGTTATGACGTGACGGTATTCGAGGCGCTTCACCTTGCGGGAGGCGTTCTGGTATACGGTATTCCCGAATTCAGACTTCCGAAAGCAATCGTTGCTCACGAGGTTGAAAACCTCAAAGCGCTCGGCGTTAATATTGAAACAAACGTTGTTATCGGAAAGACAATTGAGGTTGACGAGCTGTTCGCGGACGGATTTGAGGCAATTTTCATCGGTTCGGGCGCGGGTCTGCCGAGATTTATGAATATTCCCGGCGAGAACCTCAAGGGAGTTTACTCCGCAAACGAGTTCCTCACGAGAGTAAACCTGATGAAAGCGTACAAGGAAGACGCTGAAACGCCTATCAAGAAAAACACGAACGTTGCGGTTGTCGGCGGCGGAAACGTTGCGATGGACGCTGCGCGCTGCGCGAAGCGGCTTGGCGCGGAGAATGTGTACATAGTATACCGCCGCGGTCTTGAGGAGATGCCTGCGCGTAAAGAAGAAGTCGAGCACGCAATGGAAGAGGGAATTATCTTCAAAACCCTCAATAATCCCGTTGAAATTCTCGGTGACGAGCATAAGTTCGTTACGGGAATGAAGTGCATTGAAATGGAGCTTGGCGAGCCTGACGCTTCCGGCCGCCGCAGACCCGTGGAAAAGCCGAACAGCGAGTTTACGCTTGACGTTGACTGCGTTGTTATGTCGATAGGCACTTCCCCGAACCCGCTTATCCGCAACACCACAAAGGGTCTTGAAACCAACAAGCACGGCTGCTTTATCGCGGACGAGGTTGGTCAGACTTCAAGAGAGGGTGTTTTTGCGGGCGGCGACGCCGTAACGGGCGCCGCTACGGTAATTCTCGCAATGGGCGCGGGAAAAACCGCCGCAAAGGCAATGGACGAATATATTAAGTCCAAGAAGTAAAATCGGCGATAAATCTGATTTATCAGCGGCAGTTCGGCAGGCGCAAGACCCAGCCGGACTGCCGCTTTCCTGCGTCCGTGCATTTCTGACCGATTTTGACAAACAAAAGCCGCCGTCTGCTAAAAGCAAACAACGGGTTCTGATATTATAACGCCGCCAAAGTTATTCGGCGGCGCTTTCTGTTTATTTTCCCAAAAAATCCTCAACCAAATCATATGCGTGAATTTCCGAGGCGTCCAATCTGTTGAGCAGCTCGACAAACTCGCTTATCTCGTCCCTATGCGTTGAAATGTCGCGTATCGCAACGCTTCCGCGGCTTATTCCATAGCTTTTAATACTGCTTCCCGCCAAACAGACCTCGTCCTCCGTAATTTTCCACATTGAGCGCCTCCGATTCAACCCTATCCTTTTTCTATAACCTTCCTATATAACTATACCACATATCGATATAAAACAACAGATATCATCTTATCGTTTGCCAAAAAATTGGAAATTAATTATATTTTTCAAAAACAATCACTTTAATCTGTGAAAACGCTTGACTTTTCAGCTTTATTATGCTAAAATAAAATAAGTGTTTAAAAGGTAAATTCAAATTTGTTTATGGCATCACCGCACAATTAACGGC
>DPBR01000048.1:61715-63826 GCA_003516865.1 Oscillospiraceae bacterium
ACAATAATTATGCGGTGAAGCCTATTATTAATATACAATTTGGTGAAAAAAGAATTTTGAATTTGCCTCGGCTCTGTTATGGAGGAAAAGAATATGAAAAAAAGCAAGCATAATATCGGACTTTTATATCAGGCGCTTCTGTCGCTCAAAACCGAGGATGAATGCGAGGCATTTCTCGAAGATTTGTGTACGCCGCAGGAGCTTGACGCTATGGCGCAGAGGCTGAGCGTTGCCGTAATGCTTAACGAGGGCGCCGTATACAACAAAATCGTCACCGAAACCGGCGCTTCCACGGCGACAATTTCCCGCGTAAACAAAACGCTCACCTATCAGACGGCGGGCGGATATGAAATCGTTCTCGACAGGATAAAGTACAATGTGTGACGAGCGCGGTTATGCGGATTTTGCGGCAGTCTACGACCTGTTAACCGAAAACGTTCCATACGACGAAATCGCCGATTATTACGAAAAAATAATCCGCGGAATAACGGACGGCGCGCGCGTTCTGGATATGGGCTGCGGAACGGGAAATCTCACTATAAGGCTCGCACAGCGCGGTTTTGATATGATAGGGCTTGACGGGTCAACAGAAATGCTTTCGTTTGCCGCAGAAAAAATGCCCGAAGCAGAGTGGATTTGTCAGAATATGTCGAAAGCCGATATCGGAGAAGAGGTTGACGCGGTTATTTCAACGCTCGACAGCATAAACCACCTTGAAAGCCCCGCAGAAATCAGGGCTTGTTTCAAGTGCGCGGCAAACTGCCTGAAAACGGGCGGCGCGTTTGTTTTTGACGTGAACACTCTTTACAAGCACCGCGAAATTCTCGCCGACAACACGTTTGTGTATGACGTTGACGGGGCTTATTGCGTTTGGCAGAACGAATTTCAGGAAAAAGACGGACGCGTTCTGATTGACCTCGACATTTTCTTTGAGGAGGACGACGGCTCGTATACGCGGGGCGGCGAAAGCTTTTCGGAGATTGCAGTCCCTGCGAAAAAAATCGCGCAAATGCTTGAAGAAAGCGGCTTTGAGATTGTGAACTCGTATGAATATCTGACTTTTGAAAATCCCGCCGAAAACAGCGAAAAAATCCTTTTTGCGGCGCAGAAAAGATAATTAACAGGTGAAATTATGGGAAAAATTGTAAGAACTCTCTCCGAGGACGGAAGCGTGCTTTGCGCGGCTCTCGATTCTACGGATATAGTGCGTGAAATAGCGCGGCTTCACGGCTCGTCGCCGGTTGTGACGGCTGCTCTCGGACGGCTGACAACGGCGGCTTCGATGATGGGCGCAATGCTGAAATATAAGGACGACGAGCTTACTCTGCGCGTTAACGGCGGCGGTCCGTGCGGAACGCTCACGGCGGTTTCGGATTACCGCGGAAACGTGAAGTGCAGCGTCACAAATCCTGTTGTAAATCTCCCCGCAAAGCCCGACGGTTCGCTTGACGTGGAAGCTGCGGTCGGAAACGATGGTTCGCTTACGGTTATCAAGGATATGGAGCTGAAAGAGCCGTATTGCGGGCAGGTTCCGCTGATTTCGGGCGGAATTGCCGAGGATATCACGTCTTATTACGCTATAAGCGAGCAGCTTCCGACGGTTGTCGCGCTCGGAATTTCTTTTGGTGAACACGCAGAAATCGAGGCTGCGGCGGGGTTTATGGTTCAGATTGTACCGCCCGTTTCGGATAAAGCGGTCGAAATTCTCGAACGTAATCTCCAAAATATGGACGATATCTCGCAGATGCTTGAAAAGCGCCTTACGCCCGAACATATCGCGATGACGGCGCTTTCGGGACTTGGCGCAGAAATTCTCGACAGCTGGGAGTGCGGCTATTTTTGCGGCTGTTCGCGAGAAAAAACCGAACAAATTCTCATTTCTCTCGGCAAGGAGGAAATTCAGCGGCTTATTGATGAGAAGAAAGATACCGAGGTTTGTTGTCATTTTTGCAACAAAAAGTACGTTTTTTCAGCACAAGATATGTTGAAATTGCTGAAAGATGCGAAAAATTAAAAATATTTTGAAAAGTGCTTGACTTTTCGGCGAAAAATGTGTATAATATAATAGTCGCTGAAAAGCGCTGTGGAAGTTTAGCTCAGCTGGGAGAGCA
>DPBR01000021.1:0-1178 GCA_003516865.1 Oscillospiraceae bacterium
CTTTTTCCGGAGCCGTTTTCGCCGACAATGCAAAGATAATCGCCGTCCGCAACATCAAAGCTTAAATTCTCAATAACCGTCATATTCTCATATGACAAAGTAAGGTTTTCAACCTTAATCAGCATAGCTCTGCACCTCCAGAAACGCTTTACTTGCCAAGCGCAGTTTTAAGCGTTTCGTAATTCCTCTCCATAAGCGAAACATAGTTTTCTCCCGCCTCGAAATCGTCTGATGTGATGTTGTGGCAGGTGTGAAATTCCGCAATAGGGAGATTGTTCTCCGCTGCAAGATTTTCGGCAAGCTTGTGATTTGACAGCTCAATATAAAACACAGTTTTTACCGCGTCGCTCTCGCCAAGTTTTTTGGAAAGAAACGAGATTGTCTGCGCCGAGGGTTCGGTTTCGGAACCGCATCCCGGAAAAGCCGCATAATATTTCAGTCCGTATTCCTTGAAAAAGTACAACAGCGGAAACCTGTCGCCGAATACAAAATATCGCTTCTCCCCTGTCAAAAGCTCCTCAAAGCGCTTGTCCAGAGAGTTTATCTTTTCGATATAATCCGCGGCGTTTTTTTCAAAAACAGCGGCGTTTTCGGGAGAAATCTCCTTTGCTTTATCACGAACGCTTGCGACAATAAGCGCGGCATTTTTCGGCGAAGTCCAGATATGCTCGTCATATTCTTCTTCATCATCGTGATTATGGTCGTCGTGTTCATCGGCGGTCATACCCTCGGTGTGCTCCTCGCCAAGCATTTCAACCGCGTCAACCATCTTCATAGCGTTAACATTATCGGTCGATTTGAGGATATTTTCAACCCACTTGTCCGACTCGCCGCCGTTATAGATAAACAAATCGCACTCGTCTATTTTAACGACGTCCTTTGCGGAGGGGTCGTAGGAATGGCTTTCCATACCCGGTTTCAGCAGCATAGTAACTTCTGCGGTATCGCCGAAAACGCTTCTCGCAAAGTCATACGCGGGAAAAATCGTTGTGACAATTTTCAGTTTTCCGCTATTATCAACGCCGTTCTTGCAGCCGCAGAGCAAAGCCGCTCCGATTATCAGCAAAAACGCGCAAATTTTCTTAAGCATTTCTTTCTCCTTTTGCGCAATCTCCGCACAATCCATAAAAAACGGTTTTTCCGAGGTCAACGAAAAAATCGTGATTTTCCTCAATATG